>SVOU01000042.1 GCA_015066215.1 Oscillospiraceae bacterium | reverse complement strand
TTGAGCTTGGCAGTACTAATCGTCCGAGGGCTTGACCTTTGTCAGTCACAGCCGTTGCGAGAGCTACGGTAACGGACTGTGACCCGCATTCGTTTAACGGATCGCTTGCTCTCTGCGGCATTCGATGCTGCCGCACTCATCATTTTTCCTCATTCAACCTTTATTCAGTTTTCAGGGTGTGGACAACAAGTCGCCAACGGGCATACGCCCGTTGACATACAGTCGGTGCCGATGGCGGTGAGGGTACACCCGTTCCCATCCCGAACACGGCAGTTAAGCTCACTTGCGCCGAAAATACTTGGCTGGAAGCGGCCCGGGAAAATAGGTAGGTGCCGACACTAAAGACCTGATGCCTTGCATCAGGTCTTTTTTTGCACCTTTTGCCAAAGTATTTTTCCATATTTTTCGCATTTTGGTTGCCAATCGGCGGCGGCTGTGCTATACTGAAACCCGATAAAGGGAGGGATCCTCATGGAAAAAGTTAAATTGGCGCACCACGATATACTTATTGACGGCTTGCAGCAAACCTACCGTATTTTGCACGCGTCCGATAACCATTTGCATATGATAGACGACGCCGTGCCTCCCGCCTGCGCCGCCTACGCCGCACCGCGCGAGGTGGAATTCACCACCGACGGCGTGATGACGGTACCGCGCTTTGAGGCGCTGTGCGACTATATCGAGGAGCACAAGGACGAACTCGACGCCGTCGTCTTTACGGGCGACGTCACCGACTTCCCCTCTGACTCCTCTATTGCCTACATCAAACAAAAGCTCGCTGCCCTACCCATCCCTTATATCTTCACCCTCGGCAACCACGACTGGTCCTATTTCAACGAATACCACACCGCTTATGCCAAAGAGGTCGAGCGTCCGAAATTTGCCGACCTGTGCGACGGCAACACCGACGTACATAAGGTGAAGGTAGGGGAGCTGACCTTTGTTGCCGTCGATAACACCTGCGGCTACTATGAGGACGGCGTGGCAGAACAGCTCGATGCCGCGCTTGCAGGCGAAACCAACGCCATCATCTGCCAGCATATCCCACTTTTTTGCCCCACCCTGCATGAGGATGAGGTCAAAAGGTGGAAACGCGACCTTACCATCGGTAGTTTACTCGGTCGACACAACGATAACTGGCAAAAGGTGATGTGCAGTATCACGCGCAGCGGTTCACCTGTTAAAGCGGTATTCTGCGGTGACTCGCATTTCCCCCATATCGACGTGCTGACCGACGGCGTCACGCAGTATATGGCACCGCTGGGCTCTGCGGGCTATTATCACCACTATACCATCCACGGCTAACATCTTGACGCCACGGCAAAGATAGAGTACAATAATCAAAAATATCACGAATTTTTTTGGAGGTTACACCATGGCTATCGTCAAACCTTTCCGCGCCCTGCAATTCACCCCTGCTGCGGGTGACATCGAGGCGCTGACCTGCCCGCCCTATGACATTATTTCCGAGGAACAGCGCACCGCTTACCTGCGCTGCAATCCCCACAACGTGATCCGCCTGGAACTGCCCCGCGAGGGAGAAAACCCTTATGCGGTGGCGGCTGAAACCTTGGCGGCGTGGCAAGCCGAGGGCAAGCTCAAACAATACGACGTCCCCGCTTTTTACCTCTACGCCATCGACTTTACCGTTGAAGGCAAGGACTATAACATCGCGGGCATCGTCGGCGCGGTGCAACTGTCCCCCTTCTCCGAGGGCGTGGTGCTGCCGCACGAATACACCCTCTCCAAAGCCAAAGCCGACCGCTTTGAGCTGATGAAAGCGACCGCCTGCAACTTCAGTAACATCTATTCGCTGTATCAGGACGGCGACGATAAGCTGGACGTGATGACTTTTGCCGATACCGCGACTGCCGTGTTTGATATGGTGGACGAGGCGGGGCTGCGTCACCGTCTGTGGGCGATTGAAAACGAGGCGGATTGTGACCGTCTGACCGCGCATTTTGCGGATAAGAAGCTCTATATAGCCGACGGTCATCACCGCTATGAAACCGCGATCCACTATCGCGACTGGCGCCGCGAAAACGGCACGCCCGTGGGTGCGCCGTCCGACAGCGTGATGATGATGCTGGTGGAGATGAGCCATCCCGGTTTGGTGGTGTTCCCGACCCACCGTCTGGTGCGCAATCTGCCCCAAGCGGATGCGGCGGCACTGCTCAAAGCGTGCGAGGGTCAGTTTGCGGTGGAAACCGTCGCTCCCGCCGACTTCAAAAAGGAACTGGACGCGGCGTATGCGGCGGGCGAAACGGCGTTTGGTTTCTATGCCAAAGATGCCGCCGCCCTGCTCACCTTGAAAGACGATTCCGCCGTCAAGGCGTTGTTGCCTGACCTGTCCGCCGCTTCGCAGGAGCTGGACGTGACGGTGTTGCACACCCTCATCTTGGAGCAACAGCTCAAAATCGACAAAGAGGATATGGCGGCACAGCGTAGCCTGACCTACACCCGTGATATGGCGGAGGCGCTCAGCTCGGTGGATAACGGCGACAGCCAGTACGCCTTCCTGCTTAACCCCACCCGCGTGTCCGAAATCGGCGCGGTGGCGTCTGCGGGTGAGAAGATGCCGCAAAAATCCACCTATTTCTACCCGAAACTCATTACCGGTCTGACTATGCGCTGGTTGGAGCAAGAATAACTTACTTTTCTTTTGAAAAAAGAAAAGTAAGCACCTACTTTTCTTTTGGGAAAGAAAAGTAGGCAAAAGAAAACCGATTTCCTTTCTTTTGAAGAAGTAGGCAAAAGAAAACCGATTTCGCACGGCTTAAAAACGGTGCTACTGTAGGGAACGGCGCACCCCAAGGGCACTTCCTTCGGGCGTCTCGACGTCCCGCTGTTTCCCGCAAGGGAAATGGATAGGCAACAGAAAACTTAATTTATGTTTTTAGAAACGGAGACACTTCGCAAAGAAGTCGTCTCCGTTTTGTAGGTGGATTATGAAAACGAACTACAAACGATTAAAGCTCGCCTGCTATATGGTAAACGTAACGATGGCTTTTGCAGGCAACATTTCGCCCATTCTGTTTTTGACTATCCGTTCACTGTACGGAGTGTCGTATTCGCTGCTCGGTCTTTTGGTCGTGATAAACTTTGCGACGCAACTGACGGTAGATCTTATTTTCTCGTTCTTTTCGCACAAGTTTAACATACCGGCGGTTGTGCGCACGATGCCGTTTTTAACGGTTATCGGGTTCTTGATTTTTGCGTTAGTGCCAACCTTGGCGCCGCAATACGCCTACGTGGGTATTGCGATAGGCACGGTCATTTCTTCGGCGGCGGCAGGACTTGCCGAGGTGCTGATAAGCCCCATCGTCGCCTCGATCCCGTCGGACGATCCCGACAGACAGATGAGTGGGCTTCACGCGGTCTATGCGTGGGGCGCGGTTGGTGTTGTGATCCTTGGCACCCTGTTTTTGCTGGCGTTTGGTAAGCAAAACTGGTACATACTCGTGTTGCTGTTTTTGCTCATTCCCATCATTTCGGCGGTTCTGTTTTTCTCAACAAACATCACCTGCGTGCATAATGCCGAAAAGTCGAGCGGCATCGGGTCGCTTTTGAAAAAACCCGCGCTGTGGGCAAGCGTTGTCGGTATTTTTCTTGGCGGCGCTACCGAGGTCACGATGGCGCAGTGGAGTTCAACCTATCTTGAAAACGCGCTTGGCATCGACAAGGTGTGGGGCGACGTGTTCGGCGTCGCGATGTTTAGCGTGACACTCGGTCTTGGACGTACGCTTTACGCCAAAATCGGCAAAAATATCACGCGCGTGTTGCTTTTTGGCGCCATCGGAGCGGCGGCTTGCTATTTCGCCGCGGCCGTCAGCGATATTGCCATCGTTGGACTTGTTGCGTGCGCGCTGACGGGTCTTTGCGCGTCAATGATGTGGCCGGGGTCGCTCGTGATAGCCACCGACCGTTTTGCCGCGGGCGGCGTTGTGGTGTTTGCGCTGATGGCGGCAGGCGGCGATATGGGTGCCGCGATCGTGCCGCAGCTTGTGGGCGTTGCGGCGGACAGCGCAGTGCAGATCCCCGCGTTGCAAGAGCTTGCCGTCTCGCTGAGCCTGACCCCCGACCAGTTGGGGCTCAAAATCGGTATGCTGATCGGTATGCTGTTCCCGCTTGCCGCCGTTCCCGTTTACTATATGTTGCACAAGCACAGAATAGAGAAATAAATAGCACCGCCCTGTGGACACCCACAGGGCGGTTTTTGTCACGCATCGTATTTTTTTATACTTTGCAAGCCGCTTTTCATAATCATCGCGCGGCAAAACGGCGAACACAAAAGCCGGCGCTTAAAGGTTTTGAGGTAAAGCTTCAAGCGCAGCTTGCGGGTGCGGCGGCGATAGCCCTTGGCAACGACCGAGGCGTGCGCGCCGTCGGCAAACGCCTCGGCGAGCAGACGCCCACTCAAAACGGCACTGCTGATCCCCTCAAACGAGCTGGCGCTGATAAAACCGGCGGCTTCGCCGAGTAAAAAGGCACCGTTTTCACCCGTCACAAAATCCCGCCAACGCCGCGGACTGCCCAGTTGGCACGCCTCGGTGAACAGCGGCTCACCCAGCGAAAACCCCAAAAACGCTTCCAGATGCTGTTTTTGCTGTTCAAACGCCGCCCGACAGCCTTGTTTTGGAAAAGCACCGCCAAAGATAACGCGGTCATCCTTGCAGATCGTCCACGAGCAGCTGTCGCTGGTGGCGGGGTCAAAAATACACGAATAGGGCGGCAACGCATCGTTTGCACAGCGAAAATGCTGTTGCACCGCCACGTAGCGCGACAGTTGCCGCGCAAACAGCGTGCGCCGCACGACCGAGCTTGCGCCGTCCGCACCGACCAGATAGTCGGCACACACCGTCTGCTCGCCCGCGTCGGTGAGCAACGTCACCGCAAACCCGCCGTCGCTCTTATCCACCGCCAAGCAACGTGCGTCCAGTCTGTCCACGCTCGCGGGAACGAGGGAGAGCAGCCAGTTGTCAAACGCAAAGCGATCCATATTGAGATAGTGCCGCTGATAATGGCGAACACGCTTTTTCGCAAGGTCGATCGTCTTGACGTCAAAGATCTGCGGGTCGGCGAGCACACTTTTCGGCAGCGTCAGGTCAAACCGCGCGAACATCTGCTGCGCGTCGGGCGCCAACAGACCGCCGCACACCTTGCGATGGCTGTCACTTTGCCCGTTCACCAGCAAAATACGCTTGTCGGGCAACAGCTGCGCCGCCTCGCGGGCAAAGGTGGCGCCCGCAGGACCGCCGCCGATGATCACAATGTCGTATGCGCTCGAAAACGCCTCTGCCATAAGCCTCTCGCCCCCCTTTTTTTGATGGTTTCAGCATAGCATAGATGACCGCCGCTGTCAATGAAATGTTATCGAAAAACGATAAAACCGCTGGCGGGCACAATGAAAACAGCCGACAAATCTATGAGGGCAGTTGGTAGGATTCACAAGGGTCGCTGACCCTTGTGCCGTTTGTGGAAAGGGGTTTCGGGGGAAACCCATCGGAAGGGTTGCCCCCGAATGAATCTTTGCCTACTTTCTTTTCATAAAGAAAGTAGGTGCTCGCCGCATAGGCGAGTGGATTATCTCGCCTTGCGTGATTGTGTACAGATATGGCTCTCTTGTAAAAAGGACTCCGCCGACAGGTGGCTTGGCAGAGGTAGGAAAGTGCTGACAGGTTCTTTGTAAAAAACCGCCCCGTGGAGACCCACGGGGCGGCACTGTTATTTTTCGGTTTCCTCGTCCTCTTGCGGCAGGGGTTTGACCTGCACGTGGATACGCTCGATACGGCGGTCATCCATCGACAGGACGGTGAGCGTCAGGCGGTCAAATTCCACCTGCACCGCTTCGTCGGCGGTGGGGATGCGTCCCAACTCGCTGAGCAAAAAGCCCGCGACCGTTTCAAACTCACCCTCGGGCGGGGTGATCTCCCACAGCTCGCACAGCTCATCCATACTCATCGAGCCGTCCACTTCAAAGGAGTCCTCGCCGGTCTTTTTGACCTCTTCCTCCTCGTCGTCAAATTCATCCTGAATGTTGCCGACGATAGATTCGAGCAGATCTTCCATCGTGACGATACCGGCGACACCGCCGTATTCGTCCACCACGATCGCCATTTGCAGGTGGCGTTCCGACATCTCGGAGAACAACTCGCCGCAGCGTTTGGTGCCGGGGACGAAATAGGTCTCGTGCGACAGCTCCGCCAGCGTCAGCTCGGGCGGGAGCAACTGCCCCACAAAGGGGAGCAGATCTTTGGCGTACAAAACGCCGATAATATGGTCAATATCCTGCTCATAAAGCGGGATGCGGGAATAGCCTTCTTCCACCACGATCGCCAGCGCGTCCGCCACGCTGTCGGTGACGTCCAAAGCCGCCACGTCGGTACGCGGCGTCATCAGCTGGTCGGCGGTGATATCATCAAAGGCGAATATGTTTTCAATCATATCCTTTTGGGACTCTTCGATCGCGCCGGTTTCCTCACCCACGTCCACCATTTGCAGAATATCTTCTTCGGTGACGGCTTCTTCCGCTTCGGGCGCCACGCCAAACAGGCGGGCGATCAGGCGGGCAGTACCCGAAAACAACGCCGCGGGCAACCGATTGAGCGCGGTGTAAAACCGCCAGAACCCAAAGGTTTTGAGCAACACGGTTTCGGGATGGTGAGTACCCACACGGGCGGGGACCAGTTCTCCCAACACCAGCAACACGTAAGCAAACGCCAGCGTCATCAGCACCAACAGACCAAACATAATGAGTTCGCTGTGGTCGACAAGCGCGGGATAAGCGGCAAGCAGCGTCGCGTGCAAGCGTTCACTGCACCAGCCGCCAAGCAGCAGGGCGTTAAGCAGCGTCGTGAGCGACTGACCGGTGTGAAGAGCTTGCACCGTGGGGGTGGGATCTTCCAGACGGTCAAGAATACGGGCGGCTTTTTGGTTGCCGCCGTCAGCCATACGGCGCAGCGCATTTTCGCTGAAATTGAGAGCGGCCGTCTCGGCGGCGGCACAAAGAGCGGTGCACAACAGCAACAGGGGAGTCAGTAACAGCCATAAGTGGCTACTGTCTCCGATGGCATTGGCAGGGTCAGGCATGATTTCATCATTCCCCTTTCAAATTATACAAATTGTATATTCCAAAGAGCATATTACTCTTTGTTAACCGAAATCATACTGAATATGCGAGTAGTATAGCCCAAACGGGTCAAAAAGTCAATGAAAATCGGTTATTTCCCATCAAACTTGCGCCCGAGCAGCGTTTGGATCACATAGCCCGCGAGCAACAGCCCCGCGGCGGGGGGGACAAAGGATAGGCTTGCGGGCACGCGCTTGCCGTCGTTGTCCACGCCGCTGACGGCGGGCTTTTCGGGCGACCATACCACGGGCAGAGCGGTAATGCCGCGTGCGGTCAGCTCACGCCGCATCACGCGGGCGAGCGGACAGGTGTGGGTGGCAAAAATATCCGATACGCGAAAAGCGGTCGGATCCCACTTGTTGCCCGTACCCATGCTGGCAATAAGCGGCACACCCGCATCTTTGCAACGCACCGCCAACTCCAACTTCGCGGAAACGGTGTCCACCGCGTCGATCACGAAATCATATACCGCCAGATCCACCGTGTCGGCGTTTTCGGGCAGATAAAACAACACGTGCGGTGTCACCTGACAGGTGGGGTGGATGTCGCGCACCCTGTCGGCGGCGACCTGTGCTTTGGGTTGCCCCACCGTTGAGGTGAGCGCGATCAGTTGGCGGTTGCGGTTGCTGTCGGCAACGGTGTCGCCGTCGAACAGATCGAGCGCCCCGATACCCGCACGCGCCAACGCCTCAACCGCGTAGCTGCCCACGCCGCCGACGCCAAACACCGCCACCCGCGCGGCGGATAGTCTGGCCACGCCGTCATCGCCGAAAAGCGGCTTTGACCGCTCAAAAATGCCGTCCATATCCGCCACCTCCTATGATAATGAATGATGAATGATGAATAGTGACACGTGCGCACAGTAGGGGCCGGCGTCCTCGACGGCCCGCCTCGCCCTATGGGAGAGGTGGCGCGCGAAGCGTGACGGAGAGGGGTGTATTACCGATACTCTCTTTTCACATCGGCGGGAATGCCCACCGAGCTGACCGAGAAGGTCACCATGTCGCCGACTTCGCAGGGAATATCGGTCACGTCCACAAAACAGTTGGTCAGTCCGCGCCCTGCGGCGAGCGGTGCGCGCTTGCCGTTTACCGTCACAAACACGCGATGGTCGCGCCACAAGTCCTTCACGTTGTTCCACATATACCGCGCAATATCGCGCAGGCGGAAGCTGTCGCGCGTCGAGGTGACGCCGTAGCCGTTATCGTGTCCCACGGGCACCACCGCAATGGTGGCATCCTTTTTGAGATGATACATATCGCCATAGCCGAGGTTGGCACCTTTTTTGAGATGCTTGATGGCGGTGATGGGTGCTTCCAAAAAGCCGACGGGTTGCAAGCCCCAACGGTTGGAAACAGACAGCCGCCCGCACAGAGCAGAGCCGATGCGCACCATATCGAGGCGTGTATCCGCAAATCTGAGCGCCGCCGCCGAGTTGGCGATATGTCGCCGTCCCACGTTGACACCAAGCGCCGTGAGTTTGTCGGTCATCGTCAAAAACGCCGCCAACTGGGCTTTCACCGAGCTGCCGTCGCCAAACGAGCTATGAAAATGGGCGTAGGTGCCCACCACCTGCAAATGCGGGCAGGCGGCGAGCGTTTGGGCGATAACTTCTTCCTCGCCCGCAACAAAGCCGTATCGCCCAAACCCCGCGTCCAGTGCCAACTGCACGGGGGTGACCGTATCGACCGCCGCGGCCGCCTGTTCCAGCCGCGCGGCAGACGCCGCACAATCCACACAAGCGGCAAGTTTTTGCGACACCGCCTGAGCCGCCTCGTCGTCGGTCACCGCGGGGGTGAGCATCATAATAAAATCATCGGGCGCGACCGCGCGCAACGCCGCCGCCTCGTCGAAAGTCAGCACCGCAAAATCGGTGATACCCTCGGCTTTGAGCAGCTTTGCCGTCTCGACAAGCCCCAGCCCATAGCCGTTGCATTTGAGCACCGCCAAAAGGGTGGTGTCGGGCATCTCCTTTTTCAGCACCGCCACGTTGTGACGAAGCTTGTCCGTTTCGACCACATAGCGCAAAACGTCCGCCTCCTTTTTGTGTATGGCAAAAAACTTGTGCGTTATCAACCAACGTTTGTAGGGACAGGCGTCCTCGACTGTCCGCCAAGGGTGTACCCACCTGCAAATGTTGCGGCACGTCGCACCCTACAATGAAGCCGAAAAGGCTTGGTTGATTTTTATTCCTCCATTGCCGCCGCAAACAGGGTTTGCAAACGGTCTGTATCTCCTTTGAGATAGAGATACCCAAAAAGGGCTTCCAGCCCCGTCGCGTGGTGATAATCACTGCCCGAGCGGGATGTGTGCGCGTTGCGTCCGCGCTTGAACACCGCTTCTTCCTCCTCGGTGAGCAACGGCAGCATCCGCTTGATCGCCGCCGCCTGCGTTTCCGCACGCACCAGCTCCACCGAAGCACTGTGCAATTCGCCCGCAGGACGATTGCCTTGCGTGACCAATCGCTCGCGCACCAACAGCCCATACACGCCGTCGCCCAAAAACGCCAGCGTGAGCGGGCTTATCGTGTGCAGATCCAACTCCTGCCGCATACAGCGTCCTCCGTCAGTTCACAAACTCAAACTCAAAGTCATACAGGCTGACCGTGTCGCCCTCCTGCACGCCCGCGTCGCGCAACGCCTGAATCACGCCGCTCTTTTCCAGCACGCGGCTCATATATTGCAGGCTGTCAAACTCATCCATATCAATGGTGCGCAAGATCGGCAACAGCCAATCCGCCTCCACCACGTAAACGTCATCGTCCAGCACCGTGATCTTGGGCGCGCGCATCTCCACCGCGTCCACGTCGGGTAATATTTCAGGTTCGGGTTCAAACCGAATGACCGCGGGCAGTTCTTTGAGCTTGTTCGCGCAGGCGTAGATCAACTCATCCGTGCCGTGCGCGATCGCCGCCATCATCGGGAAGAAGGTGTATCCCTGCTCTTCCACAAAAGCGGCAAAGCGCGCCACCTCCTCGTCGGAGGTCAGGTCGCATTTGTTACCTGCCACGATCATCGGACGCGCCGCCAACTCGGGCGAAAAGCGCTCAAGCTCCGCATTGATCACGCGAAAATCCTCGTACGGGTCGCGCCCTTCGCTTCCTGCCACGTCCACGATATGCACCAGCAGACGGCAACGCTCAATATGCCGCAAAAAATCGTGTCCCAAACCGACACCGTCGCCCGCGCCCTCGATAATACCGGGGATATCCGCCATCACAAAGGCGTTGCCTTCGCCGACACGCACCACGCCCAAAACGGGGGAGAGGGTGGTGAAATGATAGTCCGCGACGGTGGGTTTTGCTTCGCTCACCACCGAAATAAGGGTGGATTTGCCCACGTTTGGGAAACCGACCAACCCCACGTCTGCGAGGAGTTTGAGCTCCAACCGCAACTCAAACGCCTCACCCGGCACACCGGGCTTGGAAAAACGCGGCGTCTGGCGCGTAGGGGTGGCAAAATGGGCGTTGCCCCAGCCACCGCGCCCGCCTTTGGCGGCGATAAAGGGGACGTCGTCGGAAATATCCGCCATCAGCCGTCCCGTTTCGTTATCGTAAATCAGTGTGCCGCGCGGCACCTTGATGATACAGTCCGCGCCGTTTTTACCAAAGCAACGCCGCGAGCCGCCGTTTTGTCCGTGCTCGGCGGCATATTTGCGCTTATAGCGAAAATCCGACAGGGTATCCGCGCCGTCGTCGACCACAAACACCACGTTGCCGCCGTGACCGCCGTCGCCGCCGTCGGGACCGCCCGACGCCACGTATTTTTCGCGGTGAAACGCCACCGCACCGTTGCCGCCGTTGCCGGCGCGCACCTTAATAACTGCTTTATCAATAAACATAGCTTGTCCACTCCTTTATATACATCTTATATAGTAGCATACCCCGCGGCGTTTTGCAACGGCGAAACACCGCCAAAACGCCAAAAATTACAAATTCCCCTTGCAATTTCGGGGTGTAGCGACTATACTGAAACTAACCCCGTCAACCGACGGAAAAACCGAGAAAGAGGTCGAACCTATGAGCTATCAACCCTTCTTGCAAGCGCGCCCCGTTTGGGCGGACGGCTTGGAAACCGAAACGAATGTTACGCTGGGTTTTTACACCTGTGTCAACACCGCGGGCAAACCGCTGACGTTGCGGGTGGCAACCTCCGGCTTTTATCGTCTGTTTGTCAACGGCAAATTCACCTATTACGGCCCTGCCCGTTGCGCCGAGGGCTTCTTCCGCGTGGACGAAATCACCCTCGACCTGCCCGCGGGTGACGCACACATCGCCATCGAAACGGTCAACTATTATCTCAACAGCTTTGCCTATATCCGTCAGGCGGGCTTTATCCAAATCGAAATCGCTGACGGCGACAAGGTGCTCGCTGCCACGGGTGACGACAGCTTTGCCGCCTATCAGCTTACCGAGCGCGTGCGCCGCATCCAGCGTTATAGCTACCAGCGTCCCGCCGCCGAAGGCTATCGCGTCGCGCCCGACTACGCCGACTGGCGCGTGGGCAAAGCCTGCACCAACGCCGTCGCGGTGACCGCAACGCTCACCGCTGAAAAAACGCTGGTGCCGCGCCGCATCTCCAATAGCTTTTTCCCTGATGCGTTTATCGCCGCGCGCGAAGCATACGGCACGCTCTGCTATGAAAAGCCCGCGCACTATATGAAAGACCGCTCGCTGACCTTCCCCAACGACAACACCGATCAGCTGATGGGCTACAAAGAGAGCGAGCTGGAATGGCACCTCTCCGACGACGCCCAGCACGTGAAAAACGCCACCTTTGAAAAGGACGGTACGGCGTACAGCGGCACCACCACCGTCGCCGCCGACGAGTTTGAGATCTTGTCGCTCAAAGGCGAAAAAACAGGCTTCATCACCGCCGACATCACCTGCCACGAAGCGGGTTCGCTCTATATCTTCTTCGACGAGACCCTGCGCAACACGGGCGACGTCGATCCTCTCAGTATGACCTGCTGCAATATCGTCCGCTTGGATATGCAGGCGGGACAATACGATGCGTTCCAGCTGATGGAGCCGTTTGGCTTCCGCTATGTCAAGATCTTTGCCACCGCGGGTAAGTTTACGGTGAAAAACCTCTGCGTGCGTGAGCTCATCTATACCGAGCCCATCACCGCTACCTACAAAGGCACCGACCCCGAGCTGGCGGCGGTGTTTGAGGCGGCAAAGCAGACCTTCCTGCAAAACAACTCCGACCTGTTTATGGATTGCCCCACCCGTGAGCGCGCGGGCTGGCTGTGCGACAGCTTCTTTACGGGTCGCGCCGAGATGGAGTTTACGGGCAAAAACGTGATGGAAGTCAACTATCTCGAAAACTTCCTCCTGCCCGAAAGCTTCCCCAACCTGCCCCACGGTATGCTCCCGATGTGCTACCCCTCCGACCACTACAAGGGTGAATATATCCCCAACTGGGCGATGTGGTTCGTGCTGGAGCTGGAGGAGCATAAAAACCGCGGCGGCGATCCTGCCTTCGTGGCAAAATTCAAAAAACGCGTCTACGACCTGCTCGCCTTCTTCAAACAGTACGAAAACAAAGACGGTCTGCTCGATAAACTGGACAGCTGGGTGTTCGTGGAATGGTCCAAAGCCAACGATTTGGTGCAGGACATCAACTTCCCGTCGAATATGATGTATGCGCGTATGCTCGAAGCCGCCGCGCGCCTGTTTGACGACCCCGCGCTGGCAGAAAAAGCCGCCGCGCTCAAAGAAGTCATCCGCGCGCGTTCCTTTGACGGCACCTTCTTCGTGGATAACGAGGTCTACGAGGGCGACACCCCCGTGTCGACG
>SVOU01000041.1 GCA_015066215.1 Oscillospiraceae bacterium | reverse complement strand
GTGCAGACGCAGATAGCCGGTTTCATATGTGGATCTGAAAAATAGTCTATCATATATTTGAGGATGCCGTCATAACTGCCGTCGGCACGCAACGCCGCATCGAACAGCTCCAAATAGGAGGCAGGGATATTATAGCGCGGGCGGGGATAGGCGTCACCCTCGGACATCAGCCGTATGCCACTGTCTTTGAGCATAGACGACAGCATGCGCGCGGTCTCGATAACGCCGGGAAGTGAGGTGGTGTTGACGCGAGACCAGTAGGGGGCGCCCGCTAAACGCAGTTCCGGTTGCCCGTTGCCTGCCCAGTAGCGTGCAAACTCTGCCGTATCTATACCGTCACAGTCAAAGCTGTCAACGGTGCAGCACAGGATAAGAGGAATACGACAATCGACGGTGTCAACCGCCTCGCGTAAGCCGTGTGCCGCTTTCCACAACGCTTCGCTTTGCGCTTGCAGATAGGCGTCGCGGTATTTGTTGGGTTTTCCCGAAAACACCTGCTCAACAAAAAATGCACGGTCGAAGGTCTCACCACAAATCTCTTGAAAGCGCACCATGTGTTGTTCGCAGAAGCAACCGAACATCGGGCCGCGCAGCGACATGCGAAAATCATCGTCAACCATAATGACGTCGGGATGCTGATCGGCGATCACTTTGGCAAGATAGGAAAACTCCTCCACAAAGTACTCATCAAGCGGACAGCAAACGCCGTGCTGAGTACTGCCCGCGTGGTCGACCATATAGGTGAAGCCATCCGCGCCGCCTTCGCCTACTCCGTGTCCAAACGCATTCATCCATACGCCGACCTCAAAACCTGCGTTTTTGAAAAAGGAGATATTGTCGCCCAGCGACACCATCGTTTCGTCGGCGATTTTGCGATCAAGAATGCGGTTTAGCGCCAGAAATATGCGATCTGCTCGCGCTTCTCTGAATTGTGCGGCGTAAGTTTCCCGTGTTTGCTCGTTGACGGTATCGTTCATTAAGGGTATCGACAGTTTATACACAGCAAGACCTCCCGACAAAATCAGTTAATCAAGATCAAGGCGATGCAACCCAGCAAAAGGGCCGCAAATTGGCGAGGAACGAGACGTTCATTGAACAAAAACACGGCCGCCAACGTGGATAAGATCAAGGATAGCGCAGAAAGGACAGGAAAAAAGGTGGAAGCGGGAATCAATACCAACGTGAGCATTACCAGCAGATTTGTCGCACCGTTGAAAATGCCGCAGGCAAAGCTTAAAAAGGCACCTGCTTTGACGAAAGAAACAATGCTTTTTCGCTCGCGGATAAGACACACCGCAAACAGCACCGTCACAACACAAATGAGTGCCATCACCATAAAGCTTTCGTCATATTTGCTACCGAAAACGCGCTGCTGTTGGCGTTGAACAACCGAACAAAGACCGTTGGTGACAAAGGCGATCAAGACCAGGACGAGCCATTTGAACTGCATCTTTTTTTGCGCATCGGTTGCGTCCTTACTGCGAATCAGAAAGAGGGAGAGAAAAAGAAATGCCAGCCCTGCATACTGCTTGAAGGATAGGCTTTCGTTCCAAAAAAGCACACCGCAAACGGTGGGGATGATCAGGGAATATGACATGATCAGCGAGGTGATGGCAAGCGGGCCGTGGGTGAGCGCTTCATATTCTGTGACGGTGGCTATTGCATAGGCGGCACCAAATGCCATAGCATAGGGGATAGTATCCAAACTGTAAGGCTTGCCGAAAGACAGCACTGCAAAAAACATTAGCGCGGCGAGCGTTAGGATTGTGTTGAAGGTAAAAGTGCCTTTGCCCGAGCGATTACTATATAGTTTTTTTAGTACACCCTGCGTCACGGAGGTAAAGGAGCAAAGTAGTATCAACAGAAAGGACATATTTTCCACCTCGGTGATATTGTAGCAATATGTGGTTGGCAAAACAAGTTCAAACCTTCACAAAAAACTTTCTTTTTGTCCTACAATAATATTAATTCTTGATATTGGCGCCCAGTGTGGTATGATAAGAAAGAGGTGAGTGTGATGCAGGTGGTCTATAATTTGGAAAAACTGAACGAAATGTTGCAAGCCTTTTCAGATGTGACGCGGTTAAACGTCAGTTTTGTGGATCAAAACTTCGATCAAATCGTGGGAGTTCCCCGCCCTTGCGCCTTTTGTGACATGATCCAGACGTGTGGCGGCGAAGAGCGGTGCGTCTGTTCTGATCGGGTGTTGTTGGAGAAATGCCGCAAAAGCGGTTGCCCGACGATGCATTTTTGTCACGCAGGTCTTTTGGATATCACCATTCCATTGGTGCAAAATCATCTTGTGCTGGGCTATTTGTTGCTCGGTCGTATTCGACGCACTCACGATTTCCGTGAGGTTCGGGACAGACTGCTGTGGTTGGGGGAACAACAAGAAGTTTTGGAACGCGCCTTTGACGAATTGGTATATTATGATGAACAGCAGGTGAGAGGGCTTGTTCGCATTTTGATCGCCATTGTCTCGCAGATATTAAACGATAGTGCCGTGCGTACGCAAAGTAACCACATTGCCGAGCAATTGGCTGAATACGTACAGACCCATTTAGAGATGTCTTTGAAGGTGGATGTTTTGTGCCGTAACTTGGGTGTTTCCAAAAACACGCTCTATGAATGTGTGAAAAGCGCGTTTGGTTGCACGGTGAGTGATTACGTGCGCCGCTGTCGCTTGGAGAAAGCGAAAACATATCTGTGCGAAACGGATATGAGCGTGGGTGAGATCGCAGAAAGGTGCGGCTTTGCCAACGTTCCCTACTTTTTCAAACTGATGCAAAAATATGAATTTACCACGCCACGCCGCTATCGAAAAGCACATGGCAGAGCATAAAAAAGTCACGGCTGTGCGCCGTGACTTTTTTAAGTTATTTGTAAGTATCGATCCCCTGTTTGAGCATTCCCAGTTCCTGTTCAAAGGGAAGCCCGTACCAACGGTCATCGGGGCACTCTTTTTGTCGCTTGATGCAAGCCGCCACAAAGTCTGCCGCCAGCGAAGCGGCATCAGCGAGCGGCACGCCACACAGATAGGCACCGAGCAGGGCAGAGGCAACCAGATCGCCCGTGCCGTGCAGCATCCCGTCAATGTGCGGGTTGGCGTGAGCACGCACGACGTCCTCTTTGTCACGACTCAAAATACCGATCTGTGCGCCGTCAAACGGCACGCCTGTGAGCAAAATTTGCGCGTCTGTCAGCGTGCTCAGCGCGTCCAGCAAGCAAGACGGCGTATCATCGTGCGAGAGATCGGTAAGTAACGCCGCCTCGGTCAGGTTGGGGGTGATGATATCTGCCCGTTGGCAAAGGCGGCGCAAAGCGGCAATATTTTCGGCAGACAAGCCGCGATAAAGCTGCCCGTTGTCGCCCAAAATGGGGTCGACCAGCCAAAGGGTATCCTCGCGGCATAGCTTGGGCAGCTGCTCGGTGAGCAGTGCTGCCTGTGCGGGTGTGGTGAGATAGCCGATATATACGGCGTCAAAAGTGATCTCCAATCGCTGCCAATGTTGCAAAATAGGGAGCAGGCGGTGGGTGAGGTCCTCGCAAGTATAGTCGCCGAAATCGGCGGCGGTGTGGGTGGACAGCACAGCCGTCGGGAGCAGGACGCATTCGTGCCCGCAGGCGGACAGCACCGGCAAAGCCGTTGTCAGCGCGCATTTTCCCAGGCAGGAGATGTCACTCACCGCCAAAACGCGTTTTTGCATATATCCGCCTCCTTTCGGTTGTTTTCAGATCAAACCAGAGAATATTCCTGACGGTACCGCTCGTAAGCGTCGCGGTACACCTCGTTGTCGGTGTGCAGCGCGCGCAACGATGCGTGGATGTTCATATTGTGCTGTGCCATATCCAAAATACTGCCCGCGATGTTGGAGCAATGGTCAGAGGTGCGTTCCAGGTTGGTCAGCAGATCAGACCACACAAAACCCGTTTCCACGGTGCAGTTGCCCTGTTGCAGACGCAGAATATGACTGGTGCGCATATTCTCTTTCAATTTGTCGATAACCTGCTCGAGCGGCTCAATTTGCGCCGCCAAAGACGGGTCGTTTTGCAAAAACGCCTCCAAGCTCAAATCGAGAATATGGTTGGTGGCGCGGCACAAAACGGCCAGTTCCTTTTGTGCGGGCGCGGAAAAAGCAAAGCCTTTTTCACGCAGTTCTTCGGCAGACTCCAACAGGTTAACGCTGTGGTCGGAAATACGCTCAAAGTCGCCGATGACCTTGAGCAGCACAGCCGCTTCACGGCTGTCGTCATCGCTGATCTGGCAAGCACTAAGCTTTACCAGATAGCTGCCCAAAACGTCCTCGTAGTGGTCGCTGCGCTCTTCGGCATCCCGTATCTCTTGTGCCAATTCGGGGGAATAGTCAGTTAGCGAGCGAATACCGTTTTTGAGTGCCGCCACCGCACATTGTGCCATTTCTACTGCCATAGCGTGGCAGTTTTCCAGCGCGAGAGGCGGGGTGGCCAGCAGGCGCTCGTCGAGCTGTGCCACAGGCTTTTTCTCGTCGCTTTTATCAGGCACAAGTCGCACGACCAGCTTTTCCAAAAGGTTGGACATCGGCATCAAAAGGGCCAGACACAGCAATTTGAAGACGGTGTGTAAAATGGCGATACCGAGAGAAGATGCACTCTCACCCAAAATCTCCGGACTGGCAATATAGCTCACAAGGCTGAACACCGTCAGCCACACCGCCGTACCGATAACGTTAAAGAGCAGATGTACAACGGCGGCACGCTTGGCATCTTTTCTTGCGCCAACGCAGGAGATCACTGCCGTTACGCAGGTGCCGATGTTTTGCCCCATAATGATGGGGATAGCCGCGCCATAAGACACTTTTCCCGTCACGGAAAGGGCTTGCAAAATACCTACCGAGGCGGAGCTGGACTGGATAATTGCGGTCAGCACCGCACCCACTAGCATGCCGAGCAGCGGGTTTTCAAACAGCACAAACAGATTGCCGAAAGCCTCACTATGGCGCAGGTCTGCCACGGCGTCTGACATCGCATCCATACCGAACATCAGCGTGGCAAAGCCGAGCAAGATCATACCGGTGTCCTTGCTTTTGCTTCGCTTGCCGAACATATAATAACAAATACCGATCAGCGCCAGAATAGGCGTGAAGGAGGTGGGCTTGAGCATTTGCAAGATAAAGCTTTCGCCGCCAATGCTGCCAAGGCTCAGGATCCAGGCCGTCACCGTCGTGCCGACGTTGGCACCCATAATCACATTGATGGCCTGTCGCAGATTCATCAGCCCTGAGTTGACAAAGCCGACTACCATAACGGTGGTGGCAGAGGAACTTTGAATAACCGCGGTGACACCCAAGCCGGTGAGAAAACCGGTGACGCGCCCCGTGGTCAAACGGCTGAGCACGTTGCGCAGATGACTACCCGCGCGGCGTTCCAAAGATTGCCCCATCACGTTCATACCGAACAGGAAAAGACACAATCCGCCGACAAGTGATAATGCGTCAAAAATATCCATACTAAAATTCCTTTCCCGAAATTTCCGCAATTTTAGTATACCAAAAACCACGCGTCAAGTCAACGCCGCACAAGAAATTCTTACAAAAAGAAAGAGACAGCATTGATAAACAATGCTATCTCTTCGTGTGATACTCAGCCTTCCACCAGATCTCTGGTATCGCGCGCGATGACCAGTTCCTCGTTGGTGGGGATCACAAAGCCACGCACCGCAGAATCGGGTGTGGTGATCTCCTTTTCCTCGCCGCGCTGGGCGTTGGCTTCGGCGTCCACCTTGACACCGAGGAAAGCAAGCCCTTCCAAGATCTCGGCGCGCAGAGCAGAGGAGTTTTCACCGATACCGGCGGTGAAAACGATGGCGTCCAAGCCGCCCAAAGCCGCGACGTAGCCCGCAACGTATTTGATAATTTGATAAGAACGCATATCCCACGCGAGCTTGGCGCGGGGATTGCCCTCTTTGACTGCCGCCGCGATATCGCGATCGTCGCTGGATACGCCGGAGATGCCCTGCATACCGGACTTTTTGTTCATCACCGCATCCATTTGCGCGGGGGTGAGGTTCTCTTTTTCCATCAGGAAGGTGACGACAGAGGGGTCGATCGCACCGCAGCGCGTACCCATCAGGAAGCCGTCCAGCGGCGTCATACCCATCGTGGTGTCAATGACCTTACCGTCTTTGACAGCAGCAATAGAGGAGCCGTTGCCGAGATGGCAGGTGATGATGCGCGTGCCCTCAACCTTGCCGAGCAGCTTCAAGCAACGGTCGGTGACGTAGCGGTGGGAGGTGCCGTGGAAACCGTAGCGGCGCACGTCGTATTTTTCATAGTATTCATACGGCACACCGAACATAAATGCCTTTTCGGGCATCGTCTGGTGGAAAGCGGTGTCAAACACCGCCACCTGCGGAATATCGGGGCCAAAAGCGGCGGTCGCCGCGGTGAAGCCCTGCACGTGCGCGGGATTGTGCAGCGGTGCCAAAGAGGCAAACGCCTTGATGTCAGCGATAACCTCGTCGGTCAGCAGCACCGAGCGGTCATATTTGGAACCACCCTGTACCACGCGGTGACCGATCGCAGATACTTCGGACAGGTTGTCGATGACCTTGCCCTCACCCTTGGTCAGCGCCAGCTTGACCTGCTCAAAAGCGGCGGTGTGGTCAGGCATAGCCACGTCAAATTCCCATTTGCCGTCATCGGTCTTGTGGGTGAAGTGCCCGTCAATGCCGATACGCTCGCAAACACCTTTGGCGAGCACTTTTTCGTCTTGCATATCAATAAGCTGATATTTGAGCGACGAGCTGCCCGCATTGATGACCAAAATTTTCATAAATCAAACTTCCTCTCAATTGCGTCCCACGGACTTGATTTTTTGTGCGAACACATATATTATATACTATAATAATACCAAAATACGGAATTTGCAAGGTCATTTCCCAAAAAGGAGGCGCAAAAAATGCGTATCGGCGGTATCATAGCGGAATATAATCCTTTTCACAACGGTCACCGTTGGCTTATCGATCAAATGCGGTCGGATAATGGGGCAAAAGCCACCCATATTGTGGCGGTGATGAGCGGCAACTTTGTCCAGCGCGGCGAGCCAGCGATACTTCCGAAGGAAGAGCGGGTGAAAATGGCACTCGAAAACGGTGTGGATTTGGTGGTCGAGCTGCCCTTGCCGTACGTGCTGTCCTCTGCCGAAGGCTTTGCCGACGGTGCGGTGGCGTTGCTGCACAATATGGGTTGTGTGGACCTTTTGGGCTTTGGAAGCGAATGCGGTGATGCCGCACAGTTGGAAGAAACGGCGGCAATTCTGGACGACGAGCGGTTTCTCAAACGGATGCGCTTTTTCCTTGACGGCGGCGTGTCCTATGCCGAAGCACGCCAGTCAGCTTTGCGCGAGATGACGGGTGCGCGCGCCAATTTGCTTGACGGTGCCAACAACACGCTGGCTCTGGAATATATCCGTGCCCTGCGGCGGCGCGGCGATACTATGGAGCGGTTTACGGTACAGCGACGCGGCGCGGCGCACGATGCGGCGCTGCCGTCAGGCACGACCGCTTCCGCCACCTATATCCGCGAGATGACCGAGGCGGGACGTATGCGTAGCGCCGAGCCGTATATGCCGCTGTCTGCTTATCGCTTGCTCGTGCAAGCGACCACCGATGGCAAATGCCCCGCGCAGGCCAAGCGCGCCGAGCGTGCGCTGCTGTATGCGCTGCGGCGTATGTCGCAGGCGGATATGGCACTGTTGCCGCAGGTGTCGGAGGGACTGGATAATCGCCTATACAAAGCGACGCGCACGGCGGTCGATCTGGATGGGTTGATTGACGCGGTGCGCACGCGCCGCTACCCCGCCGCCAGAGTGCGGCGGCTCTTGTGGGCAGCATTTGCGGGTGTGACCGCCGCCGACCGCTTGGAAACGCCGCCGTATATCCGCGTGCTGGGACTAAATAAACGCGGTGAAGAGATACTCGCCGCCGTCAAAGAGACGGGTGTCAGCCGCAAAAACGGCGTCAGCCTGCTCACCCGCTCGCCACAGGCAGAAAAACTGCCCGACGCCGCACGGCGTATGTTCCAACTGGAATGTCTGGCAGACGACCTTTATGACCTGACGCTGCCCGCCCTGCGTTCCTGCGGTAGCGACTATACAACGGGAATGATACGGGTGGATGACAGATAGGCTTACACCATTCCAATGGCTATTTTTTGCCGCGAACGGTCCTTTTGTGTATTGAATATTGCAAAAGGGTGTGCTATAATACGGCAGGAAAAAATTTATACATAAGAAAGAAGCATCTGTATGCACGGAACAACACAAATTCTTGTGACACTTTCCATCGCTCTCTTGTCGGGACTTTTGCTCTCCCGCCTTGCCAAAAAGGTGGGTTTGCCCGCCGTGACGGCGTATCTGGTGGCGGGTGTGCTGATCGGCCCGTTCGTTTTGGGGCAGTTCGATATCGGCTTTCATGCCGGTACCAATCCGCCGGAACGCTATTCCATTTTGTGCGATCTCGCGCTGGGCTTTATCGCGTTTGCCATCGGCAACGAGTTTCGTCTGGCACAGCTTAAAAAGATAGGCAGGCAGGCAACCGTCATCGGCATCGTGCAGGCGGTGTTTACCACGCTGGTGGTGGACGCGGCGCTGATCGCGCTGTCCTTTATCCTGCCCGAGGGCTATCTGCCGTTGCCTGCGGCGATCATTCTCGGTGCTGTGGCCACCGCTACCGCACCCGCCGCAACGCTGATGGTCGTGCGACAGTACAAAGCCAAAGGTAAAGTAACGGATATTCTGCTGCCCGTGGTGGCACTTGATGACGCCGTCGGTCTGGTAGTTTTTGCCATTTCCTTTGGCGTCGCGGGGGCGATTCAGCACGGTGCCGTGGACGTTATCTCGATGGTAGTCAACCCGTTGTTGGAAGTGATCCTGTCGATCGCGCTCGGCGCGCTGATGGGACTTTTGTTCACGCTGTGTGAGCAGTTTTTCCACTCGCGCTCCAAGCGTATGGCGATATCGGTCACCTTTGTGATGCTCACCGTCGCCATTTCCACGCTGAAATTTGACATCGGCGGCGTACATATCGCCTTTTCCAGTCTGCTTGCCTGTATGATGCTGGGTACCGTTTTCTGCAATATCTGCGACTTCTCCGAAGAGTTGATGGACAGGGCAGACAGGTGGACGGTGCCGCTCTTGGTGCTGTTTTTCGTCATCAGCGGCGCGGAATTGGATCTGTCGGTGTTTTCCAACTGGGTCTACGTTGTCATCGGTCTTGCCTATATCGTGTTCCGTTCGCTCGGTAAATATTTTGGCGCGCGGTTCAGTTCGAAACTGATGAACTGTGATGAGAGTA
The DNA here is from genome assembly GCA_015066215.1 of Oscillospiraceae bacterium. Lineage (GTDB taxonomy): Bacteria > Bacillota > Clostridia > Oscillospirales > Acutalibacteraceae > HGM12789. Next base: position 3,787 of record SVOU01000041.1, on the reverse strand, counting down.
TTGTCAAATATCTTGGCATCACCCTACTGCCGCAGGCAGGTGTCGCGCTTGGTATGGCAAGCCAAGCCTTCGTCGGCTTCGGCGGCGAGGTGGGTACGCTGGTGCAGAGCATCACGCTTTTCTCGGTGCTGATCTACGAGCTGGTCGGCCCCTATCTGACCAAGGTAGCACTGACCAAAGCGGGTGATATCAAAACAGAGGGCAAAACAAGCGTGCGTGACGAGATTAAACTGAAAATGCAAAAAGGCGAGTGATTTTGCCGCTTGAAAGTAGCAAAAAACGCCCCGACAGCGTCGGGGCGTTTTGGTTATTTATTGCAGCGTGAAGGTCATCACAACGGGATTGTGGTCGGAATAAGCAAAGTCAGTCTGCACGTTTTGCAGTGCGGTGCAGGTGACGTTGTCCGATACCAAAAAGCCGTCGACGATGATGGTGAAGTTGCCGTCCTCATAGGGAATATCACAGTTGCGGCAGGTGGGAGCAAGCGGCGCGGTGTAGTTGATACAGCGGGAGATACCGTTGGGAATCAGTTCGGTGGGGAAGGGCTGTGCCCAGTCAAAATCTGCCGTCGCACCGTTGAGCTGTTTGGTGGAATCGCCCGTGAAATCGTGGTTGAAATCGCCGCCGCAGACAACGTAGTTGCCCTTGTCATATTCCGACTTCATATCGTTGAGCAGCATGGTCATCTGTGCGGTGCGCACGGAAGCGTCGCTGCCGTAGGCAGAGGCGTGGACGTTGTAGAGCACCAGCTCCTTGCCGTTTTCCACTGCGATGCGCGACAGGCTATAACAACGGTCGAGATCCAGCAGTTTTGACAGAGATTCCGAAATAGGGAAACTGCGCCGCGTGGATGCCGTGACGGCATAGCGGCTTAGGGTGACGATGCTGCTTTTGGATGCACCGTGTGGCTCGAATATGGGATACATCAGATAAGCGGAATCGTAATTGATCGCCGTCACCGATTGAAACGCGGGAAACGCATCGGTGACGAGTTTCGTCTGGTCAATATGAAAGCTGCGTGTGGAATCCAGATCGATTTCTTGGAACAGCACAAAGTCGGGGTTGAATTGTCCCACCTGTGCCAATCCCTTATCGAAGCAATCGCGCACCGATTCCGCACTTGCGGCGCGGGATTCGGTGCCGCCGTCCATAAAGAAGGTGAAATCGGGCGTGTAGGCGCCAAAGCCCATATTTTGCGCCACGACGGTGTAGCTTTCACCGATCTTGACCGTATCGTGTTGCGCCCGGCCGACGGCGGTGAGCGGTTGGCTGTCGGGAATGCGGGAATAGCTCAACAGTACGTACAGCACATAGGCGATCACGACCAAAAGCAGAATGCCGACGGCGGCAAGCAGTGTTTTAAATGAAGTTTTCAAAAGCGAGCGGCTCATAACATCACCTGTCCTCTCAAAGTTGCTTTCAGTATAGCATAATTGCGCCGCTCTGTCCAGAAAATGCTTGTATTTTCCCGCTCGTTGTGGTTTAATGATGAACGAGGTGAACACAATGTCCGAAACCCTGTTGCTGATTTTTGAATGCATCGGAACAGTATCCTTTGCCGTTTCGGGAGCGATGACCGCCATCGCCAAGAAAATGGATATATTCGGTGTGATGATACTCGGCATCATCACCGCCGTCGGCGGCGGTGTGCTGCGCGACGTCACTTTGGGCATTATCCCACCGCGCACCTTTGAAAACCCGCTGTATGCAGGTTTGAGTGCTGCGACGGCGTTGGTCGTATTTTTGCCGCAGGTGCGCCGCTGGCTCACCCGCCAACAGCATATCTATGAAACCGCCCTGTTGGTGATGGATGCACTGGGACTGGGCGTGTTCACGGTGGTGGGTATTCGCACCGCCGTGGAAGTAATGGACGGCTTTAACGTATTTTTGCTGCTGTTCGTGGGATTGATCACCGGTATTGGCGGTGGCGTGCTGCGCGACGTGCTCGCGTCCGACACTCCCTATATTTTTGTCAAACATTTTTATGCCACCGCGTCGCTGCTTGGCGCCGCCCTGTGTATAGGGCTGTGGCAGTTCGCAGGCGAAGCCGTGGCGATGCTGTCGGGAGCTTCGTTGGTCGTGGTGCTGCGCCTGTTGGCGGCACGATTTCATTGGAATTTACCGCGCCCGCAATAAAAGAAATCCTCTCAAAGCCATCGCTTTGAGAGGATTTTTCGTTTATTCTTGTGGCAGTTCCGCGCGGATATATTGTGCGCTCACATAACCCGTGCCGTCTTGAAACTTGATACAAAACCAATCGCCCTTGCGGGAAAGTATGTCCACCTTGTTGCCGTAAGCCAAGCCGCCGAGCACTTCCGAAAAGAGGTTCGGCTCGCTACGCACGAACATCGACGGGTCGGCAACGCAGTAGCCTTCGGTAAGCAGAGGGGACGCTTGCGTGGATATGGTCTTTCGGGTGGAGGTGGTTGAGGCAGAGGCGGTTGTGGACGTGTCGGAATCCGACGCGCCGCCACAGGCAACAAGCACACACAGCAGTAAAATGCAAAGCGAAACGGCACAAACCTTACGCATAACGAACCCTCCTTTGATGTTATCAACGATATTATAGCACGCCTTTGACAAAAAGCAAAGAAAATTTTACCGTACAGGCAAAACGCCCCCTTTCACGGCATACAGAATAAAGGGGAGGGGTCAAATATGCAAGCATACGTGATACGGATCCATTGGGGGGCGATGCTGCGCACGGTGATTGTGTCGGCGCTGCTCGTTGCCGCGTTGGCATATACTTTACAGCCGCTGACCACCGCTACGGCGGCGGGCAACTGGGGGCTGGGGTTTGGGCAGGAAGGGCAGCCACCGACGGGCAACGCCGGCAGTGCTGAACTGTTGCAGAATGACGCCTATTATATCGGGGACACGGCGCAAAAAACGCTGTATCTCACCTTTGATGCGGGCTATGAAAACGGCTACACCGCCACCATCTTGGATACGCTTAAAAAACAAAAAGTACCTGCCACCTTTTTTGTGGTGGGGCATTATATCGAAAGCGCGCCCGATTTGGTCAGGCGCATGGTGGATGAAGGGCATCTGGTGGGCAACCACACCGACCACCACTACGATATGTCAAAAATCTCAAACTTCGAGGCGTTTTCGCAGGAGATAGCGGTGCTTGAACAAAAATACGAAGCGGTTATAGGAAAACCGATGCCCAAACTCTACCGCCCGCCGCAGGGGAAATATAACGAGCAAAACCTGCAATTTGCCAAACGGTTGGGTTATCACACCTTCTTTTGGAGTTTGGCATACGTGGATTGGTACGTGGACGACCAGCCTACCGCTGAACAGGCGTTTGCCAAACTCATCCCGCGCGTCCATAACGGAGCGATCTTGCTGTTGCACAGCACCTCTGCCACCAACGCGCAAATTCTTGACGAGTTGCTCACGCGCTACAAGGAGATGGGCTATACCTTCGGCAAACTTACCGACCTGTATCAAACGAAAAAACAGCCTGCATCAACCGATGCAGACTGTTTTTTTATAACTTAAAACAAAATCTTCTGACGAAGCGAGGCGGCTTGCTCTTTGGTCAAGCGGTAATATTTGACCAGTGGGGTGAGAATATGCCCGTCGACCGTCACCGCTTGTTCTTGCTCGGGCAGACCCGTGACACCGTCGAGAATCTCGCCGTAAAGTAGGTCGCCGTCGTGATAGCGGCCAAGGGCGTCCTTTTCGATCTGACCATTCAGTTGCGCGTCCAGCAGGTCGCGGTGCGTTTTGGCGCAGAGAAGTCCTTCCGCAAAGCGCATCGTGCAGCAAAACTCCGCTT
>SVOU01000040.1 GCA_015066215.1 Oscillospiraceae bacterium | reverse complement strand
CGGCGATCCGGAGCTGGAGATCGGCAGACCCGTCGTGGCGCTGTGCTCCCCCGATATGAAGTATATGAGCGGCGAGACCATCACCCTGGAGGGTGGCATGGGTCTGCGTCCCTAACAGATTTACAAAATGGCAGGGTAATACCCTGCCATTTTCTTTTGCAAAAAACGGGTGACAAAATATGTCGGATGTGGTATATTGAAAGCATCTGAAAGGGAGGTTGACCATTATGAATTTTTTGGAAGAGAGAATCCGGAAAGACGGTCTTGTCAAACCCGGTAATGTGCTGAAAGTGGACAGCTTTTTGAACCATCAAATGGATATTAATCTGCTGGACGAGATCGGCAGAGAATTCAAGCGCCGTTTTGGGGATAAACACGTCACCAAGGTAATGACTATCGAGGCTTCGGGTATCGGTATCGCCTGCTTCGTCGCCAAAGAGTTCGGCGTGCCGATGCTGTTCGCCAAGAAGTCCAAATCTATCAATATTGCCGGCGAGATGTACGTGGCGGAGGTGGAGTCCTTCACCCACCAGAACAAAAATCAGGTTATCGTGTCCAAAAAGTTTTTGAGCCCTGACGACCACCTGCTCATCATCGACGATTTTCTGGCAAACGGCTGTGCCTTGCAGGGTATGATCTCGCTGGCGGAATCTGCGGGTGCCACCGTAGAAGGATTGGGCATCGTTATCGAAAAAGGTTTCCAGATTGGCGGGCGCGTTATCCGCAACTTAGGCTATGACCTCGAATCCCTCGCTATCATTGACGCGATGGATGCCGAAACCGGCACCATCACCTTCCGCGAGCAATAAAAGAACATAGAAAAAGGCGGAGTGACAAGCACTCCGCCTTTTTGCATGCTGGCTTGCTTTTTGATACAATTATGCTATAATGAACCAAGAAGATGTGACCGCACCAAGTGAGGTTATTGCATGAAAAAACGAAAACAATTTGCTTTTAATAAACTATTCAATTTTTGTATGGTTTCAGGGGCGCTTTTGACATGGGTTTCAATAGCATTTTTTAGGGACAACGACAGTGAGTTGGGGTTGATTTTTGGCATAATCGCATTGCCCGTTCTCCTCCTCCCTGCCATTTTCACGCCCTATTGCTATGCTTTTGACAGCGAAGGCGTTTCCCTGCGCTATATATTTCTTCCTGTCGAACGATATTTGTGGAAAGACATTCGCGCTATTGAGGTGCAGGACATCGGCGGTACCAAAAGATTCTTCCCCATAGATTTTTTCTATGCCTTTGTCTTTTGCATCGAAGGCGAAAACGTAGGCGAGAGTCGGTTTTATATGACCGGACATATCCGCAAAAGCTTCCGCACAAAACGTTTGCTGGAGAAATATTGGGACGGAACCATTACCGGTTACTTATTTGAAAACATCAAAAACCGCATCAATAAGCGCAGAGCCAAAAAGCAGGTGCAAGTCCGGGCGCACTTGACAGACGAAGTGGTTCCGATGGAGCGTGACGTGCGCGCAGAAGTGAGAGAGTGGCTCAATCCGCTTATAGCGCAAGCAAAGCAGTATGACCTCGACATCAAAACAAGCTTTATCTACATCACAAAAGATAATGAAGAATGGTTTTCCAGACCAAAAGAGGGGTATACATACACACTCGCCGCAAAAATCGCGCATTTCAATGAAGCGGACAAAAATCGCGCAGTTACTGTTAAGGTGGATCTACTCTATGTCCGTCTGGGAAAAACAGCCTATCGCGGTGTAAAAAATAAACATATTGGAGAAGCGCTGAAATATAGCCTTTCTGACATGCTTATCGAAATCGGCGAAAAGGGAATAGACGTTTTTCTTGAGGAATCGTAACCACAAGCAGAAGAAGCACCCGCCGTACGGCGGGTGCTTTTTGTCATTTCTTCATTTCTTCTTCGATCCACGCGGCGAGAATCTTTTGTTTCTTTTCCGCCTCGGCGGCTCTTTTTTCGTATTCGCTGCGATAACTTTCCTTGACCTGATCGCCCAGATCACTTCCTGTTTCGTCCATCAAAAATTCAAAGAACTTATCCCAGCCGCCCACGATCGCGGAAATAAGCTCAACGGCTGTCCCTGCGTTTTCCAGGTCGTGCTGCTCGAGGACCCAATCCAAGCCCGTGCCGATGGGATCCATATAAAATTCCACGCCAAATGCTACGGTATCCACGATATTGGCCATACTTTCGTTTTGCAGCTGTTCTGCGGAGTAGCTCAACGAGAGATTTTTGAGGATGCCGAGGTTCTTCTGCTTTACGTAAGCGGCAAAGCCTTTCACCTGCTCCTCACTGTGTCCGTCGGCGAGCGCCTCCTCTTTATCCAAGCCGAAAAGAGTCACCTCAAAGCCGTCTTTGGATTTGACCAGCGGATAATAAAACTCGTAGAGGGAGCTAAGACCGTAGCTCGCGTTGATATTGTCGATCGTGTCACCGAAAGCCGCAAACAACTCCTCGGTTTTGATCTCGGTTATCCAATATTTCCCGCGAGAAAGCACGTCCAGCACCGCAGACATCGCGGAATCTTCCTCTTCATTCGGCAACTTCTGTCGCTCGGCTTCTTCCATCGCAAAGAAGGTGAAACCGTCATACAGGCACAGACCCTCTTGCATAATGCGCAGGCGCGCTTTGACCTGCGTGGTGTCTTCGCGCACGATATAGCGCAGGCAGGAAAGCTCCATATCCGTGCCGCGCAGTTGCTGAAACCACTCCGCATTGTCCAGACGCGGCACAAGGCAAAGGGCGATGATCATTTTTGCCGTGTCGACGCTGTCTTCCAAACCTACGCAAGCAGAGCAGGAATCAAACAGTTGACTGCCGCCGTCCAGAATCGCGCCAAAGCCGCCGAGTTCTGTGATGACCTCCATCCCCTCCACATCGCCGCTTTGCATCAGATCATCGGAAATCAGGCTGATGAAGGCGTCGATATCGGAATCGTTATAGGATTTTTCCATATCTTCCAGAAAATCCGCCACGTAATCGGGGGTGAGCTCCTCGCGCGGGGTAGCTTTTACCGCCAGCTTATAGCGATAGTCGTCCGTGTCGGCGGCCGTAGCCTTGCGGCGGTCGCTCACGCGCACGATAAACGCGTTGCCGTCTTCCACATAGACGGGGATCTCCCCTTCGCCTTCGACGAACAGGGTGGAGACCGTTTCTTTGTCTTGGTTAAAGACCTCCACGAACAGCGGAATATCCGTGTCAAAGGACAGCGTCAGGTCGCTTCCCTCGTCACAGCTCACCAGATATACGTCCACGTCGCCCGCAAAATCAATGGCGTAGCGATAGGTAGATTGGCTTTCGGTGGCGGTGATGGCGGTAGCCGCTTTGTCCTCGCTTTGGCGAATACCGCTGCGCTCCATCGCCTGCTCGACCTTGTCCACACAGCGGTCAAGCTCCTCTTGCGGCAGCCCGCGCATTTTCAGCAGGCTCTTATATTCCTCCACAAAAATGTCGGCATACAGGTCGATATTGATGCGGTCGGTGGCGGTGACGATCGCATCCACCGCATCCAAAACGGTAATAAATTCCGTCGCTGTCAAGTCGGCTTTGAAATAGGCTGCGCTGAGGGCTTTGGAGAGGGTGACGTATTTTTGCACCATCGCCGAGCCGCTCACCTTTTTCTTGCTGAGTTCCTCTAACTTCTCGATCTTACCCTCGTTCAAGAGAAACCGCACCTGTCCCGACGCCAGACGGACACAGGCTTCGTCGACGGCGGTTTCCGAATAGCCGTCGGGATAGGTATAGCCAAGCACGCGTTGCGTCGCTTTTTCGACGATGGCTCCCATCAGCGGGGTCGTGCCGTCTTCGGTGAGAATGGCCAGATAAATCGGCACCAGCTCGCTGCCGGTGTCAAACCAATACTCTTCTTGATTCAAAACCTTGTAGCTGCCGAAATCTATTTTCGCGCGCGCCATCAGGGCGGACTTTTTCTCCTCACCAAAGGTCATCGTTGCGGCGTCGCCCACGACATAAAGGGCGTTGTCCGCGGCGTCCGTCACCAGCATCTGGGTTTTGCCCAGTACCGCTTTGCCCTCGACCGTTTGGTTAAACACGTACGCCTTGTTGCCCGTGGGCAGCGTCAGCGTCTTGCCCTCGTCATAAGTCAGCGTCGCCCAGTCGTCACAGGCGTTGATGACTGCGAGTGCCGCTTGTGCATCGGCAATGCGTCCGTGCGCCGTCACGTCCACCACCGACGCGCCGTCCGTGGTGCCGACGACGTTTTTATCGTCATCGCCGTCAAAAAGACCGTCAAATACGTTCACGAAGGCGTCGCGAATGCCGTCGGTCCAATCCCACGAGACCGAGCCGAGTGCCGCAACCACCGCAAACACGGAAAGGTGGATCGCCAGAATAAGCGAAATGATTTTGAGCGCGTGTACCGGTTTGGCAGGCTCAAAATTGAGCGGGTGCGGCTCGTATACGCGCTTGCCGACGAATATGCCGCGCAGTTTTGCCTGAAAGCGGTCGAGCGCTTCCTCTTTTTTGCACAGTTTGCAAATGGGACGGGTAAACAGCCACACGGCGCTGATGACGATAACCGCCGCCGCCACGAGTTGCGTAGGCGACAGGGTCTCGATGCCAAACAGCGTGCCGCGATCGTCACCGCGGAAAAATTCCAGCCCAAAACGCAGGGCGGAATAGCTAAACAGATAGATGGGTATGCGCTTGTTGAAGGTCTTTTTGCGCAACAGCAGGATAAACAGCACCAACAGGGCAACCGCTTCCAGCTCACGCGCGGGAAACAGTATCTCACGCCCGAACAGCGTCACCGTTTCACCCCAACAGCAGCCGCGTAAAGCGCACCCAAGTCTGCCGCAAAAATGTGCGATCAGCAAGGCGGGCACAGCGGCGTTCAACGTAGTTTTTACGCGCACCTTGAAAAGACGCAGCAACAACGCCGACACGCCAAAGAAGGCGAGCATACCGAAGTAGAAGGTGAAACCGCCTTGCGTCAAGCGATAGGTCAGCGAATAGTCGAGCGCGTATTCATATACGAACCAGTTGATCACGTTTGCCGCCAAAAGTCCCGCGAGCGTGCCGATAAACAGACTAAAACGCATACGCCGTTTGATATATGTAGACGCCGACAGGCGTTTTGCCGAACCGTTAAATACCAACAGACCGACCACAAATCCGACGCACAGCATCAGCTGATAGATCGGAAACTGGCCGAAATCCACGCCAAAAATAGGCTTTAACATAAAACGTCCTCCTCAAAACGTCCTGCTTTTACAGCACCGTCACCAGTTCGTCACGCTCCTTGCGCTTTTTGGTGCGCAACGGATCGTCTGCGGCGGCGTAGCCCAGCGTGATAACCAACCGCACGGGGCTGTCAAGACCGCAAGCCTTGCGGATCTTGTCGTCATCAAACCAGCCGAGCATACAACTGCCCAGTTCTTGTGCCGCCGCTTCGGCGGTGATGTAGGCGGCGACGATGCCGATATCCATCGAGCGATAGTCGTTTTTCTTGACCTTGGCGCCCAGCGCCGCCGATTTTACGTACGGCGCCTCTGATAGGACCAGCAGCACGGGGGCATCAGCGGCAAATTTGTTCATCCCCATCCCCATCGTGGCTTTGGCAACCGTTTCGCGCGCGTCGCCCGTGCAAACGGTGATATGATACGGCTGCCCGTTGCAGGCAGAGGGGGCAAGCCGCGCCGCCTCCAAAACGGCATCGAGCTTTTCCTGCTCCACCGCGCGGGCGGGGTCATAGCGACGGCAGGATTGCCGCGCGTTGGCGATCTCGAGAAAGTTCATCGCTGTCACTCCTTTTCACCCGCCGTCGGCGCATCCTGCACACCGACGATGGCTTCCAATTCCTCTTTGGTTTCCGCTTCATCATAGGTGGAATAGCGCACGTGCAGGGTGTCACCTTCCAAAATCGACTTGCCGCCGTGTTCATCCACAACCGTTTTGCGATTGGCATCGTGGGTGATGGACAGTACGAACAAATTGGCAGGCCAGAAAATATCCCGCACCTGTTTGCCGATCGCAAACGCGTCCTTTTTCACCACCACGAAGGTGTCGATGAGCACGGGCGTTTTCTCCTCTTCCAGCTGCTCCATCTTATCCTCCACCGCCGTATCGTTGATGGATTTCGCACCGAACATTTCGGTGATCATATAGGATACGGCACAGACGGTGATAACGTAGAGGATATTCATATGGCAGTTGAGTACCTCAACCGCGAACACCACCGCGGTGATGGGCGTTTTCATCATCGCCGCGATGCAAGCGATGATGCCAAAGGTCAAAATGACCGAAAAATAGGCGGCGTCAAGTCCGCAATAGGTGGTTAAGATCTCGCCAAACACGGCGGCGACCAGCGCACCCAACGCCAACATCGGGATAAACATACCGCCCGTCACACCGTTGGTGTTGGCCCCAAGCATCAGCGTGGCGCGCACGAGCAATATCAGCAGCAAAGTGACGATGGGAAATCCGCCGTCGAACAAAGAGAGCAGCAGGTGGTGCCCCGATGACACAAAGCCATCTGCCAGCAGACCCGCCGCCACGGTCAGCGCGAACACGGCGAATATTTTGTAGGGCAAGCCCACTTTTTTGAGGGTTTGATTGAAAAATGCGCTGACGGCGCGATAATATTTCAAAAACACCACCGCAAAAAGCCCGATCACGATACCGATACAAACGGGCAGCCACACGTCTTTGAGCGATAACGCCATCGTTTGGTGGTTTTCAAATATAGCGGTGTCGACACCGAAAAGCGGCGCCAGCACTGTGCTGGTGAAGTTGGCGAAAATGACCGATATGGTGGACACGATGATGATCATCGGCGAAATACGCTGGTGCGCTTCCTCAACGGCAAACATAATGCCCGAAATCGGCGCGCCCGTTGCCACGGAAAAGCCCGCGCAAGCACCACCCGTCATCGAATATCTGTCCCACGCGCGGTGCTTTTTGGCAAACACGCGCACGGCACCGCGTCCAACCGCCGTACCGATCTGCACCGACGGACCTTCGTTGCCGAGCGGCACGCCAACAAGAAACGATGAGAGTGACAGCGCGATAACGCCAACTAGGTTGCGCAACCACTTGAAGGTGATGATGCCGCGCAAAATGGCGATGGACGTGGGAATGCCGCCGCCTTTGAGATTGGGCACGCGCTTGTAGATGAACGCGAACAAAAAGGATACGCCAAACAGCACCGCGGCGGCAAGCACCAACCAAAGAGGCTGTTCTTTGAAAAGCCGATACAAATATTCCGACCATTCCACCACGTGGATAGCGGCTTTTTTATACAGCAACACAATGACAGCAGTGAAAACGCCCGTAATCGAGCCGAAAACGATCGACGGAACCATCAGGTTGAGCAAAAATTGCTTGCGCGACTTTCTCGTATTCTCCACCGCCCTTTCACAAAAAACATCTGTTATATAGAATATAGTATACCGATTTCTTTGTTTTTTGTCAACGCATCAAGAAAGAAAGAGCCCGACGTTCGTCGGGCTCTTTTGCGGTTTGTAAGTAGGTTTTAACCAACCCTGAACAGCATCGCTTCGCCGCCATTGGCATTGAAAACATAGTTGCCGTTGGCATCGCGGGTGGTATAATCCTTCCATTTGGCTGTCGTGGTGTCAAAATATTTAAGACCGCTCTTGATGGATTTACAACTTAACCGTAGTATTTATCCAAGACATCGGAGACCACCTCTGACCAAACGATCAGGTTCTCGGGGCGGCCGGAGACGGTGCTGATATCCTTGAGCGTGAACTCAACGGGACAGCCGTATTTTTGGCAAAGCTTGACGGTGGTTTCGGTCTCACGTCGAACCACATCGGGATCGGTGGTCATGGCTACGTGCGCAGGGTTGGGCTTGCGGGAATAGACGTAATTACCGCCAAGCCTTTCTGCCATAACCTCCTCCCTTGCCCAGGGGGAAACGCCTACTTTTCGCAGGTTGGGGATCTTGAAGATAACGTCCAGCTTTCTGTCCAGCGGCTCACAGCAACCGTAGTAGGTATAGGCAAACCGCTTTGCGTGCTCTATCGCGTACTGTATGTCGAACTCATAGTGCATTTCGGGAGACACGTCGGAAAAGCCCTGTGCCATAGTTCTGTACCAGGTTGCCTTCCAGCCGTCCTCGGCAAGACCGGAAACAAGCGCGGGAGTGCAGTGCACAATGGGGGCAGTGGGGTCAACGTGAAGCTCCTTCTCTACAAAATCCAGTTCCGCCCTTACAATATCCTGAAAGCGCTGTCTGATGGCGTGGAGGTATTCGGGGCGGTCGTAAAAATCGTAAATGACCGGCTCCATACCTCTGTATCTGACGATTTTATCCCACGCGGCATCGTAGTACATTCCTATTCCGCAGAGCTTGACGGGCATACTGTCTCCGAGAAGCTCGGTGTACCATTCCATATTACGCTCGTCTTTGTCGGGGCGCGCGGTGAAGGTGGGTATCTTGATCTGCTCCAGCATTTCCTCGTTTTCAAGGAGATCGTGATAGCTATGAGATACGATATTATTGGTAGCATCGGTGCGAAGGATGTGATCCTCCGGCGTAAGGCCCACACCGCTTGAATCATAGGACATAGTAACGCGCAAGAACGGCTCCAGCACGGTGTCCGCCTTGAAATGCTTGCGGCGGTATATGGCGCGGCGCAGAGTAGCCTCGACGTTTCTGGCATTTGTGTCCTCACAAAGCTCGGTAAGCTCACCATCTATATCCATTTGATACCACGGGATCTCGTCTATCAGCACAGGCGGACGGGTAATCTTCAGATCATTGGTATCAAGCATACGCTTGTTCATAGCCTTTTGCTTTTCGTCGGTGGCAAGCTCCATATATTGTTTGGCCAGCTCACGGACGATTCGTTTATCATTTTCGGTCATGGATATCACCTCTTGGGATTCATTATAGCGCGAATCGAACAAATTTCAAGAGAGAATCTTGAGAAAGTAGCGTTAACCTTGGTCACCATGGCAACGCACGCCCTTTTTTGCCGCATAAAAAAGCAAAGAGCCCGATAAATATCGGGCTCTTTGTAATAATGGCGTATGGTTTAGCCGACGCGGAACAGCATCGCTTCGCCGCCGTTGGCGTTGTAGACATAGTTGCCGTTGCCGTTTTTAGTGGTATAGGTTTTCCACGTGGCGGTTGCCGTATCAAAATATTTGAGCCCATCCGTCACCGTTAAGAAAGTGAGCGAATTTTTGCCCGCAGCACCCTCTTCATACTTTTTGTTGGTGATCATAAAGCTGCCGTCATCAAAGAAGCCGATGACGAAATCGCTACCCGACACTCTGCCGAGGTCGCCGTAGGAGGAATACGACTTACAACCCGTCTGCATCGCCCCGCCGAGGTGATACACCGCCGTGGAGCGTTTGTTGAACAGCTCGTTACCCAAGGGTTTAGAAATTTTGTTGATGGCCTGAATGTCATAATAGTGCTGATAATAGGTGCCGTTGGTACCGTTCATACACGCATTGGTCCAGCCCTCGGCAATCAAATCCTCGTCGATGATAAAGGTAAAGTAAGAAAGGCGTTTGGCACCGTAGGTGAGGCACATGTTGGTTTCCCACAAAAGCTGGCTCTTGGTGAGGTTGGCAAAGCCCCAGTGCTTGGTGAGCAGCACGATGGACATATAGTCAATATTTCTGTTCAGAGATTCTTGACGGATGGTTTCGAAGTTTTGGAAGAACCATTGGGTATGCTGTCCGTCCTCACGGAAATGATAGTGGTCGTAGCAGATGTAGCCGGGATTTACTTGATTGAAATAGGTGTTGAGATAGTTGTCGTAGGTCGTCTCTCCCAATTGCTCCGTACTTGCATAGACGGGCCACAGGTCAATAAATACCTCACGGTTGGGATCGTACTTTTTGAACGCCGCCACAAGCTTGCTGAGAATATCAAACTTGTCGCTGTTCGGCTCGTCATACAGCCACCAGCCGACGATGTTGTCGTAGGCCGCGTAGTCGGCGACGATAGCCTTGACCTGCGTCTCCACCTCGGCGGTGGACAGCGTTTTGGTGCTGTGCGTCATATTGTAAATACGGGAATCCCACAGTGCCGAGCAGGTAAGTCCGTATTTCTTCATCTGCGTGAGGGCAATCTTGTTGTTGGCGGTAGTGCCGTTTTCAAGCGGCACGGAGGTGAAGCCGCATTTGGCAACTGCCTCCCAATAGCCCTCGTTGATCATATTGCTTCCGTGAGGGCCCCAATAATAGCTGATTTCAAACTGCGAAAAACCGGTCGTGGTCTTGACGATTTTGCCGCAGGACGAGCATTTGCCGTTAACGTAATTGTGATCTTTCCGCACGTAGTTGGCTTTATAGCTATCACCGCATTTGCAGGTATATTGCGTGTATCCTCTTCTGGTGCAGGTCGCAGAGACGGTTTTTTGAGAATAGCTATGCTTGTGGTTCGTTGTCGCCGTGGTGCGGGTAGTCGTGGTCGTCCAATCGGATTGATCGGGATTGTCCTGCAAATATTGATCGAAATCCTTCATACTGCTGACTCCGTTCACACGCACGCGCCCAATGTTGGGAACATAAAACTCCAAACCCGCCGCCACCGCGTTAAACCGGATTTTGAGATATTTGTTGGAGCGCGAAAGTCCCGTTGCGTAGCAGGTGCGCTTGATCCAACCGCTGCCCAAATCTTCGTCCTCGGCGGCACTGTATGTCAGGCTCAACCTTTTCCAGTTATTGTTGTCGGTAGATACATAGGCGTCAAAGCCTTTTATGAGTTCACCCGCGCTGTTTTCGTTGGTGTAGATAACGATGGCGCACTCGCCGATGCCGTAGGACAAGTAGTAACTGAACCACCAGTCACCCGACGAGGTTGCATCAGCACGACGGAAACGCGCGTCATCCCGGAACACGGCGGGGTGCGTCTCGTCTACCCAAATCTTGCCGCCGTGGTTATACAAGAGGCAGTCGGAGGCACCCAGCGTTACGGAATTGCAGGGATCGTCGATAAATACCACGCCCGTATTGCCGTCGGTGTAGGTGCCGTCGTTATTTTTGACAAAACACGGCTCGACGTAGGCGGTACCCGTGGTAGCAACGGTGACGTTGGTGCCCTTGGTAGTATTGCCGCCTTGGTTATTGTTGCCGCCTTGCGTGGCATTATTGTTTCCGCCTTGGTTATTGTTGCCGCCTTGCACTGCCTTTCGAGTGGTGGTTGCTCTTTTTTTGGTGGTCTTTTGGTTTTTCTTCGTGGTTTTGTTGTTACTGCCACCCTGAGAATCATTATTCTGGCCACCGTCACCACCGTCATCACCGTTATTGCCGCTATCGGTAGCGGTGGTAGTCGTTTTGTTGGTACTAACGTCAGAGGTATCGTTGCAGCCCACAAGCACCGTCGTCAATAGCAGCACCAAGGCAAGCAGCATACTCATCCATTTTTGAAACCGCATACTCTTCTCCCCTTTATTGTCGTTTGAGATAAACGTCAAACCACTCTAAACAACATACCCTCGCCGCCGTTGGCCTCGTAGATGAAATTGCCGTCGCCGTTTCGCGTAGCATAGGGCTTCCAAGTGGCGGTAGCAACGTCGAAGTACTCAAGTCCCATCAACACGGAACGGAATATGAGGGTGTTTTTGCCGTCCTCACCTTCCTCGAATTTCTTGTTGGTCACCATGAAGCTGCCATCGTCGAAGAAACCGATCACAAAATCCTCACCCGAAGCTCTGCGTAGGGCGCCGTAGGAAACGTATTCCTCGCACCCTTCCTCCAACGTTTCGGGCCGATTGGTCAGGTGAAACACCGCCGTGGAACGTTTGTTGAACAGCTCCTTGCCAAGCGGGGCGGTATTCTTGTTGATCGCCTGCACGTCGTAATAGTGCGGATATTTCGTACCGTCCACACTGCTCATACACGCGTTGTCCCAGTTATCGGCAAGCAGGTCGGGGTCAAGGATAAAGGTGAAATAGGAAATACGCTTGGCGCCGTAGGTAAGGCACATATTCGTTTCCCACAGGATCTGGCTTCTGGTGAGGTTGCCAAATGCCCAGTGCTTGGTGAGCAGCACGATAGACATATAGTCGAGGTTTTTGTCGAGCGATTTTTGGCGAATGATCTCGAAGTTTTCAAAGAACTGTTTGCGGTGGGGTTCATTCTCCATAAAATGATAGTGGTCATAGCAAAGATAGCTCGGGTTTACTTCGTTCAGATGTCGGTCAACGTATTCGTTGTAATCCTTCGTTTTCAGCGCCGCGGGATCCGCATAGACGGGAAACAGGTCGATAAACGTCTCGCGCGTGGGGTCATATTTTTTGAACGCGGCAACGAGTCGGCTGAGGATGGGAAACAGGTCGCTGTTCGGCTCGTCTTGCAACCACCAGCCGACGATGTTGTCATACGCCGCATAGTCGTCGACGACCGCTTTCACCGTGCTTTCCAGCTCCTCCTGCGAGATGCTGTCGCCCTTGTAGATCATCATTTGCACGCGGGAATCCCAAAGTGACGAGCAGGTGAGCCCGTATTTTTTCATCAGGGAAAGTGCCGCTTTGTTGTTGGCGGTCGTATTCATTTCCAGTGGCACGGACGTAAAGCCGCACTCGGCAATCGCTTTCCAGTAGCTTTCATCCAACGCTGTTTCGCCGTGCGGGCCCCAGTAATAGGTGATCTCAAACTGCGAAAAGCCGTTCGTGCTCTTTTGGGGCTTGTTGTTTTCTCCGTTGCCTTGCATATCATCGCCGCCTTGCGTTGTTGTTGTGGTGCCGTTATTGGGCGTATCGGGTGTGCTACCGTTGCAACCGGTAAATATCAGAGAAAAAATCATCAAAAAAACGAGTAACAGTTTTGCAGTATTTTTCAATGACACGTCATCACTTCCTTTGCCCATATTGTATCACGAAGTGTGAAAATAAGCAACTTAAAAAAGGGGGGTGTTGTTTGGGACTTGTCGTAGCCTTGTGAATTTTTGCCTGTCGGCACAAATAAAAAAATCCAACTCTTGCGAGTTGGATTTTTTGGCTGCGGAATGGATGATATTATTTTTTGCTTTCGCTTTCAATATTTTTCTTTGCACTATCAAGAGTTGCAACAATCAAAGCCCCACAAGCACCAAGCGTCGGCGACAATCCGTTTGGAAATCCACCGATAAATTCAATAAACATCATAGCAGTTCCAAGCAATCCGCCTATTAAGAAAAAATAATAGAAAAAGCTCATTATTTTAAAAGAAGCACGTATACTCACAACTTTATACATCAAACGGGCAAAACCATATATCGCAATCGGAATAACAAGAGAAAGCATGAGAACCATCACTTTATCTTCTGCGTTACCGGCAATCAATGCCACAGTCCAAAAAGCGAGCAAAACAACAGCATAAATAATCAATATCAGACTTTTCTTTGCAACAAGCTTTTTTAGCATTTTTCTCACCCCTAAGGCTCTTGAATGTATTTGTTAGGTTTATTATATCATACTTTCGGTAAAAAACAATTATAAATCAACATGATGTTGCGTGTTCCAGCAAACGATGTTGTGCCTGTCGGCACAAATAAAAAATCCTGAAAGCAAAGGGATTTCGCTCAAAGGGACAAAAAGTGACCAATGGGAGAAAGCCGGTACGGGGCAAGCAAAAATCCGATCATCAAACACGATGGTCGGATTTTTTGCTATTTTGATTTGTATGCTGAATGTGA
>SVOU01000039.1 GCA_015066215.1 Oscillospiraceae bacterium | reverse complement strand
CCGCCTATTTTTACCGCAGGAGTCGGTGACGGTGTGCGACACGTTGCCCGACCGCACGGGTGTTTGTGCGGTGACGGTACTGGAAAAGACCGCCGACACCACCCGCTTGACGGTGGAACTCACGTTGGATACCTTCTGCCGCACAAAAACGGCGGAGATCGCCAACGATACCCCCAACTGGGAAGATGCGTGTGAGCTGGAACTGGCGACACTGCTTTATCACTTATTTACCGAACTGTTTGGCGTCACACAGCGGTGGGGTATCGTCACAGGCGTGCGCCCCGTCAAACTGTTGCGCCGCCTAAAAGCGGAATATGGCAACGAAGAAAAAGCACTCGACTATATGCGCGAGCGGTTGCTCGTCAGCGACGGCAAATTGGCGCTGTGCCGCAATACCTTGCAGGCAGAAGACCGCATCCTGTCGCTTTCGCGCCCCGATTCGTTCAGCCTGTATATTTCTATCCCGTTTTGCCCGACGCGGTGCGACTATTGCTCATTTGTGTCCCGCTCTATTGCCAACGCGCAAAAACTGGTCGCACCGTATGTGGAGCGGTTGGCGGAAGAAATTGCCCACACGGGCGCAATCGCGCGAGAGTTAGGTCTGCGGCTGGAAACCGTCTATTTCGGCGGCGGTACGCCCACATCGCTGTCGGCGGAGCAGTTGGCGTTTTTGCTTAAAACGGTGGAACAGCATTTTGACCTGTCTACCGTGCGGGAATATACCGTGGAAGCGGGCAGACCCGATACGGTGACGGCGGATAAACTGCGCGCCATCAAAGCGGCGGGTGTCAACCGTATCAGCATCAATCCCCAGACCTTGCAGGACGATGTGCTCAAAGCCATCGGTCGCCGCCATACGGTCGCACAGTTTTATGACGCTTTTGAGTTAGCGCGCCAATGCGGTCATGATAACATCAACACCGACCTGATTGCGGGTTTGCCTGCCGATACCCTTGACGGCTTTATGCGGACGCTTGACGGCATTTTGGCGTTGCAACCCGAAAATATCACCCTCCATACGCTGTCGATGAAACGCGCATCCAACTTGGTGGTGCAACATCGTGCGGACTATGAAGCGCAGGAAGACACCGTGGCTATGGTCGAAGCGACTGCGCGGCAACTGCCCGCAAGCGGCTACCATTCCTACTATCTCTATCGTCAAAGCCGTATGGTCGGCAATCAGGAAAACGTCGGTTGGGCAAAGGATGGCTTCGACGGACTTTACAACGTCTATATTATGGATGAAACACACACCATTCTCGGTTGCGGTGCGGGCGCGGTCACAAAGCTCAAACTGCCGGGCACCGACTATCTGGAACGCGTGTTCAACTTTAAATTTCCCTATGAGTATAACGACAACCTGCCCGAAATGCTGCGACGCAAGGAGCAGGTGCGGGAGTTTTATGACCGCTATGTGTTCGGCGGCGAAGCGCCCGTCGGCAGACGCGGCGTAGCCCCGCGTGAAGAATAATAAAAACGGCATCACAGAGCGTGATGCCGTTTTTGCTTACGGGTCTTCGTCATCGGTGTCGCGCAGGATGCGTTTCCACAGTTGCGCGGCGATTTCGGGCGAGAGCGTGTGCTGTTTTTTCTCTTCTGCAAAGATGTAGTATAGATTATAATGCTCTTTTGGGCTTGGACTGCACATAACAGCCTCCTTTCTGCGACGGTATCGTCCTTACACTTATAAAGGGGAATGAAAAGGCGGTTAGGTTTTGCGATTTTGAGAGAAAAGTGTATTTGACCGCAAGTGTATTTTGTGATATAATACTTTTTGGAAATCGGAATTTGTAAAGGGGATACCAAAATGAACGATAAATGTAATAAATGCGGAGGAGAACTAATCGAAGGAACCTTGGCAGGAAGATATGTTGCAAGTTTTTATCCAAAAGGGGAAGAGAAAAAGATAGTCAAAAAAAGCAGTAAGACAATTTGTGACTGCTGCAAAGTCTGTGGATTAATTCAAAACATAAGAGTTGTTGAACTTGATAAATTAATTTAATCAGTATTCAGTTTATGAAATAAGAAAACAAGAGCAGACGGTTGCCCGTCTGCTCTTTTGGCATCTTATTTGCAGCCTTTGTCGAAACTCGGGTTGAATGCGTAGAAGTTTTTGCAGTTTAAGCGGTCGGTAGCAAGGCGCAAGCCTTCACCGAAGCGCTGATAGTGTACGATCTCGCGCTGGCGCAGGAACTGCAGCGGATCGCGCACGTCGGGATCGTCGATCAGGCGCAGCAGGTTGTCATAGGTGACGCGTGCCTTTTGCTCTGCCGCCAAGTCCTCGTTGAGATCTGCCAAAACGTCGCCCTTGACGCCGATATATTCCGCGCGCCACGGAAGTCCCGCCGCCGCCACAGGATAGACGCCTGCGGTGTGATCTACGAAATAGGGGGCAAAGCCGCCTGCAACGATCTGCTCATAGGTCAAGTCGCGGGTAAGCTGTTGCACCATGGCGCTCACCATCTCCATGTGGGCGAGCTCTTCGGTGGCGACGTCCGTGAGGATCGCTTTGAGCTCGTCATAGGGCATTGCATATCGCTGACTCAAATAGCGCATCGAGGCGCCAAGCTCACCGTCGGGGCCGCCGTATTGGCTGATGATGAGTTGCGCGATCTTGGGGTTTGTCTGATGAATGTGCACGGGATATTGTAATTTTTTCTCATATTGCCACATATCTTACATCTCCCTTCAAAATTCCCAGGGCCAAGGGCCTTTGACCCAAGACCAACAGTCGCCGTTGACATCATCAGCGGTGCGTACATACTGACCGCATTGCGCTTCATAGGCGGCAACCGCCTCGTTGCGCTCGCACCGATATTTTTCCAGAGCCGCCAGAGCGGTCTGGTCGCAAGGGTGGGTGTCCAGATATAACTGGGTTTCCAAAATGGCAAAATCCAGCGCGTGGATCTTGTGGGCGGGATGATTATTTTCCATAGCGACAACCTCCTGCCAGCCAAGGCTTATCCAGTTGTGCAAAGATGGTGCCGTGTGCAAAACCTACGCAAGGCTCATACACGTCGCCAAACGGTTGATAGGCGATATAGACCATCGCGGTCACGGGTAAAGCGATAGGCTCGTTGCAATCGCACACCGTTTCGCGGGTGTTCATTTCACGCCGACAGACGGCGTTGTTGGCACAGTTGTTGCCGACATAACGATTGCCGCCACGCTGATGCTGACGGCAATAGCGAGTATTATCCACAAAACAGAACTCCTTTTTTATATTGTGGGAAAATCCCTAATGCCAGTGTATGAAAAAAGGTGTGTGGACGTGCGAATAAAGTGGGCGTAATGCTTGATTTTGTAAAATGTTTGTGGTATATTATAGTGTGTGTAAAAATTTGAAGTTGAAGGAAGTCTTGCCTATGAATACCATGGCATTTGAAAATTATGAATCCAACGTGCGTTCCTATTGCCGTAGCTTTCCGACGGTGTTCACCAAAGCGAAGGGTGCGGTGATGGTAGACGAGGACGGCAAGGAGTATATCGACTTCTTTGCCGGCGCCGGCGCACTCAACTTCGGTCATAATCCCGACCACATTATGCAAAAACTGGTCGCGTATATCCAAAGCGACGGCATTTTGCACTCGATGGATATGTTCACCGCCACCAAGCGCGAGTTTTTGGACTTCTTCCAAGAAAATGTACTGCGTCCGCGCGGATTTGATTACAAGGTGCAGTTTGTGGGCCCCACCGGTACCAACGCGGTGGAAGCCGCGCTCAAACTGGCGCGCAAGGTGAAAAAACGTGAGAATATTTTCGCGCTGATGGGTGCTTTCCACGGTATGACGCTTGGTTCTTTGGCGCTCACTACCGACCGTAGCTCGCGTGACGGCGCAGGTCAATGCCTGCCCAACGTGACTCACGTGCCCGCGCCCTATATGTTCCCCGAACTGGACACCATCGCTTATATGGAACGCCTCATCACCGACGATCACTCGGGTGTCGAGAAGCCCGCGGCGATTATCATCGAGCCCGTGCAGTCTGACGGCGGTATCTATCCGCTGGACGTGGAGTGGTTGCGCCGTCTGCGTGATCTGTGCGACCGCCACGATATTCTGCTGATTGCTGACGATATTCAGGCGGGTTGCTGCCGCAGCGGCAACTTCTTCTCCTTTGAGCGCGCAGGTATCGTGCCCGATATCGTGACCGTGTCCAAATCTATCGGCGGTTGTGGTATGCCTATCGCCTTGGTGCTTTTGCGCCCCGAACTGGACATCTGGACCCCCGGCGAGCACAACGGCACTTTCCGCGGCAACCAGCTTTCGCTGGTCGCCGCCAAAGCGGGTATGGAGCTGATGCTCAACGAAAAGGTGGAAGAGCAGGTTGCCCGCAAGGCGCAGATCGTGGAAAAATTCCTCAAAGAGGAGATCTGCCCGCTTGACAGCCGCCTGTCCTATCGCGGCATCGGTCTTATCTGGGGCGTGGATTTCTCCGCTTTTGAGGGGGATATGACCAAAAAACTGGTTGCCGCCTGCTTTGCCAACGGCTTGATCGCGGAGCGCGTAGGACGCGATAACAACGTGCTCAAACTGATGCCGCCGCTGGTCATTGAAGAAGAACAACTGCTCAAAGGCTTGCAGATCCTCAAAAAGTCTATCGAGCAGATACTGTAAGGAGGGCGCGCGTGAGCAAGCTTCGCTATATTTTTCGCATCTTGGCAGGCTCCAGCTTCAAGCGCCTGCACCAAGTGATCGGTCGCGTGAAGGAAAAGAGCGGTCAAAACCGTATCTACACCTTTTTCGATATGCTCGTCTGCGCGGTGCGCTACGGTGCGGGCTATCACGACTATCTCATATTCGGCTTTTGGGCGATGAACGCCAAACAGCGCGACACTTATATGACCCGTGTGCGCAACAAGCGTTTGATCCAGCTGGTGAACGATCCCGCCGAAGAAGCGACCTTCACCCACAAAAACCTGTTTAACAAGCGCTTTACCCCCTATCTCGGCAGAGCGTTCTTGGATATTGCTGAGATGGACAAGGCGACGTTTGAAGCCTTTATGGCAGACAAAGAAGTCATCTTTGCCAAACCCAACGTGGGGGAGAGCGGCAAGGGTATTCAGCGCCTCAAAAAAGCCGACTACGCCGACTTGGACGAGATGTATGCTTACGTGACCGACCCTGCGCATAACTTCGGCGTTATCGAGCAGGAACTGCGTCAGCACCCCGATCTCAACACGCTTTATCCGCTGGCGATCAACTCCTACCGCATTGTGACCTTGGTCGCAAACGGCGAGGCACATTGTGCCTATGCCGTTTCCAAAAGCGGCAATGAGGGCAAGTTTGTGGATAATATGGAAAACAGCGGCCTGTGCTGTCCCATTGATCAGGAAACGGGCAAAATTGCCGGCTGTGCGCATACTTCCGCGCTCATTAACTATGATGAGCATCCTTACACGGGTGTGAAGCTGGAAGGGTTCCAACTGCCGTACGTTAAGGAAGCGGTGGAGTTGGCGAAAAAGGCTGCAATGGAAGTGGAAGCGATCCGCTACGTCGGTTGGGACGTGTGCGTAACACCCGACGGTCCCGCAATCATCGAGGGCAACGTGTATCCCGGCTATGACTTCTGGCAGTTGCCCGAGCATACGCCCGACAAGATCGGTTTGTACCCTTACTACTGTGAACTGGTGCCGGAGCTGAAAAAGTAATATGAGAGCCTGTCCCTTGCAGACAGGCTCTTTTTGCAACCTACACAAAAGAAAAGGCAAAACTTTTTCAAAAAAACCTGTCACAAGGGGTTTCATATTGCGCTGAAATGCGGTATAATAAATTGAATACGCATATACTGATGTATGTGAACGTAAAGGAAAGTATAAAAAGGTGGGTGGTCTCGTTGACCAGAAATTTCTCTGTGCCGCTTGCAAAAGTCATTAAAGAGGCAATGTTGGAAATTATACACGCGCCGCAGGATCCCGAAACGGTGATGGTGACCAGCAGTGAGGTCAATCGCCCCGGTTTGGCTTTGGCGGGTTACTTTGACTATTTCTCCGGTGATCGCATTCAGATCATTGGTAAAAGCGAGAGCGGTTTTATTGAGGATCTTCCCGAGGACGTACGCAACGCCCGCTTGGAAGAACTGGTCTCTCACAAGCCGCCTGCCGTTATTCTCACCCGCAGTCTGCCTGTGCCGCCCGAACTGTTGGCGCTTTGCGAGAAGCATCAGGTGACGCTGTTGCGCTCGGCAGACTCCACTTCGGGACTTTTGGCGGTGCTGATCGCCTTTTTGAACGTCGAACTGGCACCGCGTATCACGCGCCACGGCGTTTTGATCGAGGTGTACGGCGAAGGTATCCTCTTGGTCGGCGATAGCGGCGTTGGTAAGAGTGAAACGGCTATTGAACTTGTCAAGCGCGGTCACCGCCTGATCGCTGACGACGCGGTGGAGATTCGCCGCGTATCGGCCAAAACTTTGGTCGGTTCTGCACCCGACAATATCCGCCACTTTATTGAGTTGCGCGGTATCGGCATCGTCAATGCGCGCCGTATTTTTGGTATGGGTGCTGTCAAGGTGACCGAAAAGATCGACTTGGTCATTCAGATGGAACCGTGGGATAACGAAAAGGTCTATGACCGTATGGGATTGGAAAGCGAAACGATGGATCTTTTAGGCATCAAGCTGCCGCAGCTGACCATTCCCGTCAAACCCGGTCGCAACCTCGCCATTATTATTGAGGTGGCGGCGATGAACAACCGTCAGAAAAAGATGGGCTACAACGCGGCACAGGAACTGATGCGCAATCTGGGTATGCTGGACGATCTGCCCACACCCACGGGCGCAGATAACGAGTGGCAGCGGTTTTGACAAAGGAGAGAAAACGAATGTATCGTATCGGTATTGATTTGGGCGGCACCAACATCGTGGCAGGTGTCGTAGATGATAACCATCATATTTTGGCAAAGGCGCAGTGCAAAACGTTGTTGCCGCGCCCTGCTGACGAGATCCTCGCCGACTTGGCGGCTATGGCAAAACAGGCGGTGGAAAACGCGGGGCTCACAATGGATGACGTTGACTCCGTGGGCGTCGGCTGTCCCGGCGCTTGCAACTGTGAAACGGGCGTGGTGGAATACAGCTGCAATTTGGATTTCCACAATTTCCCGCTGTGCGACCGCTTGTCGGTTGCGCTCGGCAAGAACGTATACGTCGAAAATGACGCCAACGCGGCGGCTTTGGGCGAGGTGCTGGCAGGTGCGGCGCAAGGCGCCAAAAGCTGCGTGTGCATCACGCTCGGCACGGGCGTTGGCGGTGGCGTGATTATTGACGGCAAAGTGTATAGCGGCAGTAACTTTGCGGGAACTGAACTTGGTCACACGGTGATCGTGGCGGACGGCGAAACTTGCACTTGTGGCCGCAAAGGTTGCTGGGAAACCTATGCCTCGGCAACGGCGCTGATTCGTCAGACGCGCACAGCGATGGCAAAACACCCCGAAAGCCTGTTGTGGAAGATAGCGCCTACTTTTGAAAGTGTCAACGGGCGCACGGCTTTTGATGCTATGCGTGCGGGCGACCCCGTTGGACAGCAAGTGGTGGATAATTATATCCGCTACATTGCCTGCGGTCTTGTCAATATGGTCAACATATTCCAGCCGGAGGTGCTTTGTATCGGCGGCGGTATCTGTAACGAGGGCGATACCCTTTTGCGTCCGTTAGAGAAATATATCGTCACCGAGCGGTATAGCCGCCACTCGACTAAACAAACACGCCTGTGTCGTGCGGCTTTGGGCAACGATGCAGGTATCATCGGCGCGGCGGCTTTGGGGCTTTAAGTGTACTATGTCAGGAGGATGCCTTGTGAATTGGCAGGATCTGGCCGTCCAAAACGGCTGCAAAATTGAACAAGACGTGCCACTCGCAAAGCTCACCTCTTTTCGCGTGGGGGGTCCCGCGACATATGTGGTGACAGCACCCGCAAAAGCGGTCGCGCCGCTGGTCACGCAGTGGCAGCAGGACGGCACTCCCTACATGGTGATGGGCAACGGCTCGAATTTGTTGGTGTCCGACAAGGGCTATGATGGCGTCGTGTTGCGTTTGCAAGCGCAAGAGCCTGCGATCATCCGTGAGGGCGACCGCGTGATTTGCCAAGCGGGTATGCAGCTCAAAGCTTTGTGCCTGTGGGCGCGCGACAACGGCCTTGCGGGTATTGAGCCGCTTTACGGCATTCCCGGCACGGTCGGCGGCGCGGTCTATATGAACGCGGGTGCATACGGCGGCGAGGTTGCAGACGTGCTTTGCAAAGTGACCGTTGTTGACAAGAGGGGAGAAGTGCATACCCTGTCTGCCAAAGAAGCGGCACTTGGCTACCGCCACAGCCGCTTTATGGAAACAGGCGAGATCATTTTGCAGACGGTGTTGCAGCTGCATCCCGACAAAAAAGAAGATATTGGCGCGCGAATGGACGATTTTCAGCAGCGTCGCCGTGATAAACAACCGTTGGAATTTCCCAGCGCGGGCAGCTTTTTCAAGCGTCCCGAGGGATATTTTGCGGGCGCGTTGATCGATCAATGCGGTCTGCGCGGTTTTGCGGTGGGGGATGCCCAAGTCAGCGAAAAGCACGCGGGCTTTGTCATCAACCGCAAAAATGCCACCTGTAAAGATATTTTGACCCTGTCCGACGAAGTACAGCGCCGTGTTTTTGAACAGTTTGGTGTGCGGCTTGAGCGGGAAGTGCGTCTTGTCGGGGAGGTGGACTGATGTTCGTCATTGTCA
This sequence comes from Oscillospiraceae bacterium, assembly GCA_015066215.1. Taxonomy (GTDB): domain Bacteria; phylum Bacillota; class Clostridia; order Oscillospirales; family Acutalibacteraceae; genus HGM12789. Next base: position 4,960 of record SVOU01000039.1, on the reverse strand, counting down.
GCGGTATGTCCGGCTCGGGAAAATCGCAAGCGGTGAAAGCCCTCGAAGACATCGGCTTTTACTGCGTGGATAATCTGCCTCCCAAATTGCTTCCCACCTTTGCGGAACTGTGTATGCAGTCCAGCGAGAGCTTATCGCGCGTCGCGCTGGTGGCGGATATCCGCGGCGGCGAATCCTTTTCGGAATTGCCCGAAAGTATTCAAAAATTGAAAAAAAGCGGCAACGAATGCAAGGTGTTGTTTTTGGATTGCGACGATACGGTGCTCGCACGCCGCTATAAAGAAACGCGCCGCCAGCATCCGCTGTCGCACAAGGGCAGCGATAGTGTTTTTGACGCTATCTCGCGTGAGCGTGAACTGCTGCAGCCGCTGCGTGCTTGCACGGATTATCTCATTGATACCACCCATTTTTCTACCGCACAGCTCAAAGAGCGCATCAGCGAGCTGTTTTTGGAGGATAACACCGAGGGTATGTGGGTGGAATGTATGTCCTTCGGCTTCAAATATGGGTATCCCGCCGAGGCGGATCTTGTGTTTGACGTGCGCTGCTTTCCCAATCCGTTTTACGTGCCCGAACTCAAACAAAAAACGGGTTTGGATAGGGAAGTGCGCGATTTTGTGCTGAACAGCAAAGAAATGGACGGTTTTTTGCAGCGTCTGTATTCTTTGCTCGACTATCTCGTCCCCTTGTATAAGAGTGAGGGAAAGAGCCGCTTGGTGATCGCTGTCGGTTGTACCGGCGGCAAGCATCGGTCGGTGACGGTTGCGCAAGCGTTGGCGGAACATATGGCCGCACTTGACATGCCGACCCACACCCATCATCGGGATATTCAGAAAAACTAAAAGGAGAAGGTCTTATGTCTTTCGCCTTCGATGTAAAAGCGGAGTTGGCGCAGGTAGCAAACCGCAACGATTGCTGCCGTTTGGCGCAAACCTACGGTATGTTGGAACTGGGACACCACTTTACAGGCGCCGACATCACACTGCAAACAGAAAATCCTGCGGTGGCAGAGTTGTATTGTGAGCAGATTCGCGCGGTTTGCGGCGTGGACAAGCCTACTGTGCAGGAATATCCGCGTAAAAAGGATTATTATATCGTGCGCGTGCCTATTGCCGATTGCCGCCGCGTGTTGGAGCAATTTGGACACACCGTTGATGACCTGACGGTGCGGCTCAACCGTGCCAACTTGGACTGCGACAACTGTGCGGCGGCGTATCTGCGCGGCGCGTTTTTGGTGGCAGGCTCGGTTACCAACCCGCAGACCGACTATCATCTGGAATTCAGCGTGCCGTATTATCATCTCAGCCGCGATCTGTTGTCGCTTTTGGCGGAGTGCGGTCTCAATGCCAAGGTGGTCACCCGCAAAGGCAATTATATCGTCTACCTCAAAGACAGCGAACAGGTGGAGGATTGTCTGACGCTGATGGGGGCGACGGCATCTTCGCTGGAACTGATGAGCGTCAAAATGGTCAAGGATATCCGCAATCGCACAAACCGTATGGTCAACTGTGAAAACGCGAATATGGATAAAACGGTTGCTGCGGCGACCACACATATGCAAGCGGTGCGCAAGCTGATGGATGCGGGCGTTTTGGAAAATCTCTCTCCCGAATTGCAGGAGGCGGCGCGCTTGCGCTATGATAATCCCGAGGCCTCTTTGCGTGAGTTGTGTGAAATGTTCGCAGAGCCTGTCAGCCGTTCGGGTATGAACCACCGTCTGCGCCGCCTTGTGGAGCTTGCGGATCAGCTGAAATAAAGGGATAGGAGTAAAGTCTATGGCCTTTACACACCTACATGTGCATAGCGAATACAGCCTGTTGGACGGTGCTTGCCGTCTCAACGGGCTTTTGTCCCGTGTGAAGGAATTGGGACAAACGGCGGTGGCCGTCACCGACCACGGTGCTATGTACGGGCTGGTGGAGTTCTATAAAGCCGCCAAAGCGCAGGGGATACATCCTGTTTTGGGCTGTGAGGTGTACGTGGCACCGCGCTCGCGGCATAGTAAAGTGTTTGGCCTTGACAACCGCTATCATCATCTGGTACTGCTGTGTGAGAACAACACGGGCTATCAGAACCTGTGCAAACTGGTGTCAGCCGCGTGGACGGAAGGCTTTTACAGCAAGCCGCGCGTTGACCGCGAGTTGATTGAACAGTATCACGAGGGAATTATTGCACTCTCTGCCTGCTTGGCAGGCGAAATTCCGCAGGCGCTGTCTGCGGGGGATTGGGAGAGTGCCAAAGAAACTGCATTGTGGTACAGTCGCGTGTTCGGCCCCGAGCATTTTTATATCGAGTTGCAGGATCACGGCTTGGAGGAACAACACCGCATCCACGCACAGCTGGTGCGTTTGGCGCGGGAATGTCAACTGCCGATGGTCTGCACCAACGACGCCCACTATCTGACCCGCGCGGATGCCGAGGTGCAAAAGGTACTGCTGTGCATTCAAACCGGCACCACGATGGACGAGCCTTCGGCGATGGCGTTTGAAACGGACGAGTTTTATATCAAATCGGAAGCCGAAATGCGCGCGTTGTTCCCCGATCTGGCGGAAGCATTTGACAACACCCAGCGTATCGCCGACCGCTGTCAGGTGAGTTTCACTTTCGGACAGACGAAACTGCCCGCTTTCGATGCACCCGGAGGCGACAGCGTGGCGTATTTCCGCCGCCTTTGCCAAGAGGGCTTGCGTCGCCGCTACGGTGAAAACCCACCTGAAACGGCGCAGGAGCGTCTGCAATATGAGCTCGCGACCATTGAAAAGATGGGCTACGTGGACTACTATCTGATCGTCCACGACTACGTTCACTATGCCAAGACGCACGATATCCCCGTGGGTCCCGGACGTGGCTCGGGCGCGGGTAGCCTTTGCGCTTATTGTATCGGCATCACCGACGTGGACCCGTTGCGGTATAATCTGCTGTTCGAGCGTTTCCTCAACCCCGAGCGTATCAGTATGCCCGACTTCGATATCGACTTTTGCAACGAAAAGCGCCAGCTGGTCATTGATTACGTGATCCAAAAATACGGCGCACCGCGTGTGGCGCAGATCATCACCTTTGGTACGATGGCGGCGCGTGCGGCTATTCGCGATGTGGCGCGCGTGATGGGCTTTCCGTATTCCTTGGGGGATGAGGTTGCCAAACTGGTGCCGTGGGAACTCAATATCACGCTCGATAAGGCGTTGGAAGCCTCTGCCGACCTGCGTGCGCGCTATGATTCCGATGCACAGGTGCGTCGCCTCATTGATATGGCGCGCCAAGTGGAGGGTATGCCCCGCCACGCGTCCACCCACGCCGCGGGCGTGGTGATCGCGGCAAAACCCGTGCAGGAATACGTCCCGCTGTGTGTCAACGGCGATGCCGTGGCGACGCAATATACGATGGGGATCCTGGAAGAACTTGGGCTCTTAAAAATGGACTTTTTGGGGCTTAAAAACCTCACGGTCATTGCTGATGCCGAGGAAATGATTCGCCGCCGCGAGCCCGCGTTTTCTATAGCGGACGTGCCGCTGGACGTGCCGCAGGTATATGAGATGCTGGCGGCAGGGCAGACGGAAGGCGTGTTCCAGTTTGAATCGGGCGGTATGAAACGCGTGATGATGGGACTAAAACCCGATTGCTTTGAAGATCTCATCGCCGTCATTTCGCTCTACCGTCCCGGCCCGATGGACTCCATCCCGAAATATATCTATAACCGTCATCATCCCGACGAGGTGCGTTACGTCCATCCGCGGCTCAAACCGATTCTGGAAGTGACCTACGGCTGTATCGTCTATCAGGAGCAAGTGATGCAGATATTCCGCGAGCTGGCGGGGTATTCTTTGGGGCGCGCCGACTTGGTGCGCCGCGCGATGTCCAAGAAAAAGCACGATGTGATGGAGAAAGAACGTGCCATATTCATCCACGGACAAACGGACGAAAACGGCACGGTCATCACCGAGGGCTGCTTGCGGCGCGGCGTGCCGCTGGCAGTTGCCGAGCGCATATTTGACGATATGAGTTCGTTTGCGTCTTATGCTTTCAATAAATCCCACGCCGCCGCCTATGCGTTGGTGGCGTATCGCACCGCCTATCTCAAATGCCTGTATCCCGGCGAGTATATGGCGGCGTTGCTCACGGGTGCTATCGAAAGTGATAAGGTCGCGGGGTATATGGCGGAGTGTGAACGCTTGCAGTTGCAGGTGTTGCCGCCCGCGGTCAACGAAAGCGTTGAGTCCTTCGCCTTTTGCGACGGGCATATTCGCTACGGCTTGCTGGCCATCAAAAATATCGGTCGCGGCTTGCTGACAGAACTGCAACGCGAGCGCGAAACCAACGGGCTTTACAAGGATTTTTATGATTTTTGCCGCCGTATGTCCGGTTATAAGGAGTGCAACCGCCGCGCTATCGAAAGTCTGATCAAAGCAGGTGCGCTTGACGGCTTGGGCGCGAACCGCGCGCAGATGATGAATGCACTGGGCGGCCTTTTGGCACAGCTGACCGACGAAACCCGCCACAACATCGAAGGACAAATGGGTTTCTTTGACGATCCGTCGCTGGTGGGGGAGGACGGCTATACGATACCGCCGATGGAGGAGTATAGCTTTGCCGAGCGGCTGGCGATGGAAAAAGAAGTGACGGGGATGTATTTGACCGGTCATCCAATGGCACCTTACCGCCACGCGTATCGCGCTATGCGTGCCACGCGGATCTCCACCTTGCTGCGGCTTAAAGAAGAGGTTTCTGACCGCTATACCGACGGCACCGTTGTACGACTTCTGTGTATGGTCAGTGGCATCAAAAAGAAGACGACCAAATCCGGCGCGGTGATGGCGTATTGCCAGTTAGAAGACCTGACGGGCAGCATTGAGTCGCTGCTGTTCCCGCGACAAATGGCGCAATATGCGTCGGTGTTGCACGAAGGCGTTTTCGTGGTCGTGCAAGGGCGTTTGGCGTTGCAGGAGGAACAGGCACCGCATAT
>SVOU01000038.1 GCA_015066215.1 Oscillospiraceae bacterium | reverse complement strand
TGATTGATAGTCAGCTAGCCAAAACCCAAAAGCTCCCAAAACCAATATAAGTGTAAAAAAAGCAGCGGTGATAATTCTTTTCTTGCGTCTCAATTAACCGTCTCCTTCAAGCTGTTGAGCAGCACACCTAACTCTTTGCCCAGTAACTGACCGGAATAGATAGCCTCGCCCAGCGTATTGGCTTCGCTGCCCATTTCGATGAGTATGTAGGCGGGAGACATGTGTTGATTATAACGGCTGGAAACGCAGGATATGGGGCGAATAACGCCGGGATAAGCGGTGTGCAACCGCGACTGCAAAGCCATAGCAAAATGCAGATTTTCTCGCCAAGCGGGATGGGGAACATCCTTGCTGTCGACCACTCCCATCACCAGCATCATCTGCGCCGCCTTTTTACCGTTGACAACAGCGGTAGGCTTCACTTTGGTGGTTTCGTCGCTCATAATACCATCTCTGTGAACATCAAGGATAACTTTGATGGACGGATATTTCTCCAAGTTTTTGGCGACCGTATCGGCAGAACGCGTATACGCACCGGTATAGCGCGGATAGTCGTGCACAGCGGTGTCGTGTATTACCCCGATGCCTGCCGCTTGTAACTGTGCGGTGATAGCTTTGCCGACAGCGCAGACGTTGAGCGTTTCATCGGTGGAACGCGGCGAATCGCCATCGTTATAATATCCCGCATAGTAGGGCATATAGGTTTCGGTCGTGTGGGTATGCACGATCAGTACCTGCGGCGCGTCGGTGTTTTCGATAAGCAAACTGGGCGGAATAGCGGCTTCTGTCTCCAAAGACAGCGTTTGGTTATCGCTGCGGTTGCGGATGGCCACACCGTTGACAAACGTGGAGCCGGAAGTGAGCTGTTGTTCGGAAACTTTGCCGCCGTCACCCTTTTCGGCGGGGATGATAAACGTTTCTTCTGCGGGCTCATCGAAAGGCGTTTGTTCCTGCTTGTTATCGTCTATATAGCTATCGACGTTTCCTTCGGGGGATGATGGACTGTTGGCATGGGTGAGAGAGTCTTTAAGATATTCAAAACCGGCTTGCGGTTGCTGCAAGCCCGCTATCCACAGAAGCGCCCGCGTACCCAACGGCATCAGACTCCACAAAATCCCTAATACGGCAACACAGATGATCCCATTAAACAGAATGGATCTGACGGGAATTCGCCGCACAATGGGTTTGCTGTGCTTGGGCATATCCACCACCTCCCTTTGAAGTGTATGTGTGGCGGTGGTCAGATATGCCTATAAGGCCGCACCCATAAGCTCACGCGGCGAAAAATCGGGCTGCAAGGCGTAGTTGACGGACATAGCGATCAGTTGTGCGGCACGGCGTACAACAAGGTCGATTTCACGCGGTGTGACCATCATAACGCAGCCATTCGGTGTGACGGCCGGCTCGGATTCATAATCTCCCGTGAGTTCAATAGCAAGGCTTCGCGCATCCACAACGGTGGGGACGCCGATGGCGATAACGGGTACACCGAACGTGTCTCGGTTTAGTGCCTGTCTGTCGTTTCCGACACCTGAGCCGGGGGAGATGCCGCTGTCACAAAGCTGTACGGTACAACCGAGTCGTGAGACCTGTGCCGCCGCCAAGGCGTCAATAGCGATGATGGCGGTCGGCTTCACAGTGTCGCATAACCCACGCACCACCTCGGCGGTTTCCATCCCCGTTTGTCCCAGCACACCAGGGATAGCCACCGCGGTCGGGCGCAGACCGTCTAATCCCATTGACCGTGCAAACTCTTTGCGGATATGGCGTGTGGCAAGCACGCGTGCGGCCGCCTGCGGTCCGACGGCGTCGGGGGTAATGCGATCGTTTCCCAATCCAACGACCAAAATAACGCCGTTTTCAGGCAGCATTAACGTCAGCTCGCCGCCGATACGAATAGCATAGTCCTCCAGTTCTTCCTCATTATCCGAAAGAGGCGGCAGTTCCACAGTCACGTATTGCCCGACGGGTCGACCTATTTGCGTTGCCGCCTGTGAGGTGTCAACCGAAATGCGAGAGATGCGCGCCTTGCGATATTGTGAGGTGAATAGGGAAATACCGCTTTGCTGTGTCTGAATATTGGGGGTTTCAATGGCCAGATCGGTTCGTAATTGCACGAGAAACACCTCTTAAATGGTAAAGAATTGCTTAAAAGTAGCCTTTGCGTGTACTATTTGCAAAAAAAATTCAAATATTCCCAAAAAAAGAGTTGATTTTTTCTGGGAAAGATGTTATTATATCTTCTGCGTGATTTATGAGATACTTTGCAGAGGAGGTGTGACCATGCCCAACATTAAATCCGCCAAGAAGCGCGTCAAGGTTATCGCCGTGAAGACCGCTCGCAACAAGGCCGCTAACTCCGCGCTGAAAACGGAGATCAAGAAAGCGAACGCCGCTATCGAAGCCGGTGCCGCTGACAAGAACGAGGCCGTCAAAGCCGCCATCAAGAAGATTGATCAGGCTGCTGCTAAGGGACTCCTGCACAAGAACACTGCTGCTCGGAGAAAGTCCGCCCTTGCAAAGAAAGCAAACGCCTAATAATAGCGTAAGCAAAGAGACCGCTCGACGGTCTCTTTTTTCTTTTTGCACGAAAAGAGAGTTACAGTTTTGTAACCTTTGTTGAAAAGACATTGCTGTCGTGGTATACTGACAAAAAACAAGAAAGGGGGAAGTGGTGTGCAAAAGACAGAGAAACCTGTGCTGTCACGTTTTCAGGAACCTTGGATGCGTGTGGTTTTGTATGTGACGCTGATGCTGTTTTTGCCCGAATACCTTTCACCGGTGATGGCGTTTTTGGCGCTGTTGGCTGCACGCAAAGACGTGACCTTGCGTGGGACTTCGTTGCGCGGCGGCTCGTTTGCTTTGCCGCTTTTCCTCTATCTCATATATACGGTGATCGGGCTTACCTATGCTGATAACACGCTGTCGGCACTCGGTGCGGTGGGGCTTTGGAGCGTTATGCCGCTTCTTTATGTGTCGCTCACCTCGGTGCTGACTGAACGCCGACGTTTGAATGCCGCCTTGGCATATTTTTCTGTCGGTATCGGCATCAACGGCGCCATAGCCTGTGTGCAGTATATTGCCAAAGCTACCTTCAAGTTGAATGTGGATATGCAGTGCTGGGCGTGGCTGGATCGTATTTTGAATACGATTTGCGATTATCCTGTGTTTGACGATTTCGGCAATCGCGCATCGGCCTCGTTTATGAACCCGAATGTTTTGGCGGAGTTTATGATCATATTCCTGCCATTTATGTTCTATCTTTTGTCGCGCAAGACGAACGATCGCCGTCGCCCTGTGGTGCGTATGGCGGCAATTTTGACCATTTTTGGTTTGCTGTTCACATTCTGCCGTGGCGCTTATTTGGCTTTGGGTCTGATCTTGGCTCTGTTTTTTGCCATGAACGTGCGCAAGGCTCCGCTTTTGCTTTTGATTGCGCTGGCGGTGCTGTTGCTTATTCCCAGCGGTGTTTATGCCCGCCTGTTTTCTATTTCCGACGCAACGGATTATGCGGGCGGTGTGATTGAGAATGCGGGCGATGGGGAAGGCGACAGCCTGCTTGACAACATCATAGATAATGCTGAAGATCCGCAAGACGGGAAAACACCGAACAAGTCGCTTTCGGAGCGCGTACAGGTGTGGGCGGCGTCTTTGGATGCGATTCTCAAACGCCCGCTGTTTGGTTACGGTCCGGGCGGTCATAACATCAAGGCTCTTTTGCAATCCTACGATGTTGCGCCGCCGCACGCCCACAACTTGGTGCTGCAGCTTTTGCTGGAAGGCGGCATTTTCAGCTTGCTGATGTGGCTTGCCATCGCGTTTTCGGCAGTGCGCAAGGGCTATCGTCTGCTTATGCGCTCGCACCGCCCGCAGATAGGTATGGCTGTTCTCGCTTTCGTCTGTGGCTTTTGCATGATCTCAATGACCGATTATCCATTCTTAACACCCAAACTGATCGGTGGCGTCGTAGTAGCTTTGGGACTCATTGACGTTATCTATGAGATATATGCACCCAACGCAGCAAAACTGCGACCTTTGAAAGACTGTATCTTGTTTCTCCCGCAATGGCGAAAAAAGTGAAATTTGTTGATAAAAAGCACTCTGTTTTGCAGAGTGCTTTTTGTTATGCGAACGGCACGTTAAAATTAAGGAATGCTTTACCAAAAAATCGTCGCAATATTTCCGCTCACTTGTCAAACAATAAAGCGCAAGGGGGATTTGGAAATGAAAAAATATGTTATTTTGGCACTTTGCGTCGCAGTGCTTATTGGTGCCATATGGTTGATAGGTGCACAAACGGAAACGCGCACGGCAACAGGATATACGGTAACGGCACAAAAAATAGATCGTACAGTACGGTGCGACGGGATTATTGAACCCGTTGACACAAAAACCGTCTTTCCGCCGGCGTATTGCGTGATCGATCAGGTGGAAGTTAAAACGGGCGATGTTGTAAAAAAGGGTGACACCTTGTTTACCATAGACTTGGAGCTGACGCAGCAGGTGTTGGTCAACAGTGGCAAGCTGTCCGCATCTGCAATGGCACTGCTCGAAAAGAGTGCTACTGTCACGGCACCTATTGACGGTATCGTCACAGCGATAACCTTGATAAAAGGCGCACCGGCGGAAGTGGCAAAATCCTATGTGATTTTGGCAGACACAGATACATTGCAGGTAACATTGAATGTTCCGGAATCCGCCATAAAGGACGTGTGGATCGGACAGTCGGCAGTTGTCGAGGGGAGCGCCTTTGCCCGCGAATTTTATAAAGGCACCGTAACGTTTTTGTCTGCCGCCGCCAATCCCCAGCTCGCGGGCGTGACCGCCATCGGAGCGGTGGTCAGTCTTGACGAAACAGACGCCTCATTAAGGCTGGGGCTGTCGGCACAGGTGCATCTGTTGGCGGAAACCTTTGAGAAGGGACTGCTGGTGCCGTACGATTGCTTGGGACGTGACAGCAACGGTGATTATGTGCTAACCGTTGAGAATGGGAAAACCGCGCAAAGGTATGTGACAGTGGGAGCTGAGTTGCCCGACGGTGCTGTCATCGTTGAAGGGATCCTCGAAAATGATGTGCTAGTGCGCGAAGCAGAAACTTTTGAAAACGGTGAGGCGGTGACGCTGTTATGATTGAAAGCGTTGCGCACGCCTTTACAAATCTTTGGCGTCGTAAAGGGCGCACCGCACTGACAATTTTGTCAGTAGTTGTCGGTGTAATGCTGGTTTCCATTGTATCTGTTATTGGTGACGCAGGGGAGCGGCTGTTTTACGATGAACTCACCAAAATGGGTGTTGACGGCTTTTCGGTTACCATAGAATCGGGTAGCATCCCGATGTCGGCTTTGGATTCTATTCGTGAGATCGAAAGTGTGCGCTCTGCCATGCCGTTGACGGTGGGGACGGGCGCGGTAACGGTGCACAGCTTGACCGAGGAGACGATGCTGTGCGGTATTGACGCGGGTGCCGACCAAGCGGTTTCGTTGGAACTGCTGTACGGCAGACTGATCAGTGATGGCGACGTGCGTGCACACGATCGCGTTTGTCTTATTGAGGAAACCTACGCAAAAACACATTTCGGGCGCACCAATGTGATAGGTCGAACGGTTTTGCTGACCATGGGAGGCAAGAGTGATGAGTATACCGTCATCGGCGTGGCGACGGCGGGCAGTTCACTTTTACAAGGGATGATGGACTATATTCCGACGATGGTATTTGTGCCGTACACCACGTGGCAGGATATTTGTTATCGTCAGGAATTATCACAGATTGCGGTGCGCGTACAAGAGGGGACAGATGACGACGCTTTGCGTGACACGATCTTAAAGGTGCTGTCACGCCAAGGGAGCGGAAACGAAAAATGGCGTGTGGAAAATCTGGCGGCGCAAAAAGACCGTATGGAAACTCTGCTGCAAGTCGTGCTTTGGATTTTAACCATCATCAGCGGTGTGTCATTGGTGGTGTCGGGGCTGGGGATTATGACCATTATGTTGGTATCTGTGCAAGAGCGCGTGCGCGAGATCGGCATCAAAAAGGCGGTCGGAGCGGGCAACAGCCGTATTTTGTGGGAGTTTATGCTTGAATCGGGACTTTTGGCAGCTATCGGTGGCGGCATCGGCTTGCTGGTCGGCGGCGCGATCTCCTGCGTGGGTGTGTATGTGTTTACGGGAATGATTACCATTCCGTGGAGTGCATTCTTTGGCGTTTGGCTTTTTACGGTAGTTATCGGTGTTTTGGGCGGTATTGCTCCCGCTATACGCGCGGCGAAAATGCCGCCTGTGGAGGCGCTTTGCAGTGAGTAAAAAGAGCGTGCTTTTGCACGCTTTTTTTGCACTTTCGCTTGCACTTTTTGTACAACAATGATATAGTAAAAGCAGATTCTACCAATACTTTGCAAAGGAGAAGTCCTATGATCCGCTTTTATGAAGATCCGCGCCATACCAGCGAAAATCGCTTGCCGCAACGCGCATTTTATATCCCTGAAGGAGCGGCGTCTTTACAAACCCTAAATGGTAATTGGCGTTTTGCTTACTGTGAAAACAGCGACTTTTTTACTGAACCGCAAAAATGGGATACGGTCCCCGTGCCGTCCTGCTGGCAGCTGTTTGGATATGACTCCCCAAACTATAGTAACTATCTCTATCCCTATCCGGCGGACCCGCCCTATGTACCCGATGTCAACCCGATGGGCGTTTATGAGCGCACCTTCACCATAGACAAAGGCGGCAAATGGTATTTGGTAATGGAGGGGGTGTCCTCTTGCGCGGTCGTTTGGGTGAATGGACAACGTGTGGGTTTCACGCAAGGAAGTCATCTGCAAGCGGAATTTGACTTGACTGCGTATGTACATAGCGGCGACAATACGATTCGTGTTGCGGTATACAAGTGGTGCTGCGGCAGTTATTTGGAGGATCAGGATTTCCTGCGCTATAACGGTATTTTCCGCGATATTTATTTGCTCAACCGCCCCGAAGGACACATCGGTGACCTGGAAGTGATTGCCAAAGACGAAACGGTCACTGTGCGTACCGACCGCGCGTTTTCGGCAACACTTGCCGACCGCGAGGGTAATATGATTGCCACGGGCGAAGGGGAGAGAGAGCTTGCTTTGACGGTGCCTTCCCCCGTGCTTTGGAATGCCGAAAGGCCCTATCTTTATGAGTTGACCGTCACCTGTGCAGGCGAGATCATTCGTCAAAAGGTCGGTTTCCGTACGATTGCCATTTCCGATAAATTGGAGCTGCTGATCAACGGCGCACCCGTCAAGCTCAAAGGTGTCAATCATCACGATTCCAACGGCAATAAGGGCTGGTGTATGTCGGATGGGGAAGTGCGAAAAGATCTTGAACTGATCAAATCGCTGCATATGAATGCGGTGCGCACCTCGCACTATCCGCCCTCGCCCCGTTTCTTGGAATACTGCGACGAGTTGGGTCTGTACGTCGTGCTGGAAACCGATATTGAAACCCACGGTATGTGTACCCGTTTTGCGAGCGGTACGGGCTATGATATGGCGCCCGAATGGCCCGCTTGTGATCCCGCGTGGGAGGCGGAGTTCGTAAACCGTATGTATCGCGCCTTGGAACGCGACAAAAACCACGCGTCTATCATTATGTGGTCGACGGGCAACGAGAGCGGTCACGGCCCTAACCATGTGTCGATGATCAACCGGGTGCGTGAGCGCGACAACTCGCGTTTGATCCACTGTGAAGACGCTTCCCGCGCGGAGAAAAACGACCGCGCCGACGTGTATTCATGGATGTATCCCTCTTTAGAAAAGATTGAGAGCTATGTGCAGGATGACGTGCACACACAGCCCATCTTTATGTGCGAATATGCCCACGCGATGGGCAACGGTCCCGGTGACGTGTGGGACTATTGGGAGAAAATCTATGAGCATCCCCAGCTTATTGGCGGCTGTGTTTGGGAATGGTGCGACCATGTGGTGGTCGATGAAAAGGGAGTCGCGCGCTATGGCGGAGACTTCCCCAACGAGCCTACGCACGATTATAACTTCTGCTGCGATGGTATGGTTACTTATGACCGTCAATTTAAGGCGGGTACGCTGGAAATCCGCGCTGCTTACACACCGTTTAGACTGTCCTACAGTGACGGCGCGCTGCTTGTGACAAACCGTTATGATTTCACCAATCTCTCCGAAAGAGAGTTCGTGGTGACGATTGCTTGTGACGGTAAGGTGTTGCGCAAGGAAACCGTCTGCGTTACGGCGTCTCCGAGTGAAACGGTTTGCCTGCTGGACAATATCGTGCTGCCTGAAAGTTGTACCTTGGGTTGTACGGTGGATGTGGAAATGCTAGGCGGTAGTGGCAAAGCGGTATTGCAACTGGAATTGCCTTGCCCTGTCCGCGCACCTGAAAAAGCAGCTGTTGCGGCGGCTGAGTTCTCTGAAGATGAGCAATATTGCTATTTCAGCGGCAAACGCTTCACTTATCGTTTTTCCAAGCAGTTGGGACATTTCGACAGTATGGTCGTTGACGGCGTCGAGCAGCTGGCAGCCCCTGTGGAACTGACAGTAATGCGTGCGCTTATTGACAATGACGCGCCAATGAAACCGCTTTGGACACGCGTGAATATCTGGGATGGCGAAAACTTTGAACTGCTTTGCTCGCGCGTATATGCGACCGAAATCTGTGAAAATGCGATTTTGGTGACGGCAAGCTTGGCGGGTATGTCGCGTCAGCCCTTCTTCCACTACACGCAGCGCGTAGCAGTGGATGCAGAAGGAACAATAACGGTGACGCTCGACGGAAAGATGCGCGAAAATTGTGTTTGGTTGCCGCGCTTGGGCTATGAGTTTACCTTCCGCAAAGAGAATATGGCGTTTGACTACTTCGGCTACGGTCCGACCGAAAGCTATTGTGATCTGTATCATAGTGCGCGTTTGGACTGGCACAGCAGCACGGCCAAAGCGGAATATGTGCCTTATGTGCGCCCGCAAGATCACGGTAACCACACGGGAACACGTGTGCTGAAGTTGGAAAACGGGTTTGCGTTCCAAGCAGACCGCTTCATCGATGTACAGGTGTCCGCCTTTACATGGAAAGCGGTGAATGAAGCTGAGCATACGGATGAACTGATCGCTGACGGATATACGCACGTCCGTGTGGATTATAAGGATTCCGGCGTGGGTTCCAGTGCGTGTGGACCCGTTCTTGAACCGCCCTATCGGCTCTCTGACAAGGACATTCACTTTACAGCTTCGTGTAGCATCACGGGATAAAACACAAGCCAAAAGCCGTCTGTTGGATCTCCAACAGACGGCTTTTTTGAGTCATCCCGTCATTTTTTCACGCATAATGAGAAGTAGCGCCCGCTCGCGGCGCGAAACCTGCACCTGTGTCATCCCCAAGGCCTCGGCTGTTTGCTGCTGAGTCTGCTGCTTGAGATAGCGCAGAATAATCAAGCTTCGGTCATGCGGCGGCAATTCGCCAAGTACCTTTTCCAAAGCCAAACGGTCGACAATAGCGTCTTCTACGCCCGCTACAGGGATATCCAGCGTTTCGCCGTCGCGTTCATCGTCTTCGGCTGTGAGGGATATGGGTGGGAGCGATGCTCCCATAGCCTCCACAACCTCCTCAGGTGTGAGCGCAAGTCGCTCAGCAAGTTCTGTCACAGTTGGCTCGCGTCCTTGTACGGTATAAAAAGCCTGCCGCTCCTTTTGCAGTCGCATACCGCGCTCTTTAAGGCTACGGCTGACCTTGACGGAACCACCGTCGCGAAATAATCGGCGGATTTCGCCTAATATCACCGGCACGGCATAGGTGGAAAATCGCAGCCCTCTTGTGGTGTCAAAACCGTCTACTGCCTTAATTAGCCCCATACAGCCCGCTTGATACAGGTCGTCATATTCGATACCTTTTTGCAGAAAACGGCGTGCGCAACTGTGTACCAGCGGCAGATTTTGACATATCATTTCATCACGCGTGCTTTTTTCTTGCTTTATCATTGTGCATTTCCGTTTTTGCCGTGTATGTATTTTTCGAGTATAACCGTTGTTCCGCGCCCGACATGCGAGATCACACGCATTTTATCTGTAAAGCTCTCCATTACGGAAAAACCAAGTCCTGCGCGTTCTTCGCCGCCTGTGGTCATAAGCGGCTCGCGTGCCTTTTCGACATCGGCAATACCGCAACCGTGGTCACGCACCTTTATGACCATACGTCCGTTTTCAAATAGGCGCATATACAACAGAATGTCTCCAATACAGTCGCGATAGGCGTGCACGATGCAGTTGGTGACCGCTTCCGAAACGGCGGTGCGCAGATCGTTTAGTTCTGTCAGCGTGGGATCGCATTGTAACGCGAAGGCGCTGACGGCGGCGCGGGCAAAGGATTCATTGGCGGACAGGGAGGGGAACAGCACGCGGCTTTCATTGATTGCTTTCATATGACATTCCTTCTTTCACAGTTTCTTCAAATATTGGCAGACAGCCCAAACCGGCTAAATGCATCAATTTTTCAATGTGTGGCGGTATGTGTGTGACGATCAGTTTCCCGCCCCAACTGTTTAGCAGCCGATAACGTCCCATAATCAAGCCGATACCTGAACTGTCCATAAAAGTGACACCGGAAAAGTCCAACTCCAAAGCTGATGGGCGTTCTTCACACAAAACGGCGTCGATGTTTTGCCGCATGGCGGAGGCGTGATGGTGATCGATATCTCCGTTCAAAAGAATTCTTTTTCGAGTTTCTGTTGGCATATATTTCATCCTTTCTTTGATTTTGCACTATAACTATACTGCTGCAAACAGCGGCTTGTCCTGCGAAATCTGTTGTCGCAAAAAGGGAAATTACACAAAAAAAGAGCGAACAGCCAAACTTTGGCTGTTCGCTCTTAAATTTAGAAAGTGTCAGGAAAGAATTAAGGTTTCGATTGCGTTTTTCCAGTTCCAAAAACGTGTCATATCTGTCGGCATACCTGCAAGTTCAAGCCGCTCGGTGTTATAGATGATAGCGGTCTGGTTCTGGCAAACGGGAACCACGATGCGCTGGCTATCGATCGTACTGATAGCATTTTCATATACGATGATGGCGGCGTTTTGATCCAACAGCTTTTCGGCACTGTCGATCAGTGTATCCATATTTTCGTCGGTAAAACCAAAAACGTTGTAGGGAGCATTGGTGGAAAAACGATTGCTGAGATCCTGCGTCTCGTCAACACTCCAAGTGTCGGAAATCAAATGGACTTTTTTCTCTTTGGCGGCAGCTATCAGGTCGGTGCGCGAATTAAAGGTGCTGATCGTTACCGTAAGACCAAAGGATTCCAAAATGGATTTTAGTTCGCGAAGCATAACATTGGCGCCAACGGTGTAGTCATCAGGCTTGACGGCGCCGAAAACAAGGTGCATACGCCCTTTGGAGGGGGCAGCAATGATCGTACCGTCTTCGTCCGTCTCGTAACCTGCGGCGCGCAAGTGAGAAAGTGCCTCCGCTTTGGCAGCGGTTAGAATATCCGTGTCGACATCGTCATCACCTTTTTTGTCGATACGAATCGGCGCATCAGAAGAGAACAGGGAAGTGGCAATCAGTCCGTGAGGTCCCAGTGCTTCTTCCACAACCTTAGGACGCAAGGCTTCCATCAATTTGACCAAAGCCGTACGCAGATAATAGGAGTCGGTGCTTTCGATGTCGTCAATAGCGAGAGCTTGCATATTCAAGCCTATATAGTCGATGCTGTCTGCGGTGGCAACAGTTGTGATGACCGTACCCGACAGCTTCTCTGCGATGTTGTTGGAGGATATGGCAGCAAGCATGTCTTTGTTGGCGTTGACAAGAGAGATATCCAATGCGCCGGAGGCCACGTCAGAAACACGGTCTACCATAGAGGATTCTGACAGCAGAATAGATTGGATGTGTGGAGCACCGCGCCAGAATTGCGGATTGGCGGTCAGCTTGGCAACGCTGTTTTTGCAGGAGTCCAACACATACGGGCCACTGCCGAGCGGGGAACTGTTTTTCTTGGCGACAGTGGATAGGTCGTTGCGTACAAAACCGTACTGGTGTTTCTGTGCGTTATAGACCGTTGTGTCGCCATAATGATGCAGCGGCGCAACATATACATCCAAGAGGGTACGCAGATCGCTTTGTGTAAGGGTATTGAAAGAGACGGAGATGCTGCTGTCGCTCAATCGGGAAATGCCACTGATAAAGCTGCAATCCACATCGTCAGCGTTTTCATCCTTTGGTCCCCAATACTGTGCAAACGCGTCAATCGTCACCTTCAAAATATCCGTGCAGGCAGCGGACTCTTCGGCGGCATAAGCCTCGACATCACCCTTGTACTTGGCGTAGGCTTCATCAAAAAAGTCCTCATAGGTGGGATATTCCTCTTGATCGAGCTGATAGGTTTTCTCGGAAACGGATGAGATGAATTCGCCGTTTTTGACGTGCCCAAAGCCCCAGATAACCATACCCAAAGCAATTTGCAAGCCTTCGTTATCAGCGATTTCCTCGGAAGAAAAGCCAATGTATTGCAGCGAGAATGAGGCATATTTGTCAACGCAGTAGCTAACGTTATTTTTGATGTCAGCGTTCCAGTTTTCCAGTAAAGTTGTCCAAAACCATGTCTCGGGATCTTCTAAATCGGTACCCAATTCCGCGGGCATCGTTTTCTTATAAAACTCTTTTGCCATCTTTTCATATTGCGTGTAGATGGGCACAGAGGTCTGCGTTTGATAGTTTTTGAGCCCGACGATATCCAGATCCTTCACCTTGGAATAGCCGTTGTACGTGCTGTCGCACAAAACATAGTAGGTGAACAGCAGATCATCGGCGGTCATCGGTTTTCCGTCGCTGAAAAGCACGTTATCACGCAGCGTGATGACCACGTCTGTCGTTCCGATGGATTCGTCGGCGGTGATGTCGATGTCGGCAAGACCTTTGTAAGAATAGTCCTCGCCATTGTAGTTGACGGTTTCGCCCTGAATGCCGTCGTATATGATACGTCCGCCGCGTTCGGTGGTGAGCAGCTTGTCAAAGAGCATATCGACAACGGCCAGATCTCCCTCCGTTTGCGCAAAGAAGGGGCTGAAAGTTTCTGTGATTTTTGAGATGCCGATATTCAGGTGATTGCTGCTGAGAAATTGACAGCCGCTTAATGATAGAAGCAGCAAAGCGATGACAAGCAAAGCTGATATAAGCCGTTTATGCATAGGAAACCTCCTGTGTGCGTCAGGCACAATCATTTATACGCTTTTTGCGGTAAAATTCAAAATATCTTTTTGTATTATAGCACATCTTGGCTTTTTCGTCAATGTTTGACATCCTTTTGAAAAATGATTGAGATTTGTGAGCTGCTTACCTTGCAATCCCCGAAGGAGTGTGCTATACTACATCTATCTATATACAATCCAAAAGGTGTGACTGCCATGAAACGAATTGCACAGTTTGAAAAAGTGTCCGCAGACTGCTTTGCGGCGGCGTTTCCCGAAGGACAAGTGCCTTCGCTCGAAAGTGTGAAACTGCCTCGCCGTGCGACGACCGGTTCTGCCGGATACGATTTTTTTGCGCCGTTTGACATCACTGTGTTGCCGCGCACGACCGTGACCGTTCCCACGGGCATTCGCGTGCGCATTGACGAGGGCTGGGTGTTGAAACTGTATCCGCGCAGCGGGCTTGGATTCAAGTATCGTCTGCAACTCAACAATACGGTGGGCATTATTGACAGCGACTATTATTTTTCCGATAACGAAGGGCATATTTTCATAAAAATATCCAATGATGGTTACGAAGACCGCGCCGTAAGAATTGCGGCGGGTGAGGGGTTTGCACAGGGTATCTTTGTGGAATATGGGATTACGGTCGATGACGAAGTCGATGCCGTGCGTAACGGCGGTTTCGGCAGCACAACGAGGTGATAGGATGCATAT
>SVOU01000037.1 GCA_015066215.1 Oscillospiraceae bacterium | reverse complement strand
AACTATCGGCACGCAAACGACTGCCGTTTGGCACCGTGGGTGACGTGCGCGAAAAGGCGTTGGAAATGCTGCAGCTCGCTAAAAAAAGCGGGCGCTTGGTGTTAGCGCCCACTCATTTGCTGGAACCTGAGGTCCCGCTGGAAAATATTGATATGTTGGTCAAGACCGTGCAGGAATTTTGCTGTCAATCGTGATCTGCCTTTGCCTTTATGGAAGAGGCATATTCCGAAGGCGTCATACCGGTCACTTTCTTGAAATGCTTGGAGAAATACTGTGTTGACGAGTAGGAAAGCAGGTTGGACACGTCGCTGATCGAGTACAGCCCCCTGCGCAACAGTCGCTTGGCTTCGGTAATTTTCAGTTGCGTGTAATAGGTCATGATCGGCGTGCCGACCGCTTGCCTAAAAATGGTTTTGATACAGGTGGGGCTGAGGGAAAGATGGGCGCAGATGTCGGTGATCGTGATACGGCTGTACACACTATCTTTGAGAAACATCTTGATGCGCTCCGTCTTTTCGTTGTCGGACGCGCTTTTGAACGAGGAGCGCAACGATTCCTCCAACGGTGCCATACGGCTGCGCAGCAACTCGATGAGTAGCATTTCCAGATTGAGCCGAATGAGCTGTTCTGCCGCAAAGGTCTTTTCAACGCGGCGAACCAGTTCACAGCTGACGAACAGTGTGAGCGGGCTGGAGAAGGCTTGTTGTGCCTCCACGACGATACTGTCGAGCATGGCCTTTTGCCTGTCGTTCGGTTGCAACACCTGATTGCCGACCGTTTTGAGCAGGTCGCTGTCGCAGGTGAAGGAAACGATCGTCATATTGACGGAGTCAACCCCGTTGCAATGGTGGGAGTGATAGACGTTGGGCGGGTAGAGTATGAGGTCTCCCTGATTCAAAACGACCTGCTCGCCGTCGACGCGACAGATCAACTCGCCCTTGTCGATATAGTTGAGCTCCCAAAAATCATGTGACTCGCCTGTAAAGACAAAATGAGGATCGTGTTCAAAATAAAACAGCGTGATAAGCTCCCGCACGGACAGATCATCCTGCAAGGTAGTGAGAACATACTCCAAAAGAATCCCTCCATTTAGAAAACAAAGCGGTTTCTGCCGACATTATACCATAAAGATAAGCATATATGCAAGCACAGAAAGGGCGTAAAATATGGATATCCGAGAACTGGATCAAAATTTTCAATTCGGAAATATCAGCCGAGAAAATCTGCAATGGATCGACCGCTATCACCCGTGTGTTGAGATAAACGGTGCAGCAGATATTGATGAGTTTTTTCGCATTTCCAAGGAAAAGGCGGCGCCGCTGACCTATGCTGTGCAGTGTATTTCGGAAAGCACGGCGGGCGTGCGTATGCGTTTTCGCACCAACGCCTCCTACGTGGCGCTCAAAGCGGTCATCCGTTGGAGCGACGATATGTCGCACATGCCGCGCAGCGGCTCGGGCGGCTTTGATCTCTATGCGGGCAAGGCGGGGGAGATACCCGCCTTCCGCAAAACCTTTATGCCCGACAACGGACGGGTGGAGGTGTCGGGTGAAGCGTGGCTGCCTGACGGTGAGTGGTGGGATATTGTGATCCACTTCCCACTCTATAACGGCGTGCGCGAACTGGCTGTCGGCTTGCCGTCAGACTGTCAACTGCAGCCGCCGCTTCCCTTTGCGTTGCCTGCACCCGTGGTGTTTTACGGCTCCTCTATCACGCAGGGGGGATGTGCTTCCCGCCCCGGCAATATGTATCCCACCATCGTCTGCCGCGAGCTGGGACTTGACCAATATAATCTGGGATTCAGCGGCAGCGCCAAGGGTGAGCCTGAGATGGCAGATTATATCGCAGGCTTGAACATGGCGGCACTTGTGCTCGATTATGACTATAACGCCGACTCTGTGGAATATCTGAAAGCGACCCACGAGCCGTTTTTTACACGTATTCGCCAAGTCCATCCAACGCTACCTATCATTTTGATGTCGAAACCTAACGTGGACAATGAAGAGGAACTCAGCGCACAGCGCTGTGCGGTTGTTCGCCGCACCTATGAAAACGCACTGGCGCGCGGCGACAAGCACGTCTGGTTTATTGACGGTGCCGACCTGTTTGGCAGTGCGTTTCGTGATTGCTGTACCGTTGACGGATGCCACCCCAATGATTTTGGTTTCGTGCGTATGGCGCAAACCGTATTGCCGGTGCTGTGCACGGCTTTGAACCTTTCCCGACAGGAGGATGCGAAATGAGTTTAGCTGACGTGACCTTACAATTTGCAGATTCTCTGCAAAAATGCTTATCGCCCCAATCGTTGCCGAAGGCTATTGATGCGCTGACGGCGCTCAAAGGAGAAACCGTTTCGGCACAGGTGCTGTTGCAGGTGCCGGATACGGCACCCCGTTGCCGCGTGCTGGCGGAATGGGAAACCCCGCTCAAAGAGTATGCTCGCTTGCGCCGCGTGATGGACGTGCCGGCGCGGTTGCCCGTGCATTGGGGCTCTGACGATAACGTGATCGGCAGAGAGGCGGGGTTGTATCCCGATCTGTTGCAACCGTATTACGGCGAACCGCTTTTTTTGCAACACAACTCTGTCACCGCCCTCTGGCTGGACGTCACGCCGCCCACGGATATGGCGGCAGGGACGTATCCGATCACCGTACGCGTCAAAACGGTGACTGAGGACGGCTCTTGTACCGTCACCGATGAGGAAAAAAGCATCTCTTTGACGCTGACCGTCAAAGAGGCGGTGTTGCCGCAGCAGACGTTGCTTTGCACCAACTGGTTTCACAGCGATTGCCTGGCGCAATATTATGACGTGGCTGTGTTTTCCGAGGAATATTGGCGCATCACCGAAAACTTTATGCGCGAGGCGGTGCGTACGGGTATCAACCTGTTGCTGACTCCGCTGTTCACCCCGCCGCTGGATACCAAGATCGGCAACGAGCGGTTGACGGTGCAGCTTGTGCAGGTGACCCAAACCGCCGACGGCAGTTTTTCCTTCAACTTCGATCGGCTCAAACGCTGGGTGGACACCGCCACCCGCGCAGGTGTGCGCTATTTTGAGATGTCCCATCTGTTTACCCAATGGGGCGCCAAAGCCTGCCCCAAAATCGTGGCGGATACCCCCGCGGGCGAACAACGCCTGTTTGGCTGGGACGTAGCGTCCGACAGCGACGCCTATCTGTCCTTCCTGTCACAGCTGCTTCCGCAGCTGACCGCCCGCTTGCGCGAGTGGGGGATAGCAGACCGTTGCTTGTTCCATTTGTCGGATGAGCCGTCGGACGAGGCGTTGCCTCGCTATCTGCGCCTCAAACAAGCCGTGACGCCCTATCTGGAAGGCTTCCGGATTATGGATGCGTTGTCACACTATGAGTTTTACGAGCAGGGAGCGGTGGATTGTCCCGTCGTGGCTATCGATGCCGTGACCCCCTTCTTGCAAAACAACGTGCAGCCGTTGTGGGTTTATTATTGCTGTATTCTGGACAAGGGGGCGAGCAACCGCTTTATTGCGTTGCCGTCTGCGCGCAGCCGCGTGCTGGGCTTCCAGATGTATCTGGCAAACGTCGAAGGTTTCCTGCAATGGGGCTTCAACTTCTACAATTCCGCCCATTCGTTGCAGCCGATCAACCCGTTTTTGGTCACCGATGCCGACGGTGCATTTCCCGCAGGTGACCCCTTCCTGGTCTACCCGGGACGCGGGGGACAGCCGTGGGGATCTGTGCGGCAGATGGTGTTTGCGGAAGCGTTGCAGGATATGCGCGCCTGCCAACTGTTAGAGCAAAAGTTGGGGCGCGAAGCTGTCTGTGACCTGATCCGTCAGGGCGGCGTGCAAGGATTTTACGAATATACCCATTCCGCCGATGAATTACTGGCACTGCGTGCAAACATCAACGAGCTTCTGTAAGAATAAAAAAACACCACCTTGCGGTGGTGTTTTTCTTTATGTATCAGCCTTGATAAGACGCGTCCTCGCCGAAGAAATCGCGCAGCGCTTGCAAATACTTCTTGGGGTCAGCGGGGTAGGCAAGCCCGTGTCCCGCGCCTGCAACGGTCACCAGCATCTTGCGGGATGCGCAGGCGTCGAAGTTTAGCCGACTCATCTCACAGGGAACGTACGCATCGTTGTCGCCGTGGAAAAAGATGACGGGAACGGTGCAGCTTCGCAACGCCTCTTGCGGCGCATATTCCTCGGGGTCGAACCGCCCGTAGATCCGCGCGCCGAGCCGCACGAAAAAGTACCCGACCGATACGGGGATGCCCCGTTGCTTGATCACCTTTTTGATAATATCTTTGGGGCTGTTGTAGCCGCAATCGGCGAGTACGCCGATCACGTTGGGCGGCAAGGGCTTTCCTGCCGCCATCAGCACGGTCGCCGCGCCCATGGAAATGCCCGTGAGGATAATTTTGACGTCGGGGCCGAAATGCGCCACCAAAAAATCCACCCAAGCGAGGCAATCCTTATGCTCGCGTATGCCGAAGGTGATGACGTTTCCCTCGCTGCGTTCACTGCAACGCTGATCAACGATAAACGCGCTGTGCCCCAGCTTGAAGCATCGTTGCACGCCGCCCGACAGGTCGCGCTGCGCAGTGCCGCGATAGCCGTGAAACATCAGCTCGATCGGCGCGCCTTTTTTGCATTCGAAATATTTTCCGTAGAGTTTGAGCCCGTCGAAAGAGGTGATGGAAAACATCTCTCGCGGCAAAGCCATGGTTTCTTGTGACCACACCTTCATTTGCTCGAGATAGGGCTCGTAGATCTCACCGGTGGGAAAACTTTCTGCATCAAACTTTGCAGGGTCGCGGTCGGGCGCGTAAAAGGCCATGCGAAAACAAATATACGCGACCGCCAAGACTGCCGCGAGCAATATGACGACCCCAAGACCGATCCAAACAAATGCCATACCTATCATCTCCGCAAACCAGTATATCACCAAACGGCGTCGGAAAACAAGTGCTTTTTGTGCCTAAAACGGAAATATCAACCGATATTCAATATGTGTTTTGTTGACTAATTTTAGTCGGTTTACTATAATGAAAGGGAAGAGAGAGGTGAAATGGGCATGAATGATTATCAGTTTGGGAACTTCTTATGCACACTGCGTGAGGAAAAACGTTTAACACAAGCGGACGTGGCAAAAGAGCTGGGCGTGACTCCTGCGGCGGTGTCAAAGTGGGAAAACGGCAGCTCAAAGCCGCGCGTGGAGATTCTTTTTCGTCTGGCGCAGCTTTTGGAGGTGCGGCCTGAAGAGCTGATGGCAGGGCACCGTATAGCAGAGGACACGATTTATACAGAGGCGGAAAAAGAGATCAATCGGCGGTATGAGTACCTCCGCAAAATAGATGCCCACAACACTGTCGGCGTGAAATTTCGCCGTATATTTGCTTGGCTGATCGACTGGGACCTGATTGGTGCGGTGGTTATTGTTATATCGGCCATATATATGATGGTGTGGTTTGAAGACGTAAAGCAAACAAGCGCTGCACTGGCGGTGCTGGCTGTGATGCTTATTATACTGTTGTATCCCGTTTGCTTTATTCTGCGTGACGTTATCGGCGGCGGCAGATCTGTCGGCAAAAGGATCACAAGGCTGATGATATTGGACAAGCGAACGGCAAAGCCCGCTAAAATGGGAAAATGCATACTGCGCAACCTTTTGTTGCCGATTGCCCAAGCAGATGCGATTGTGTTGCTGGCCAGCGGTGCCACCGTCGGCGACCGTTTGGCGCAGACGGTGGTCGTGCCGACAAAACTTCCCGAGCGAGATGACTGTGACGAGCCGAATGCCGATGTGGATGAGGAAAAAAGCGATACCCCACCCAAAGCTTCAAACGGCAAAAGGATCGCACTGATTATTGTCAGCGCCGCTGTGGTGACTCTTGGTTTGATGCTGTCTTTTGTTATGTATGTGCTTTCCGCCATCAAAGCAAAAGAGGAATATCACGTGGCCTATCAATACTTTATAGAAAGCGAGACCTTCGCACAGCTTCGTGTGGAGGAGCCCGAAATCCATATGTGGGAATACACGTCACACATAAGCAAAGCGGGGGAAGGCTGCGCAAGAGGCAAAACGGCGAAAGTATCCTTTTCGGTCGACTTTAAAGTCTATAAGATCGTCTGCCATGAGGTGAACGGTGTGTGGGAAGTGTGCGCGGACTGCACCGCAGTGGAATAGTGTAAAAAAGCCTTGCCTTGCGCAAGGCTTTTCCTTGCATTTTCCCGTCTTTGTGCTATACTCATTTTGGAGGTGGTCACCTGTGAAAATAAAAGAAAAGATCCTGTTGGATTATGACGGGCTGAACAAATACGGCCCCATCAACATTGTTATTTTTGGCGATAGCGTGTCGCACGGCGCGGTCTACGGCTACAACGATTATGAACGCGTCTACTGGAACCTGCTTAAACAAAAGCTCAATGCCTATCGGGATTACGTGCCCGTCAATATGATCAACACGGCCATCGGCGGACAAACCGCCAACGGTATGTTGCCCTATCTGGAAAAGCGGGTGCTTATCCACGAACCTGACCTGGTCATCGTCTGCTTTGGTCTTAACGACGTCAACAACCCGCTGGAAGACTACGTTGGCCCGTTGCGTGAGATCTTTGACAAATGCCAAAAAGCCGGTTGCGACGTTATCTTTATGACCCCCAATATGCTCAACACCTACGTCGCCGACGATGCGCCCGCGGAATTTCGCGACTATGCGGCGGTGACGGCGGATATGCAAAACAGCGGCAAAATGGACACCTATATGGCCGCCGCCGTGGCGCTGGCCAAGGAGATGGGCGTGACCGTCTGCGACTGCTATGCCAAGTGGAAAGAGCTTGCCAAGACCGAGGACGTGACGATGATGCTCGCCAACCGCATCAACCACCCCACGTCCGAGATGCACACCCTGTTTGCCGACAGCCTTTACGATATCATTATGGGCGACGGCGAAAACAAAGTCGAAAGCGACAGCACGATGTTCCGGGGTGCTTAAAATCCCCAATCCCGCTCTTTTGCAGAGCGGGATTTTTTTACGGCAAAAACTTGTCAAAAACACTTGCACCGTGTCAAAAAAGGGTGTATGATGGCAGACGGTGTAAAAAGGGGTGAAAAGTATGACGGCAGTTGTCGGATTTGTGAAAAAGAACGTGGTATTTTGCGTGGCGATGGCAGCGGCGGTCATCACCTGCTTTTTGGTGCCGCCCGACAAAGCCTATCTCGACTATTTCGACTGGAAAACGCTCGCCTGTCTGTTCTTGACGCTGGCGGTGGTGTGCGCCCTGCGTAACATCAAGTTTTTCACCATTCTTGCCCGCCGTCTGGTGCGTATCGCGGGCAACCTGCGCGGGTTGTTCTTACTGCTCATCGCCATCACCTTTATCGGCTCTATGATCATCGCCAACGATATGGCGCTGATCACCTTTTTGCCGCTGGGCTATTTTGCGCTGACCACCGCCAAGCAGGAACGCTATATGGCGTATCTATTCATCCTGCAAAATATTTCCGCTAATCTCGGCGGTATGCTCACGCCCTTCGGCAACCCGCAAAACCTGTATCTGTATTCCTATTTCAATATCCCGACGGGAGAGTTTTGCGCCATTATGTTGCCGCCGTTTTTGCTGGCGATCACCCTGCTGGCACTTGCGTGTCTGCCCGTAAAGCCGCAAAAACTGATCATCGGCGAGGAGTTTCCCGAAAAGCTCAACAAGCGACGCACCGCGTTGTATATGGTGCTGTTCTTGCTGGCGATTGTTATCGTGTTTCGCGTGATCCCGTTTTGGGTGGGGTTGCTTATCGTCCCCGCGGTACTGTTTTTCGTTGACCGCGATGCACTCAAAATGGTAGACTATCCGTTACTTGGCACCTTCTTCTTTTTCTTTGTGTTTGCGGGCAACGTTGCCCGTATCGACGCGGTCAACGACTTCTTCTCGCAACTGCTGGCCAAGGATACGCTTTTGGTGTCCACCGCCGCCTGTCAAGGCATCAGCAACGTCCCGACGGCTATTTTGCTGTCGCGCTTTACCACCGACTACCGTGCGCTGCTGTTGGGTGTGAATATCGGCGGTACGGGCACCCTGATCGCGTCGCTGGCGAGCCTTATCACGTTTAGCGAATACCGCATCCTCTATCCCAACCGCTCAAAGCACTATTTCTGGCTGTTCACCGTCATCAACGTGATATTCCTCGTCATTATGACCGTGGCGGCAAAATGGTTGTTCCTGTAAACGGCGGAAAAAATACACAAAAACATATAAAAATTCCAAAAGCGAGCGGCCAAAAATGCCACTCGCTTTTATTATTTACCATTTTACCGCGCAAAAGCGCAGGACAACCCGCATAAATATAGGCAACTTTAACGAAAAGTAGAATAATTTTGCCACAAGGCGATAAAAAAGCGAAATGTTCCTTGTTTTTTTGAAAAGAATGTGCTATAATGCTTAACAACTGTGTAAAAGGCGAAGTGTTTTGTATAAGCACTGCCTTAATGATTCCATTAAGGAGATGAAAGACTTGAATTCCAAATTGACATTTTATATCCTCAAGCGCGTTTTGCTTGCTTTGTTTACGATATTTCTTGTCATCACCATCACTTTCTTTGCTATGAAGGCTGTTCCCGGTGGCCCGTTCCTCAGCGAAAAGGCCATCTCGGCGGAAGCGCAGGCGGCATTGGAAGCGAAATACGGTCTGGACAAGCCGTTGATGGAGCAATATTACACCTATGTAAAGGATATTGTGACCAAGTTCGACTTTGGTCCCTCCATCAAGCAGCGCGGTCGTGACGTGACCGACGTCATCGTTGACGGTATGGCAACCTCCATTCCGCTCGGTCTGGCAGCCGCGGGTATTGCGCTGATCATCGGCGTTATCTTGGGTTCGGGTGCTGCCTTGCGCCGTAACACAGTTTTCGACAAGAGCATTATGGTCACGATGACCGCGTTCGTGTCAATGCCCAGCTTTATTATGGGTTCACTTTTGCTATTGCTATTCGCGGTGACACTACAATGGTTGCCTGCCAACGGAACGACGGGAATGGGTCTTATTTTGCCGATCATCACCCTGTCGCTGTCCCCGATGGCGCACATCACCCGTCTGACCCGCTCGTCGATGCTCGACGTTTTGGGTCAGGATTATATCCGCACCGCCAAAGCCAAGGGCGTGTCCGGCGGCAAGATCATCTTCGGTCACGCGCTCAAAAACTCCCTCATTCCGGTTATCACCTATTTTGGTCCGATGCTCGCTTACATCGTCACCGGCTCGCTGGTCGTTGAAAAGATCTTCGCCGTGCCCGGTATCGGTCGTACCTTCGTCAGCAGCATCACCGACCGTGACTATCCCGTGATTATGGGCACCACCATCGTGCTCGCGACGCTCATCGTTATTATGAACCTCGTGAGTGACATCCTCTACAAAGTGGTCGACCCGCGCATCAACTTGGAATAAGGGGGAATCGAAATGGACTTCAAAAGATTCAGTATGCATACCAATCTCGATTCCTTTATGCCCGCATCTGCCGAGGAAAAGGAATATATGGTCAAGATGCGTCCGTCGTCTACCTTCTTCAAAGACGGCGTCAAACGCTTGCTCAAAGACAAAGTCGCCACCGTCAGCTTCATCATTATCGTGCTGTTGGTGCTCAGTTCTATTTTCGTGCCGATGATGTGGCCGTATGCGTATGACGAGCAGCTCGGTCTGAAGATCGGTCGTCCCGTCGACGCATCCTACAACAACCTGTCGCCGTTTACCTACGGCTTCACCGAGGGTGAACGTATTCTGGGTCAGGCGAACATTCACGAAATCATCGTGGAAGCCCCCATCGGCGGTGCTTCTTCCACCGATAAAGCGATCGTGGCAGCGGCAAAGCTGCGCGCCGAGCAGATTTTGAAAGAGTTCGAGGCGGGCGATCGCACCGAGGCCTCCTTCGAGGCGCTCAAAAGCCACAGCACCGAAAATTCGGACGCGCTCAGCCTGCTCGATATCCGCTACGCCTATTCCGAGGCGGTCGGCACCAACGATATCGGCAAGAACGCCACGGATTTCTCCGAAACCAAGGCGTGGCTGTGGGAAACCACTTGGACGGGCGAGGCTGTCCGTGCCGCCGGCGAAGTGAAGATCGTCGAAGAAATTGACGGCTTCCACGTGATCTATTTTGCCGGCTACACCGCTGAGACCGAAAGCGTGTTCCCGCACATCTTCGGCACAGATGCCGCCGGTCGTGACTACTTCATCCGTATCATCTACGGTATGCGCGTGTCCTTGGCGGTCGGCTTCTTTGCCAGCATCATCGTGCTGGTCATCGGTATGACCGTCGGCTCGCTCGCCGGTTATCTCGGCGGCAAGGTCGACCTTGTCATCATGCGCATCGTCGATATCATCTACTCCCTGCCCGATATGCTGATGGTCATTCTGCTGGCGGCGGCGTTCAAGAGCTCGCTCGGCACCTTGATCGAAGGAACGGTGTTCCAGGACATCGGCGGCAATATTATCAGCTTGTTCATTGTGTTTGCTCTGCTTTACTGGGTGTCTATGGCGCGTCTGATCCGCGGTCAGATCCTTTCTCTGCGTGAGCAGGAATACGTGCTCGCCGCCCGTGCGGCGGGTGCCAAGGGTGGCTGGATCATCCGTAAGCACCTGATCCCCAACTGCATTAGTGTTATCATCATCTCGACGGCTCTGCAAGTACCCAGCGCGATCTTCACAGAGAGTTATCTGTCCTTTATCGGCTTGGGTATCAACGCCCCGATGCCGTCGCTTGGCTCGCTGGCAAACGATGCCCTCAACGGCATCTCCTCTTATGCCTATCGCTTGGTGATCCCCGCCGTGGTGATCTCCTTGATCGTTCTTTCGCTCAACTTGTTTGGCGACGGACTGCGCGATGCCTTTGACCCGAAACTGAAACGATAAGAAAGGACGATGTGTTACCATGGCTCTCTTGGAAGTCAGAAACCTGCATA
This sequence comes from Oscillospiraceae bacterium, assembly GCA_015066215.1. Lineage (GTDB taxonomy): Bacteria > Bacillota > Clostridia > Oscillospirales > Acutalibacteraceae > HGM12789. Next base: position 2,954 of record SVOU01000037.1, on the reverse strand, counting down.
CTTCGTTTAAGACCGATGCCGGTATTGTCAAAGCGGTTAACGGCATCTCCTTTAACCTTGATCACGGCAAAGTCTTGGGTATCGTGGGTGAGTCGGGCTCCGGTAAATCGGTGACCGCCTATTCCATTATGCAAATTCTTGCGCCCAACGCGACCATCTCCGATGACTCCTCCATCAAGCTGGACGGTCAGGAGCTGGTCAATGCCGGCGAAAAAGTGATGAAAACGGTGCGCGGCAACAAGGTGTCCATCATTTTCCAAGACCCGATGACATCCTTAAACCCCACCTATACGATTGGTCATCAGCTGATCGAAGCGATCCTGCTTCACACCAACCGCAACAAGAAGCAAGCGTGGGATCGCGCTGTCGAGATGCTCAAAATGGTCAACGTGAACGAGCCCGAAAAGCGTATGAAGCAATATCCCCACGAGCTGTCCGGCGGTATGCGCCAGCGCGTGGTTATCGCGATGGCTCTCGCCTGCGAGCCGGATATCCTCATCGCCGACGAGCCCACCACCGCGCTTGACGTGACCATTCAGGCGCAGATCCTCGAACTGATGAAATCTCTGCAAAACGAGCTGGGTATGGCGATCATTATGATCACCCACGACCTGGGCGTCGTGGCGCAGATGTGCGACGAAGTCATCGTGATGTATGCCGGCTCCATCTGCGAGCAGGGCACCGCCGATGAAATCTTCTATAACCCCCAGCACGAGTATACCAAAGGTCTGATGCGTTCTATCCCGACGGTGGAGGCGGACAACGAAAAGAAAAAGCTCCAGCCCATCAGCGGTACGCCCATCGACCTGCTCAATATGCCTAAGGGTTGCCCCTTCGCCCCCCGTTGTGACGCGGCGATGAAGATCTGCATCACCGAGCATCCCGAAAACGTGGAGGTCAACTGTGACCACCGCACGGCATGCTGGATGTATATCAAGAATATGCTGGAAAAGGAGGCTGCGAAGGATGAGTGAGAAAAACACCGAGGCGTTGATTTCGGTACGCAATCTGTGCAAATATTTCGACATCAACGTGGCCCCCTTCAAAACCAAACCCCTCAAAGCGGTTGACGGCGTTTCCTTCGATATTATGCGCGGCGAAACGCTGGGTCTGGTCGGCGAGTCCGGCTGCGGTAAGACCACCGTGGGCCGCACCCTGCTCAACCTCTACAAACCCACCTCCGGTGAGATCTTTTACGAGGGCAAGCAGATCAAAACCGCCAAGGAAATTCAGGAATTCCGCAAAAAGGCGACGATGGTGTTTCAGGACCCTTATTCGTCCTTAAACCCCCGTATGACCGTTGCGGATATCATCGGCGAGCCGCTGGATATCCACAAGCTCTACAACACGAAGCAGGAGCGTCAGGAGCGTATCCTCGAGTTGATGAGTTACGTCGGTCTTAACAGCGAGCACGCGGCGCGTTATGCGCACGAGTTCTCCGGCGGTCAGCGTCAGCGTATCGGTATTGCCCGCTCGCTGGCGGTCAACCCCGACTTTATCGTCTGCGACGAGCCTGTGTCCGCACTGGACGTGTCCATTCAGGCGCAGGTCATCAATATGTTTGACGAGCTGCAGGAAAAGCTGGGCCTTACCTATCTGTTCATCGCCCACGACCTGTTGGTGGTGCGCCACATCAGTAACCGCATCGCGGTGATGTATCTGGGCAAGATGGTGGAGCTCGCGGAGTCCAACGAGATCTACAACCACCCCCTGCACCCCTATTCCATCTCGCTGCTGTCTGCGGTGCCGGTACCCGATCCCAAGATCGCCCGTGCCAACCAGCGCGTGATGCTGCAGGGCGACATTCCCAGCCCGCTCAACGCCCCCTCCGGCTGCCCCTTCCGCACCCGTTGCCCCTATGCAACCGAGCAGTGCGCTTGCGAGATGCCGGAATTCAAAGAAGTGTCTGCCGGTCACTTCGTGGCTTGCCACAATTTGGACAAAATCGGCTAATTTTGGTCTTTTGTGCGGCTTTCTATTGTGCTTTGGGAAGACCGCACCGGGGATATAATTCATTCGGAAAGGAAGATTTCAGATGAAAAAGTTTTTAGCGATCCTTTTAGCTTCTGTCATGCTTCTTTCTCTGGCTGCTTGCGCCGGTACTCCCGACGACAACACCGATGAGAAAAAAGCACCGCCGACGCTCACCTATCTGTACAACGAGGGTGACAGCCACAAGGCTATCGGCGAATACCTGCAGGGTGCTCTTTCTGCTGCCGGCATCAGCATGACGCTGGAGTCCCAGGAGTGGAACACCTTCCTGAACACCCGTAAAGATGGTCAGTTCACCATCGCCCGTAACGGTTGGTTGGGCGACTACAACGATCCTATCTCCTTCCTGGATATGTGGATCACCACCTCCGGCAACAACGATTGCCAGCTGGGTAAAGGCGATCACGCCAACGTCGCGATCTATGACCTCGATATGACCAAATGGGGCGGCCAGAAAGTCGAAGACGGCACCTGGGCTCAGACCTATGACGTCATCATCGGTATGATCAAGAAAGAGACCGACAACGCGAAGCGTCTGGAAATGATGCACGCTGCCGAGGATCTGCTGATGAGCACCGGCGCTATCGTTCCTCTGTACTACTACACCGACCTGTACATGATCGACGATTCCGTTAAGGGCTTCTTCTCCAGCCCTCTGGGCTACAAGTACTTCTCCGGCACCACCGTGGAAGGCAAAGATGCTCTGAACGTTTGCTTGTCCTCCGAGCCCGACAACATCGATCCCGCCCTCAACTCCGCTGTTGACGGTGCTACGCTGGTTTCTCACCTCTTTGCCGGTCTGGCGAAGTGGGCTCAGGACGAGAACGGCAACCTGGTCATCGTTGCTGACTGCGCCACCGAACTGGTCGCTCCCGTGACCAACGACGACGGCTCCGTCACCTACACCTACACCCTGCGTGAAGGCCTGAAATGGTCTGACGGCAAGGATCTGAAAGCCAGCG
>SVOU01000036.1 GCA_015066215.1 Oscillospiraceae bacterium | reverse complement strand
GCTGTATTGCTGAAAACGGCAAAATGTTCGTTCACGGCGTCCGCGGCCAAGGTGGCGGCAATATTATTGACACCTTTGTGTCTGCCGATCTCAAAAACTGGGAACAATCGGTTGCGATCGAGCTGGACAAGAATATTAAAATCTTTAACACCTCTGTCTGCAAAAGTCCTGACGGATATATTATGGCCATTGAGATAGGCGGCGAAAATCCCATTGTGGGCAATCCCTTCACAAACATTTTCGCCCGTTCAGATGACCTGATCAACTGGACGTTGCTGGACGTGGATAAATATTGCTATTCCCGAGATCGATACACCGCTTGTCCTTGTATTCGCTATTTCGACGGGTTTTATTATATCATTTATCTTGAGGGAGCACCTTTGCACCGATGGTTGCCGTACATTGTAAGAACACGAGATCTTGCAAACTACGAAGCAGGACTTACCAACCCCATTTTTTGGCCCGATGCGGATGATAAAAAGGTTATTCACCCTGAACGTTTTACCAAAGAAGAGTTAGACTATGTTGCCAATGCTGTAGACTGTAATAACAGCGATTTCGATATGTGTGAATTCAACGGCAAAACGGTTATTACCTATAGCTGGGGCAACCAGTTGGGCAAGGAGTTTTTGGCATTGGCAGAATATGACGGCACAAACGAAGAGTTTGTAAAAAGTTTTTTTGAATAACGCTGCTTTCAAAAACTATGTATACGACCAATCATATACCTTGCAAACAATATCCGAGCTGTCGCAACTCATCAAAACATCCTCATTTCCGTTGGGCGTGAGGATGTTTTATTTTGGTTTTTTCATTGAAAATGAAAAAACGCTATGCTATACTTGAACCACAAGCAGCATATTCTTAATCCAACGAAACTTGGGAGATGGATTATATGGATAAATCGTTTTTCTTTGGCGATGCCGCGTGGGTCGGCAAAGCCGAAAGGACAGAGAAAACCTTTACCGTATTGCGCGGCCGTTTTGATATAGGCACCCCAAAGAAGGTAACGCTCAACGTTCTCGGACTTGGTTTTTTCAAATGCTATATTAACGGCGTCTGCATCAACCCCGACACCTTTTTGCCGCTTTCTTCGGATTTCGAGGCGTCCTGCGACCCGATTGATGAAATGCTGTCAGGGCACCGCATTTACGTCCCTACCTTTGACATCACGCCCTTTGTCAAAAGCGGCGAAAACGTGATCGCCGTACATTTCGGCGGCGGCTGGTACACGCATATTGAACGCCTTTTTGGGCTTCCGAAAGCAATCTATCGCATCACCGCAGAGGATGAAAACGGTGAAGTGCGCCATTTCGTGTCGGATCAAAATTGCCGCGTGGGTGACAGCTTTGTTGCGGATTATTACTTCCTGCAATATGAAACGCACGATCTCACCGCAGCAAGCAATTGCTTTGGCGCTGATTTTGACGACAGCGACTGGGACTATGCCACACTCACAGAATCGCTTGACACGGAATATTGTTCCACCGATTGCCCAGCCGACAAGCTGATTGACGAGCTGCCCGTGAAAGCGGTAGGCAAAAGCGAAAGCGGCGTCATCTACGATTGCGGCAAAAACACCACGGGCTATCCCCTCTTGCGCCTTTGCGCAAAGCAAGGCGAAGTGGTGCGTGTGCGTTTTTCGGAAGAATTGTGTCCCGACGGCAATCTTGACGCCACCCACGAACACAAACAATGCTACACCGTGACGGCTAACGGGCAAGACTGTCTCGTTCAGCCTGTGTTCACTTGGTTTTGTTTCAGATATTTTGAGGTCGCGGGTGACGCTGTTCCCCTCTGCGTAAAAGAGATACACGCCGACATTGAGCGTGCTTCTGCGTTTTCTTGTGACAACGAAACGCTCAACTGGATCTACGACACCTTTATCCACACTATGCTTTGCAATATGCACACGGGGCATCCTTCCGACTGCCCGCATTTGGAGCGACGCGGCTATACGGGTGACGGTCAGCTTACCTGCCATGCAGCGCTGTCCGTTCTTGACGCCAAAAGCTTCTATGAAAAGTGGCTGCAAGATATTGCCGACGGTCAGGACGAAATCAGCGGACATATCCAATACACCGCACCCTATTTACATAGCGGCGGCGGTCCCGGCGGCTGGGGCTGTGCCATTGTCGAAGTGCCGTATCAACTTTACAGGCACTATGGCGACACCGCGGTACTTGCGAAATATTACGGCAATATGCGCCGCTATATCGACTATCTCGAAGCACACTCTGAGTTTGGGCTTGTCACAAGCGACAAGGCGGGCGACTGGTGTCTGGGCGATTGGTGCGGACCGAACATCCTCTACCCCGACAAAGATATCACCTCGCACAATCAGCAGGTGATCATCCCCTCCCCCTTTGTGAATACCTATTTCATGGTAAAATCGCTCGAAACTATGTGTAAAATCGCGCGTATCATCCACCAAGATGAAGACGTGGCGGAATATGAAAGCAAGATAAACCAACGCAAAAACGCCATCCGTGCCGCCTATTTCAACACCTTTGACGGCAACTTTGTGATGAACGTGCAGGGCGCAAACGCCTTTGCCGTCGATCTGGGTTTGGGCGATCCATCCACCTATGCCAATATGACGCGCTATTACCAAAAACTTGGATTCTTTGACACGGGCATCTTTGCCACCGACGTGCTTATCCGCACCCTGTTTGAAAACGGCGATGCCGAACTGGCGGTGGATATTCTCACCAACGACGGCACACAGGGCTATGCGCATTGGCGGCAAAACGGCGCCACCACTTTCCACGAATATTGGGACAGCAACCGCAGCCGCTCACATTGTCACCCGATGTTCGGTGCGCCCGTTGCCTACTTCTTTGAGTATCTGCTGGGCATCAAGCAGGCTGAAAACGGCGGCGGATATTCCGAGCTGGTCATCAGCCCGCAGGCGGTGTCGAAATTCGGCAGAATGGCGGGAAGTATGGACACCCCGCAAGGCGTCGTTGCAGTCAGTTATGAAAAGGTCGAGGGCGGCGCGAAATTCAGCGTCACCATCCCCAAAAGCTGTAAAGCGAACTTCCGATTGGGTGCATTTGAACGTACGCTCAACGAGGGAGAAAATGCGTTTTTTGTCGCCTGAAATGGGGCAAAACCGCGCTCTTTTGTTGACAAAATCCGCCTTTTGCGGTATTATTTTACACAGTTTTGGCACAAACTCTTGAGAATGGGAGTGACTCTTTTATGGATTGGGACTTCACCTTAGCCAATTACGGACCCGTGTGGTCGTTTATGGTACAGTTTGGGCTTTTGCTGCTGTTTTTGGTGTTGGGGAACATTTTGCGGCGCGTTATTCCGCTGTTTCGCAAATGCCTTATCCCCTCTGCCCTTTTGGGAGGCACGCTTTTGTTGATCGTCAACATCATCACCAAGCAGTTCGGATTTGTGCTGGTGGACAACCGCCTTATGCAGGTGATCACCTACCACTGTCTGGCTATCGGCTTTGCCGCGATGTCTCTGAAAACCGAGAAAAGCACCCACAAGACCAAGAGTTCACAGGTGCTTGAGTTCGGCGCGTTGCAGGGCGGCACCTATATGCTGCAAGCTTTTGTCGGCTTGGGGATCACCTTGATTTTGTTTTTCATCACCCGCTATGGCGATCAGATTGTCTCCTACATCTGCGGTCTGATCCTGCCGCTTGCATTCGGGCAAGGTCCCGGCAACGCGCTTAGTTGGGATATCAATTTCACCAACACCCCTGCCGCACAGTTTGCGGGCAACGGCAGTTTCGGTCTTTCGCTCGCCTCTATCGGTTTTGTGGTAGCTTCCGTTTTCGGCGTTTTGTATATCAACATTCAGAAAAAGCGCGGCAATCTCAAAGTGCGCAAAGGCGCTCCGACAAACGACGCCTCCGCGCAGGATGATACCAGCGGCGAAATCCCCGACAACGAGTCGGTGGACAAATTCACGTTGCAGATGGGCTTCGTCGCTTTGGCTTATGCACTTTCCTTTGGATTTATGTGTCTGCTGGGTGCTATTTCCAACTTCACGAACAGCATCGCCTGGGGATTCAACTTTCTGTGGGCATCCTTGGCGGCTATGTTGATCAAGTTTATCGTCAAGCAACTGCGCAAGCGCAACCTTATGCACCGCGACTATATCAACAACTATCAGATGGACCGCATTTCCGGCTTCTCCTTTGACCTGATGATCGTTGCGGGCGTGGCGGCTATTGAGATCAACGATATTAAGGATTACATCCTGCCTATCGTCATCCTCAGCTTGATCGGCACTTTGATCACGCATATTTACATCCGCAAGGTCGCCAAGGAGTGCTTCAAAGGCTTTGAACACGAGTTTTTCCTGATGAGCTTCGGCACTATGACAGGCACCGCGTCCAACGGTATGATCTTGATGAAAGAGATCGACCCCGCTCTCAAAACCCCCACCTCCAGCCTGTATATTCTTTCCAACTTCCCCGCAATGGTGATGATCGCACCGCTTTTGTTCCTGCTGAGCTTTGCAGGCAAATCCCCCACAAACGCCATCATCGCTTGGGCGATACTCTTCGTGCTGTGGCTGGTTTACACAACGTATCTTTTCCGCAGAAGGATCTTCAAAAAGCGATATAAGGATACGCCCGAAAACATTTGGACGGATGATTAACCGTATATCTCTCGCACCGTTTTTTAGCGGACTTTGCGCTTGTCGCAAGGTCCGCTTTTTTGTAAAGATGCTAAGTTTCACTTGCTTTTGCGTTTCCGCCAAAGTATAATGTCCCGTGAAAGGTGGTTTTGCGAAATGATACAGCCTATCCCCCGCCCCAAACAGTTTACTAAAACAGGCGGCACCGTTCCCGCCTCGTTTACCGCAACAGATTTTTACCCTATCTTTGCGCCTGCTTTGCAGGTGTTTCAGGAATATGCTCACCGCGCCTTTGGCACAACCGACGCCGCAACGCCGTTGGTTTTGGTCTTGCAGGCGGATATGGGCGACGGATACCGCATTTCCATCGGCGAAAAAACGGTGCTGACCGCCGCCAACAACACGGGGATGAACTATGCCTTTGCCACGCTGTTGCAGCTGGCTTCTGTCACCGATGACGGGGTGGTTTTCCCCTGCTGTGAGATCGTTGATGCACCCGACAGCACGTGGCGTGGTGTGATGCTCGATCTGTCGCGCTGTTATCACGAGATCGAATATCTGTATGCGCTGGCAGATCTTTGCTGGTTTTATAAAATCAGCCGTTTTCAGCTGCACCTCACCGATGACCAAGGGATCCGCTTTCCCTTTTCGGAGCTGCCCGATGCGATTCCCGACGAGCATTACACCAAACAGCAGCTTGCCGAACTGAACCGCTACTGTCAGGCTCGCGGCATCACCATCGTCCCCGAGATCGATGCTCCCGGACATTTTTACGCATTCAATGCCGCCTATCCGCAGTTGTTCGGCACAGCACCCGAATCTTCCGACGCGCAAACCACAGCACAAACCAACGTTGTTTCCGGTGTTATGCGTATACAAGAGGAAGTCTTTGACATATTACAAAGAATGTTCCGAGAGGTGGCAGAGGTTTTCCCCGACTCCCCTTGGATTCATATCGGCGGCGACGAGGCAGATATTGCGAAGTGGGAAACCTGCACCATCTCGAATGCTTATCGCGAGGCACACGGTCTTGCGGATGTTCACGAGTTGTACGGGCATTGTGTGGCGCGCATCAGCCAAATGATTTTGGATATGGGGCGTGTCCCCGTGGTGTGGGAAGGCTTTTCCGAAAAGTGCAACCCTTTAATTCCGAAAGAAACGCTGGTGTTCGCGTGGGAGTCCTACTATCAGCTGGCACCGTCGCTGCTCAATGGCGGTTTTGAGATCATCAACGCCTCGTGGCAACCGCTGTATATCGTTTCACCCGGACTGATGTGGTCTCCCGAAAAGATCTTGGACTGGGAAAAGAACGTTTGGGAACATTGGTGGGAAAAATCTCCTGCGCATATTACGCCGATCGAAGTGCCGCAGGATGCGGCTGTGGCGGGCGGTCAACTATGCGTGTGGGGCGACCGTATGCAGCCGTCTCAGGCGTTTGCTCCCCGTCACGATATGCTGCGTGAGGAGTTTACACATCTGCGCGTGCGCTTGCCCGCTCTCGCAGAAAAAACGTGGACTTCCTACAATTCGGTCGACAAAGACGCTTTTGTGACCGATTTTGCCGCGCACGATGCCACTGCCGACAAGCTGTTGGGGCATAGTTTACAAGCGGCTACATAATATAGTTTTAACCCGCTTTTAAGCGCGGGGCAGGCGTATTAAAATAATCCACAAAATTTTACCCCCTTTTTTGTTGAAAAAACCTTTTCAGGTTGCTTGACTATCAACAAAATTAGGAGTAAAATAGGTGTATATATGAATAGCATTTCTGAAAACTGTCGAAAGGAGAAAAGGCTTATGTCCAACCGCACCAAAAAAGCATTGTTCAGCAGCGTGTTGGCTCTGTTGCTTTGTGCCACCATCCTGCTTGGATCTACTTACGCGTGGTTCACCGATGCTGTCACGACGTCACAGAACAAGATCGTTGTCGGCAATCTGGACATTGAGCTGCACTTCTCCAGACATTCCACGACCAGCGCGGGCTTTGATTGGCAGATGGTCGATTCCAACTCCAACATCTTCGATGATACCGCCCTTTGGGAGCCGGGTCACGTGGAAATCGCCTATCTGTGGGCAAAAAATGCCGGCACCTTGGCTTTGGAGTTTGACTTGACGATTGAAATTGCTGCCGAACAGGCAGGCACCAACGTGTTCAACGAGACCTTCTGGCTGTCCGACCACCTGAAAGCGGGTCTTATTGAACTGACAACGATTGCACCTTACACTTCCCACGATGCTGCGAAAACGGCTATCAAAGATACAGCCTACGGTCTGAAATCGTACAAAGACAGCGACGTTCTGCTTTACAAAGAAGCAAAGCTTTACGCTTTGATCGTCTATATGCCCGAGGAAGTTGGCAACGAGGCCAACTACCTGACAGGCACCGAGCCTCCTCACATCGACTTGGGTCTCAACCTGTTTGCAACCCAAACGCCGCACGAAAACGACAGCTTCGGCCCCGACTATGACGCTGACGCGCCGCATCCCGATGATGGCGGCAACGCCGGCGAAGGTGGCAACGAAGGTAGCGGCGAAGGTGAAGGTGGCGAAGGCAGTGGCGAGGGTGAAAACGAAGGCCCTGTCGACATCCGCACTTTGGGCACCGGTGGCTTTGCCGGACTCATCTGGGTCGATAACGTTGCCGGCGACGCGTCGGATGCCGACAGCGGTTGGCGCATTCGCCAATATCGCGGCTTGCCGTTTGATGTTCCCCACCCGGAAGGCGGAACGGTAACTATTCAACCTATGCAGGGTACCACACCTATGGTTCCTGATTCGCTTTTCTCCGGTGACGTTTCGGGTGAAACCAAGACCGGCCCTATCGTTCAACTCGGTGATGAAACCTGCACAGAGACCTCTGACATCGTTTGGATCGGTGTGACCGAGGTAACGCTGGGTGTTGGCAACTACACCGTTATGCATCGCACCTTGCCTGCGGGTGTCGTCTTGAACGTGCTCCCCGACACCACTTTCTACGGCAGTAAATCCTCTGCTTTCGGTGCGGATCTGCTTGACAGCACGCTTTGGGCACAGCAGGGCTTTGCGGGTGGCACGATTGTCACTTTCAAGGTTGCCTGTGACACGATGGCGGAAATCGAAAGCAGCGAACTTTATGCTTCTCTCTCCGCGATGCTGGGCGGCTCCATTCCGAACACCGTCGTCTTTGAAGCGGTCGGTGCTGCGAGCGGTGAATAATCATCTGTTTAGAAAAACCTGCAACCTGTACGGTTGCAGGTTTTTTTGCAGCACAAGGCAAAACACATTGCAAAGCGAAGCGCAATGTGTTATGCTTATGCGGTAAATGTTTGTACAACTGACGCTATAAAAAGGATGATCGTATGCCTTTACAGAATTCTTTGTGGATCGGGGCTTCTTCCCCCTGCGAATCCCCCATCATAAGCCGTGAGTTTACAGTTGATGCGCCTGTGGCATCTGCCACACTGCGCATCACCGCCTTGGGCTTTTTCGAAGCAATCATAAATGGGAAGCCCGTCACGGAGTATACCTTTTTGCCCGTACCCAGCGACTTTGAAAAGCGCGAAACAGCAGGCTTTCTATACCCTATCAAGGACAGCTTCACCCATAGAGTCTACTACTATGATTTTGATGTATCTCCCCTGCTGACTGTCGGTAAAAACGTCTTGGAGATACATCTGGGCAACGGCTGGTACCGTCAGCGCGAACGGAACTGCGAAGGCAATATGTGCTTTGGCGAGGATCTGAAAACCATCTACCGCCTTGATTGCGGTGAAACTACACTTATTTCAGACGGCAGTGAAAGTTGGCGTGAGAGCGAGATCCGCTACAACAATATTTTCATTGGTGAGGTGCAGGACAAGACCTTCACACCGCCGTCGGAAGCACCTGTACGCGTTTTCCCCGCTCCTAATACGCAGTTGACTGCAGCCATCGGCGCGGCGGATAAGGTGATCCGTACCATCACGCCGCACTTGATAGGTGAATATGACGGCAAGAAAGTATACGATGCAGGAGAAAATATTAGCGGCGTCGTGCGCGTGCATACTGCGGGCAAGCGCGGCGAAAAGATCGTACTGCGTTTTGCAGAAAACATCAACGCCGACAATACGCCAAACTTCATCTCTACCGGTGCGCCCTACATCTGCACTTCCGGCGTACCACAAATTATGACCGACACATTCATTTGCGACGGCACGCCCACTATGTTTGTGCCCAAGTTTTCTTGGCACGCTTTTCGTTATTTTGAAACAGAAGGGCCGATAAACGATGCTGAGATCGCGGTCATTCACAGTGATTGCGCGGTGACATCCTATTTTAACAGCAGCAGTAAGGGGCTCAATTTCCTGTACGAGGCATACATTCGCACACAGTTGGACAATATGCATGGCAGCGTCCCGACAGATTGCCCCCACCGCGAGCGTTTGGGTTATACCGGTGACGGGCAGGTTTGCGCCAAATCAACTATGATGCTTTTGGACAGCCGTGAATTTTACCGCAAATGGATTCAGGACATCTTAGATTGCCAGGATACTGTCGGCGGTCACGTGCAACATACCGCCCCGTTTATGGGCGGCGGTGGCGGCCCCGGCGGTTGGGGCTGCGCTATCGTTTTTGTGCCGTATGAATATTACAGGCAATACGGCGACAAGGATATGCTTGAAGCCTGCTTCGTACCTATGTGCCGCTGGCTGGAATATCTGCGCACGCGCCTGACCGACGGTCTGGTCACGCACGAGGAACCCGACGGATGGTGTTTAGGTGATTGGTGCACCTTTGACCCCATTCGTTTACCCGAGCCGTTTGTCAACACCTATTTCTTTGTCAAAGCATTACGCACTGTTATAAAAATTGCCGCTATTCTCGGAAAAGAAGCGCGGGTGCAAAATTTTGTACCGTTAGATGCACAGCTTTGCGAAGCTATCGATACACACTATCGCACAAACGACGGTCACTATTGCAACGGCGTTGACGGTGCCGACCTTTTTGCGTGGGATTTGGGGCTTGGTGATGTGGACATTGATGCCATCGCCGACATCTATCAAAGCAGCAGTTATATTGACACGGGTATTTTTGGAACGCCGTTGCTTTTTAAAGCACTTTTCGCCAACAACCGCGAAGACACCGCACTCACACTTCTCGACAGTGAAAAATGCGGCTCGTTTTTGTATATGAAACGGCACGGCGCCACGACATTGTGGGAAGATTGGCACGGCTATGCTTCGCACTGTCACCCGATGTTTGGTGCCTCGACAAGTTATCTGTTCACCGACATTTTGGGGATCACACAGCCCGATGACGGCTGTGGATACCGACGCGTGTGTATTCGCCCCCACATTCCGCAAGCGTTATCCTTTGCCAAAGGGGCGATAAACACCGTCAGTGGCAAAATTGAGGTCGTTTTCAAGCAGGAAAACGGCTTTGTAAACTTTACGGTGAAACTTCCCTCCAATATGGAAGCCACATTCTGCTTTGACGGCAAACGCATCGTGCTTTCGCCACAAACCGCAACCTTCAAAAGTGATCGCTTTGCGCTGTCTTTTGAAGGTTGCGTTGAATGAAGTAGGTGAAATATATGAATGTCGTCAATATTATGAACTTTGTCCGACAGATCGACGAGCGTGAGGAAAACTCCACGCAAAGAATGCTGGAATTGACCACACAACAGCTACATTTGGTCAATGAATACGGTTTGCCGAACACCTTTTTACTGCAATATGACACCGTCTGCGACCCCGATTTTGTATCTCTGTTCAAAAACGAGAGCACGGACAAAACCGAGCTTGGTCTTTGGTACGAAATTGTTGAGCCGCTGACAACGGCTTGCGGGATTCCTTACAGAAGCAAGATGGGTTGGAAGTGGGACTGGCATATCGACCCCGGATTTTCGATGGCCTACACACCCGCACAGCGCGAGTTGCTGATCGACGAAGCAATGCGCAAGTTCAAAGAGGTTTTCGGGTATCATCCCCAGACGGTTGCAAGCTGGTCGATCGACACGCACACACTCAACCACTTGGCGGCGCATTATGACGTCAAGAAGGTGGCGATCTGCCGCGACCAAGCCAACACCGACGCCTACACGATGCTCGGCGGCTATTTTAACCAAGGCTATTATCCGTCCAAAAACAACATCTTCACCCCCGCACAAAGTGCGGATATGCAGGTGAACGTGCCCGTATTCCGCCTGCTTGGCCCCTGCCCCATTCACAATTACGATAATAACAAGTATAGCTCCGAAGATTATCGTGCCAACGGCAACCCCAACTGCTTCACCTTGGAATCCTGCTGGCACATGGGCAGCGACCCCCATACGGTCAAGTGGATGTTCGACACCTATTACAGCAACGAGTCGCTCGGCTTTGCCTATGCCCAGATCGGACAGGAAAACAGTTTTATAAGAGTTGGGGACAAGATACTGAAAAGCACGCGTATGCAGATAGATCAATTGCTCGCGCGCGGCGACGTGTCTTTCCAAACGATGAGTGAAACGGGCGAAACCTTCAAAAAACTTTTCCCGAAAGAAACGCCTGCAACCGCCGTCGTCGCGCTTGACAACTGGGATACCACCGACGTGCAATCCGTATATTACGACTGCAAAAACTATACCGCCAACCTGTTCCGCTTTGAAGATAAACTATTTTTCCGCAGTCTGCATTTGTTTGACGAGCGCGTCAAGGATCGCTATATCATTGACACCTGTTCCACCTTTGACGCGGTATATGAAAACCTGCCGATCATTGAAACGCGGTTTTGTCCCGAAAAAGCAAGAAAGCAGTGCGGATTGACGGTGGACGGTGTGGCGCAAGCCTTTGACGCCAAAAAAATAGCTGACGGCGTTTTGCAGGTCACCTGTGGCGATAAGTCGGTTATCTTCTATGATGATCGCATCGAGATTTGCGCCGACAGCCTGCTTCTTTACGGCAACAGCATCAAGGCACAGGCGGATATTGTCGCTAACGCAATCGCTTTGACCTACAACGGCGCCAAATACCGTCTGCGTGTTGACGGTGCCACCGTCACGCCCTGTGGCGAAAATATCGAAATCACCGCCATCGCGGGCAAGGTCACGCTGTTTCCCGAAAAGCTCTGATAAACGCAAAAAGGCAGATGCGTTTTTACGCATCTGCCTTTTGGTTTACATATCAGTATTTGCCCGCGTCTTTGGCGGCGGCGACGATTCGTTTCATATTTTCCAAACTCACGTCGTTGGGGATGGAGTGGTCAGAGGCGAAAATGTAGCCGCCGTTTTGCTTCAAAACGGGGACTTTTTCATAGATCTCCGCCACGATGCGCTCGGTATCCTTCCAATGCACGGCATTGATACCGCCGTGCAGCACCAGCTTGTCGCCCCACTCCTTTTTGAGCTTGAACGCATCCACGCCCGCCTTCACTTCCAAGGGATTGAGCGCGTCCAAGCCGGCGTCAACGATATCGGGCACCAGTGCCGTAATATCGCCGCAGGAGTGCAGACGTGCATAGATACCTCTGTCGTGCGCCCATTTGGCGGCGCGGGCGTGGAAAGGCTTTACGAGATCGCGATAGGTCTGAGGCGAGAAGAAGGTGGTACCTTTGTAGCCCATATCGTCGGGCCAGCGGATCTCGTCAAAGTGATAGCCCGCATCCCACACACGCGCAAACAGCCGCTCACAGCGGTCGAGATAGGTGTCGAACATATCCTCGACCAGCTCGGGTTCCTCCATCATCGCGATTAGCAGGTTTTCCGTCCCCATCATCCAGGAGTGAGTCACGTCAAAGCCGAACCAAAACTCTGCGCTGATCCAAGAGCCTTCTGCACGCCATCTATCCCAGTTTTTGCGGATATAGTCCCACGGAATGCGGTCATCCTCCAAGGTCATACGGGCTTTTGCCTCTGCCCACGCTTCGGCATCCGTCACCTTGAAATCCAACATCTCGGGAGTGGAGTCCTGCTCCTTAAACTGGCGCATAGTCACACCCCACGATGTGGTGGTGATGTAATAGGTGTCCGTTTCTTCCAGGATCTTCTCCTCAAAGCGCGGGGTAATATCAATTTTCAGCGGCACGAAGCGGTCAACGCCGAAATAGTCCGCCCAACTCACATCGGCAGGCATACCTTCGGCGATCCAGCGTCGGACGGTGCCGTCCCACGGCTGGTCTATGATCGGCACGCGGTCGGCCTCTTTGTGCTCATACATTCTTTTAATACGCTCGTATGAAGTCATATTGACACCTCTTTCTTGCCGCAAGTATAGCAAAAGCCATCGCCAATTACAATATTTTTCTCGCAGATTTCTTAACTTTCTTAAAATTTGTTGTTTTTTGAGAAAAAATAGTGTATATTAGGTGTATCAATTTTGTATAGGAGTTTTGTTTATGAGCAAGAGCGTACAGGATATTCTCGCCTTGATCCGTGAAAACGGTATTGAGATGGTCGACTTCAAGATGGTGGACATCAACGGTCAATACCGCCACGTCACCATCCCTGCCCAAAACTTTTCCGAAGATACGATGAAAAGCGGCATCGGTTTTGATGCCTCCAACTACGGCTACGCGGTTGTGGAAAAGAGCGATATGGTCTTTATCCCGGACCCCGACACCGCCGTTATCGATCCTTTTTGCACCATCCCTACCCTGTCGATGACGGGTAATGCGATGATCATCGACAGCCCCGAAAACCGCCCGCTCGCGCAATATCCCCGCAACATCGTGCTTGCCGCCGAGCAATATATGAAGGACAGCGGTGTGGCTGACACCATGCTCATTCTTCCTGAGTTTGAGTTTTATCTTTTTGATCAGGTCGGCTGGGAAGTGGCACCCAACAGCATCAGCGCCAAAATTGACGCGCAGCAGTCCTATTGGAACAGCGCCACCGAAGGCAAGGGTGTGATCGTGCCCAAGCAAAAAGCCTATCACACCGCCAAACCCTTTGACGTGGCTTACGAGTGCCGCAGCGAGATGTGTATACACATGCGCGACGCGGGTATTGCTATCAACTATCACCACCCCGAAGTGGCGGCGTCCGGTCAGTTTGAGATCGAGCCGCAGTTGGGCAAGATGTCCGATATGGCAGATGCCACGATGATGATCAAATATATCATCCACAACACCGCACTCAAATACGGCAAAGCCGCTACCTTTATGCCCAAGCCCATTTGGGGCGAGGCGGGCAGCGGTATGCACGTACATATGCTGTTGCTCAAAGAGGGGAAACCTGTGTTCGCCGACGATAACGGCTATGCCCGTTTGAGCAAAGAGGCGCACTACTTTATGGGCGGTCTGCTCAAGCACATCCACTCCCTGTGCGCGCTCACTAACCCCAGCACCAACTCCTTTAAGCGTCTCGTTCCCGGCTTTGAGGCGCCCGTGACGGTGGGCTATGCGACCTCTAACCGCAGCGCAGTCATCCGTATTCCCGCTTATGCCAAGTCGCCCGATAAGCGTCGCTTTGAGTTGCGCAATCCCGATGCGACC
>SVOU01000035.1 GCA_015066215.1 Oscillospiraceae bacterium | reverse complement strand
GGCTTGGTTGAGCAGCACGCCGCCGCCTTCGCCCGCCCACGTGGCACGCCAGTCGCCCGAATCGTAATAGGCTTGGGTGCGATACCAGTTGGTGATGAGCCAGTTGGTGCGCTTGATCTCACCGATAGCACCGCTTTGTACCAACTCGCGCGCCTTGGCAAACAGCGGGTTGGTGCGCTGGTTAAACATAATCCCAAACACGCGGTCGCTTTTTGCCGCCGCTTCATTAAGACGGCGTGCGGCAGAAACGGTAATATCCACAGGCTTTTCGCACATCACATGAAGACCTGCTTCCAGCGCCGCCTGCGCTATATGTGCGTGAAAGCGGTGCGGGGTGGCGATGATGACTGCATCGACAGCCTTGGCGGCGATAAGCTGTTGCCAATCGTCGAAAAACGGCACGGAGGGGAATTTTTCGACGCAAACGGCGCGCTTTTGGGGGTTGCAGTCGCAAACGGCGGCCAGAGAAAGGCCGTCAACTGCGCCTTTTTGCAGACAAGCGGCGTGGGCGGTACCCATATTGCCGATGCCGATAACGCCCACGCGAATGGTGTTATTCATAAGAAAACCTCTCAAAATCCACAAGACTTCAAGTATTGATAACTGCGTTTGAGGCAGGCGAAGGGATCTTCACCGTTGCAATCGTCCTGTTCCACCAGCATATACTGCGTGCCGGCGGCTTCGGCCTTTTCAAACACGCGGTCGAAGTTGATGTTGCCTTCACCGATGACCGCCATCTTGCGCCCGAAGGCGAAATCCTTCAGGTGAATGCAGGGGACGCGACCGCTGAGCTTTTCGATATACTGCGCGGGGTCGCCGCCGCCCGCCTGCACCCAAAAGGTGTCGAGTGTGAAGCCCATCTCGTCGGCGGGAATATCCTCTGCCATCTGCTCCAAAAAGGTGTGTCCGTTGATCCAACGAAGCTCATGGTCGTGGTTGTGGTACATAAAATATTTCCCCTGCGCTTTGAGGGCTTGCATCACAGGGCGATAAAGCTGCAAAAACTCCGCATAGCTGCCGCTGCCGTCGCCGTCGTTCATCGGGAAATGTCCCAAGCCGACGTAGCGGCAGTTGAATATATCGTGGTCGGCAGCCACGCCGACGGGGTCGTTTTGCAGACGGTCGCCCGCGATATGCGTCAGCACGCAGCGCAGACCGTTTTTGTCCAGTTCACGGCTCAGCCACAAGGGATCAAAAGCACAGGTGCCGGAAATTTGCACCGTTTTATAACCGATATCCGCCACGCGAGCAAGGCTTTCCGCCAATCCTTCGGGGGTCTTGCAAAAATCGCGAAGTGTATAAAATTGTGCACCGATTTCCATAAAAGTGCCCTCCTTACAGCAGTTTTTTGAGTGCCGCGCAGGCGGCGTCAAAGGCGGCGTTGTTATCGGGATAGGCAAAGGTGTCCATCTTGGCAGAGGTTTCACCGTCACATTCCAAGTCTTTAAGCCCACTGAAAACGGTCAGATGCGGCTCAATGGTGAGCGCGTCCCCGCCCAAAGCGGCGAAGTCGGGCAAAATATCGGCAAGATAGCCCACACCGCAACCCGCGGGAACGACCTTGCCGTCAGGCAGGGCGTCCTTGATATGCAGATAGGCGGCGCGTTTGCGCAACAGCTGCCAAGCCTCGCGCACGTCTTGCCCGCATTGGATGAAGTTGGCGGGGTCAAATACTGCTTTGAGCGCGGGTAGCGCAGAAAGCAGGTCGGCACAGCGCGCAGCGTTGTCGCCGTAGATGCCCTTTTCATTTTCGTGGCAGAGTACCAGCCCGCTCTGTTTGCCGAGCTCACAAAGGATACCTAAACGGTCGATCACTTCGTCGCGGCAATCGGTGGGGCTGACACCGCTGGGAATATAGAAAGAGAACAGGCGGTAGTGGGATGCCCCCAAAATATCTGCCAGCTCCAAGGTGTGCAGAAACTGCTCCTTGTGAGGAGCAAAATCGTCGTTTACGCCGATCTTGCCGATAGGTGAACCGATAGACCAGACGGAAAGCCCTTGCGCATCCAGCTTGCGGCGGATTTCTTTGGCTTTTTCGACCGAGATGTTGACGATATTTTCGCCGTCAACGCCGCGGATTTCCAAACCGTGCAGACCGTTGCGCACCAAGGCGGCAATTTGCCCGTCAAGATCGGTCGCGGCTTCATCAGCAAAAGCAAACGTTTTCCACAACATAAATTACACCCCCGCATAGGCGGAAAATCCGCCGTCGATCGGCACCGTGACGCCCGTGACGAAGCCCGAACGGGTTTCGTCCAGCAGCCAGTCCACCGTACCCCACAGCTCCTCCGCTTCGCCAAACCGCTTCATCGGTGTGGCGCGCAGAATTTTCTCGGTGCGTGCGGTGGGATTGCCGTCTGCATCGAACAGCAGCGCGCGGTTTTGGTTGGTGACGAAGAAGCCCGGGGCGATGGCGTTGACGCGAATACCCGCTTCGGCAAAATGCACTGCCAGCCAAGAGGTGAAGTTGGTCACAGCCGCTTTGGCGGCGGAATAGGCGGGGATCTTGGTGAGTGGGCGATAGGCGTTCATTGAGGAGATGTTAAGCACCGAGCAACCCGTGCGTCCGAGCATATCCGCCATAAACACCTGACTGGGGATGAGTACGCCTTTGAGGTTGAGGTCAAACACAAAGTCAAATCCCTCTTTGGGGAGATTGAAAAAGGTGAGCTTGTCAGCGACGTTTTCATCGCCTGCCGTATAGGTTTCCCCTGCGGTGGTACAGCGGGGATTGTTGCCGCCCGCACCGTTGATGAGAATGTCGCAGGGACCAAAATCGGCAAGAATTTGCGTATGTACCGTGTCGACGGTCTCACGGGATAACACATCGCAGGCGTACGCCTTGGCGCAACCGCCTGCCTCGCGGATCTGTTGTGCCACCTTTTCGGCGGCGGGCAACTGAATGTCCAGCAGAGCCACGCGATGTCCCAGCTTTGCAAGATTAACGGCAAAAGCGGAGCACAAAACGCCGCCCGCACCGGTGATTACCACAGTTTTGCTCATAAAAACGTCCTCCTTTGAGTGCTTTTGAGGGTGCCATACTAATCTAATTTTAGTATAGCACGAAATGCAACGCCATATAATTGCGAAAATTCTCATTGTGCATTGCAAAAATTATTATTATATGGTATAGTAGACGCGGTGATGTTATGGGAATTTTATATCAATATACGGATGACGAGATCGAGTTTCACCACACGCTGGACGAACACCCCGACCCTGCCGACTACACGATGCATACGCACGAGCGGCTGGAACTGTATCTTTTTCTGTCGGGCAAGGGCATTTTTCACGTGGAAGGCAACACCTATGAGCTGAAAAGCGGTGACCTGTTGCTCTTTGGACAGGGCGAGTCGCATTATATTGAGCTGGATCCTGCCTATCCGTATGAGCGGGTCGTGTTGCATTTCAACAAGACGCTTGTCCCCGCAGAGTTTCGGGAAACGCTTCTTTGTTCCTTTTTCGACCGCGAAGCAGGGTATAACAACCTTTACCGCCGCGCGGATTTTGCAGACAGCGCCACCACGCTCTATCTGCAAAAAATGATGAAGCCGCACGATATGCCACGTATGCAAATCGTGTCGCTGTTGTTGCCGTTGCTCGGAGAATTGCGCGAGGTGTTCTTGCACCGTGCAGACCACCCGCTGCCCGTGGAGGAAACGGCGGTGATGCGCGCGCTGCGTTATATCAACGCGCACCTGTATGAGCCGTTGCGGTTGGAGGATATCAGCCGTCAGGCGTATATCAGCAAGCCGCAGCTTTGCCGCGCATTCAAGGCGGAAACAGGCTCGACGGTGGGCGGCTATATCACCGCGAAACGCTTGATACGCGCCAAAGAGCTGCTGGATGCCGGCGAAGCGGCCTCTGTGACCGCCGCCGTTTGCGGCTTCGGGGAATACACCACCTTTTACCGCGCCTTTTCCCGCCGCTACGGATATGCACCGACAAAAAGTGATGTTACCACCCCAAAAGGCACTTGACCGTGCCAAAACCGATATGCTACAATGATACAAGATTTACAGCCTGTAAGGAGGACGTATATATGACTGCACCGTTCGATTCTGCCCGCTGGATATGGCACAAGCCGTCCGAAGGGCTTAACTGCTATGTGGATTTTCGCCGCCCGTTTACTTTACCCGCCGAAAGCGGCAAGGTGACGCTGTTTATCAGTGCCGATTCCCGCTACACCGCGTTTGTCAACGGCAAAGCGCTGACCGCCTCGCAATATGCGGACTATCCCACCTATAAGGTGTATGACGAAGTGGATATCACCGACCTTGTGCAGGGCGGTGAAAACGTGCTGGCGGTCGTCGGCTATGCCCAGGGCGAGGACAGCTCCGTCTATCGCTTGGAGCAGGCGGGCGTGTGGTTTGCGGTGACGGCAGATGATAAAACGGTCGCGGTCAGCGACGGCGAAACCCTTTGCCGCGCGTCGCGCGATTTCGTCAGCGGTGAGGTCGAGCGCTTTTCTCCGCAGCTCTCCTTCGGCTTTCGCTATAATGCCGCTGCCAAAGACGGTTGGCAGGAATTGGGCTATACTGCGGGCGCAGAGTGGGAAGCGGCGACCGAAACGGGTGTTATCTGCCAAATGTTCCCGCGTCCCATCGCGCCGCTGCTGCGTTGTGAGCCTGTGACCGCTCACGTTTTGGCACAGGGTGTCTTTTTTGATAAACAACCGCTGATCGAAGCCGCCGGCACGCGTATGCACGAGGCGGCGTTGGGTTTCCGCACGGCTGGGGAGATGGGTTTCCATTTCAACTCTCAACTGCCCTGTGAGAACGGTTTGCCTGTCACAGGCAACGAGGGAGACGGCATTTGGGTGTTGATCGACCTCGGTCGCGAAGAAGCGGGCGTTTTGCAGTTGGATATTGACCTGCCCCACGATGCAACCGTGCTGGTGGGCTTTGGCGAGCATCTCGATGACCAGCGCGTGCGCGCCCGAAGCGGCGGACGTCAGTTCGCCACCGTTTATGAAGGCGTTGCCGGTCGCCAGCAGTTTTGCTATCCCTTCAAGCGCCTTGGCTGCCGCTACGTGCAACTGCATATCTATGCCAAAACTGCCACGATCTATTATGCGGGCGTAGCACCGACGGAATATCCCTTCGTCACGCGTCCCGCTTTCCGTTGCGGCGACAGCCTGCACAACCGCATTTATGACGTCAGTTGCCGCACGCTGGAACTGTGCCACCACGAGCATTATGAGGATTGCCCGTGGCGTGAGCAGGCGCTCTATGCGATGGATTCCCGCAACCAGATGCTGTTTGGCTACTATGCGTTTGGCGAGGTAAAAGCGGCGCAGGCGAGCCTGCGACTGCTCAGCCTCGGTATGCGCGAGGACGGACTTTTGGAGCTGTGCGCGCCCGCACGCGTGCCTGTGACCATCCCCGCGTTTTCGCTGTGCTTTATCACCGCTGTTGCTGAACAGGTGGCGTTTAGCGGTGACCTCGCTTTCGGCAAGGAAATGCTGCCGACCGTGAGCCGCATTTTGCAGACCTATGCCGCGCGCAAGGCGGAAAACGGTTTGGTGCCTTGCTTTGACTTCGCGGGTGCTTGGAACTTCTACGAGTGGAGTGACGGCGTGGACGGCTCTACGCCCGCCACGGACAAAATCTTTGAAGCCCCGCTCAACGCTTTTTGGGCGTTGGCGTTGGCAGATGCCGCGACCTTGTTTGAAAAGTTGGATTGCCAAGCGGAAGCCGACGACTGCCGCAAGCAGTTGGCGGAGTTGCGTCAGGCGATGCAGGCATTCTGGAATGAGGACGCGGGTGCGTTTGTCACCCGCTTGGGCGAAAATACCGCGCCGCATTACGGCGAACTGACACAAGCCTTGGCTGTTTGCGCCGGCGCTGCCGACGACCGTCAGCGCGCGCTTCTCTGCGAGCGCTTGGTCGCCCCCGACAGCGGACTGGTGCCCGTCACCTTAAGCTGCACCATCTACAAATACGATGCGCTGTGCAAGGAACCCGAAAAATACGGTGCGTGGGTCTTGCAGAACGTGGCGGATATCTGGGGCAAT
Source organism: Oscillospiraceae bacterium (assembly GCA_015066215.1). Taxonomy (GTDB): domain Bacteria; phylum Bacillota; class Clostridia; order Oscillospirales; family Acutalibacteraceae; genus HGM12789. The sequence continues at coordinate 8,074 of SVOU01000035.1, read as the reverse complement.
ATGCTCTTTAACGGTGCCACCAGCTTCTGGGAGACTGAGATCGGCGCATGGGATTTCCACTGTGCGGGCAGCCTGTGCCACGGCTGGTCGGCGGTACCGATTTACATCTATTGCCGCTATCTGCTGGGTGAACACCTCGACGGCACGAAAGATACGCCTGTTGACGGCGGTGTGTATGCGCCGCGCCGTGCATAAATCAAACGTAAAAAATCCCCGTTGCCACGGCAACGGGGATTTTTTGTTTAGCATCGGGTGAATTAGTACATACCGCCCATATCGGGAGCAGCGGCGGCGGGAGCCACGGGCTCTTTCTTGTCCGCCACCAAAGATTCGGTGGTCAGCACCATAGCCGCAACGGACGCGGCGTTTTGCAGCGCAGAGCGGGTGACCTTGGTCGGGTCAACGATGCCCGCGGCAAACATATCCACATAGGTCTCGTCCGCAAAGTTAAAGCCGTAGTTGAGCTTGCCTTCGGTACGGATCTGGTTGATGATGACGCTGCCTTCAAGACCCGCGTTGAGCGCGATCTGACGCACAGGCTCTTCGATCGCTTTGAGCACGATCTTGACGCCCGTTTTCTCGTCGCCGTCGGTGGTTTCAAGCAGAGGCAGCAGGGCAGAGGAGGCGTTGATGAGCGCCACGCCGCCACCGGCGACAAGACCCTCTTCCACAGCGGCTTTGGTCGCGGCGAGCGCGTCCTCAACACGCAGCTTTTTCTCTTTCATCTCCACTTCGGTAGCGGCACCGACCTTGATAACGGCAACGCCGCCCGCCATCTTGGCAAGACGCTCTTGCAGCTTCTCGCGGTCGAAGTCGGAAGTGGTGGTTTCGATCTGCGCGCGAATCTGTGCCACGCGCGCCTTGATAGCTTCGGGATAACCCGCGCCGTCCACGATGATGGTGGTCTCTTTCTGTACCTTGACCTGACGGGCGCGACCGAGCTGATCCATCGTGGTAGTTTTCAGATCCAGACCGAGTTCCTCGGAGATGACCTGACCGCCCGTGAGAATAGCGATATCTTGCAGCATCTCCTTGCGGCGATCGCCAAAGCCGGGGGCTTTGACCGCCACGCAGGTGAAGGTGCCGCGCAGTTTGTTGACGATAAGGGTGGAGAGCGCCTCGCCCTCGACGTCCTCAGCGATGATGACCAGCTTTTTGCCGGATTGCAGGATCTGCTCGAGAAGGGGCAGAATATCCTGAATGTTGGAGATCTTCTTGTCGGTGATGAGCAGGAAGGCGTCGTCGATCACCGCTTCCATCTTGTCGGTATCGGTGACCATATAGGGGGTGATGTAGCCGCGATCGAACTGCATACCCTCAACGACCTCGGAATAGGTTTCGGCGGTCTTGGATTCCTCAACGGTGATAACGCCGTCGGCGGACACCTTCTCCATCGCCTCGGCGATGAGCTGACCGATCACCGCGTCGCCCGCGGAAATGGTAGCGGCAGAGGCGATATCCGCCGTGCCGTTGACCTTTTTGGAGTTGGCTTTCACCTGCGCCACAACGGTGTCAACAGCCAACTGGATGCCCTTTTTCACGCCCATGGGATTCGCACCTGCGGCGACGTTTTTCATACCCTCGCGGATAAGCGCCTGTGCCAACAGCGTGGCGGTGGTGGTACCGTCACCGGCAGCATCGTTGGTTTTGGTGGAGACTTCCTTGACCAGCTGTGCGCCCATATTTTCAAACGCATCGTCAAGTTCGATCTCTTTGGCGATGGTCACGCCGTCGTTGGTGATGAGGGGAGCGCCGAATTTGCGGTCAAGCACCACGTTGCGACCTTTGGGACCCAGCGTAATACGGACGGTGTCCGCCAGCTGATCCACACCCGCTTGCAAAGCCTTGCGGGCTTCTTCTCCGTACAGGATCTGTTTAGCCATAATCGTTTCCTCCTAACTTATTCCACGATCGCCAAGATATCGTCTTGACGCAGGATGGTGTATTCGATGCCGTCCACCTTCACCTCGTTGCCCGCATAGCGGGAGATGAGCACACGGTCACCGACTTTTACGTGCATTGTCACTTCTTTGCCGTCCACGACGCCACCGGGACCAACGGCCACGATTTCGGCGATCTGGGGCTTTTCTTTGGCAGAGCCGGCGAGAATGATGCCGCTCTTGGTGGTTTCTTCCGCTTCCACCATTTTGATGACCACACGGTCAGCCAACGGTTTGATTTGCATACATATATCCTCCATTCATTGAATGATTACATTTTAGCACTCTTTTACTCGGAGTGCTAAACACTATTGTATCCAAATTTTAGAAAAAAGCAATACTTATTTTACCATTTTACAAAATCTTTACATTCCTTTTATGATATGCCTGCCAAAAACAAAAAAGTCCCGCCGCATCCGAAATACGGCGGGAGCAGATCAAACGGTGGCAGGAACCTTGACCAAATGCTTGGGGATGACGAAATTGAAGGCGTTTTCGACCAGCTCAAAGGTGATGGCGGTGTCGGAGAAACACTCACCGTCTGCGGTGACGGGAGTGGGCTTGTCGCAGAACACGCGCATACGCGTACCGAGCAGATGCTCGCAGATGTCGAGCCCCAGATGCTGACCCGCACGGTATTTTTTGAGCAGTCCCAAAATTTTGAGTCTGCCCACCTTACGCACCAGCACGAAGTCCAAAAGACCGTCGTTGGGCTTGGAAAGCGGGGCTGCGTGATAGCCGCCGCCGTAATATTGACCGCTTGCGGCGAGGGAGAAAAGGAAATCGCCCTCGCGGGTCACTTCGCCGTCGGGGGTGTCCATCACCACGCGCAGTTTGCAGCCGATGCGGTGGCATAAAACGTCCAGCACCGCCAACTTATATGCCATCGGTCCCGAAACCAGCGGCCAATGCTTGTATCGCACCATTTTCCACGCCACCAGAGCGTCCATACCCATCGCGCAGATGTTGACCGAGAGATAGTTCCCACAGCGGATGCCGTCCACGGGGGAAGCTGTGCCTTCGATCAGCGAGGGCAGGTCAAAAAAATCGGCTTCGGTGCCGAAACTGCGGATATAGTCGTTGGCAGAGCCGCAAGGGACAACCGCCAGCTCCGCGGATGAGCGAGCGGGAATGCCCGCCGCCGTTTCGGTCAGCGTACCGTCACCGCCACAAGCGTAGATGCGCACGGCACCGCCCTTTTCACACTCCTCGCGGGCGATACGGGTCGCATCGCCTGCGGCCGTTGTTTCGCGAATGGCGTATTCGCCGCCGTGTTCTTGGAAATAGGCCTCCACCGCGGGAATGATGTCGATCGCTTTGCGCGTTTTACCCGCAGCGGGGTTGACGATGAATATGTGACGCATAAAAACGCCTCGCTTTCCGATTTTTCAGTCCTTTATTTGAAATACATATACAGTTGGCATTTGAGCATACCGTTATAAAGCTTGCGCCGCTTGTCGGCGCGCTGACCGAAACAGGTTTCAAAATCCTCGTCGGGGCTGATGATGGCGCGACTCCAATGCGTGCGGTTGGGCAATACGTGTCCCAGCACGCGATAAAGCTCGCGCGCGCTTTCCACGTCCATCAAACGCTCACCGTAGGGCGGGTTGCACAGCACCACGCCGCCCTCGGCGGGATAGCGGAAAGTCCGCGCATCCTTGACCTCGGCTTCGACACAGTTGCCAACGCCCGCTTTGGCGGCGTTGTCGCGGGTGAGTGCCACGGCGGCGGGGTCAATATCACCACCGATAGCGTGGAAGGGAATATCGGGGCATTCCATCTCGCGCGCACGGCGTCGCTCTGCTTGCCAGACGGCGGGGTCGATGGTGTTCCACGCCATCGCCGCAAATTTGCGGCGTATGCCGGGGGCGATACGCTTGGCGGACAGCGCCGCCTCGATCAGCAGCGTGCCGCTGCCGCAGCAGGGATCGCACACAAACGAAGCCTTGCGGGCGCGGGTGATGTCCACGATAGCCGCTGCCAGCGTTTCCTTGATAGGCGCGCCGCCTGCCTGCTCGCGATAGCCGCGCTTGTGCAAGCCTGCGCCGCTGGTGTCGATCAGCAGCGTGACTTCGTTTTTGAGAATGGTAAACTGTATCTGTACCGTCGGACCCGTTTCCTCAAACCAAGAGATGTGATAGCAGCTTTGCAGACGGTCAACCACAGCTTTTTTGATAATTGCCTGACAATCGGGAATACTGTGTAGGTCGGAGTTGAGCGACCAGCCCTTAACGGGGAAGCGGTCCTCGCGACCGATCCACTGTTCCCAAGGAAGTGCCTTCGTGCCTTCAAACAGCGCGTCAAAGCTGTGCGCCTCAAAATGTCCCATACGGATCTGGATGCGTTCCGCACAACGGGACTGAATATTGGCACGTGCCAACAATGCGGCGTCACCCGAAAACAACACGCGTCCGTTTTCAGGCTGCACGTTTTCTGCACCCATACGGCGCAGTTCATCGGCAACGATGCCCTCAATGCCAAACAGGCAAGGCGCACAAAGCTCCATAAAAATTTCCCTCCGTGGAAAAAGAATAAGCATATCCAACACATCATAGCATAAAGTGGAAACTTTTTCTACCCCCAAAATAAAAGAAATGAAAAATTTCAAAAAAACTCAAAAATAACACTTGACAAGGGGAAATAAGTGTTGTATTATAGTCAAGCGGTTTGCGCCGTGCATAGATGCACCATTAGCTCAGTTGGTAGAGCACCTGACTCTTAATCAGGGTGTCCCGGGTTCGAGCCCCTGATGGTGCACCATATGGCCCGTTGGTCAAGTGGCCTAAGACTCCGGCCTCTCACGCCGGCAACAGCGGTTCGAATCCGCTACGGGTCACCAAAAGTCGGTGCCGATGGCGGTGAGGGTACACCCGTTCCCATCCCGAACACGGCAGTTAAGCTCACTTGCGCCGAAAATACTTGGCTGGAAGCGGCCCGGGAAAATAGGTAGGTGCCGACATATATTGCTCCTTAGCTCAGTCGGTAGAGCGCATGACTGTTAATCATGATGTCGTCAGTTCGAGCCTGACAGGAGCAGCCAAAAAGAAAGACACGATGAAAGTCGTGTCTTTCTTTTTGCTTTTCTATCGGTTTGAGTTGCGGCACCGTCATTAGCAGTCGCGCTTTACCGACTGAGCGAGCGAAGTCGGTGGCAACGCCTGCGAGCGCCGCCGGTGGCGGATGCAGCGAGCAGGGGTTGGCGCAGCGGTCGAAAAAATCGAGGGAAAGCGCAAGCCCGAAGATTTTTTCGGGCACCGCAAGAGGAAGCATGACTGTTAATTATTAAATTGAGAACTGATTTTTAGTGAATAATGAAAAAAATTATTGCACACAGGATTTTAATGCGGTAATATAAAAATAAAGATATTACGCAGGGGTGTTATGTATGGGGAAAAGAGTAGTAGCGATTGTTTTATCAGTACTTGTTTTATTTGTTGTATCTTCCTGCGGCTTTGCGGAGGATGCTTTAGATAGCGTCGATAAAACAACACAGAAACCTTCAGATAGTACCGATAAATCGAGTGATTTTAAGCTAAGCTATGTGACCACTACCTGCAAGAGCACACAAGTACGAGAAAAAATATCCGTTGTCGACGGAAAAGTATATCGTATGTGGGTGGACGTTAAATATAATGACGTGGCGAGAGATTCTGAAACGTTCTATTTAGATGTGTATGATAACGGCAGTTGGAAAAATATATCTGTTCAAGAAGAAAAAGAATTTACTGGTGCTCCATATTTTGATAAAACTTATACATATCCTCTTTATGAAAAAGTAGGAGATAAAATTATTTATACGGATCCCAATAACGATTTCTATATTCTCGACTTTTCTGCTCAAAAAAGTTATGATTTGGAAATAAACTTGGAAGATTGGCGAGCTTTCGCCACCGATGGCGAAGGCGTATTTGCTGTTTTATCTGCATATGCAAACAAAGACGGCGAAGCGGAAATACGAATATATGATATTCGTGACTTGCCATAATCTCCCCAAGGCGGTGATGAGATGAAAAAAGTTAGAGAATTTTTGTTTTTATTTATGCCTTTAACCTTGTTGGCCGTTTTGCCCGTTGTCATGTTTATTACTAATCAAACTGAAAATGCATTTGTTGGCAATATACAATATTTAAGATTGTTCCTAAATGACGGTGTTTTTTGGAATGCAATTTTCAGCACGTATTGTAAAACAATTGGTTTTTCGGTTTTAGCGGCTATGTGTTTTGCTTTGTTATGCCATTTTATAAAATACATTAAATCACGAAAAGTCTTTTATCCAGTTAGTGTTGTTTTGACGAGTGTAGTTGCGTTTTTTAGCACATATATGAATAGAGTAAACTATTTTGGTTTACCAACGGGTGTGTACGACCCCCAATATTTCACTTCAAACACTCCTCCGGCTATTTCGGTTTCTGTTTATGATATTTTGTTAGCATTACAAATTGGATTTTTAACAACTTTTATATTCTGGCTAGCGGAAACATTTATTCTATTTATAAAATACAGAAAATCCACATAAGCTTAAAGAGAATCAGGTTTTCAGACCGGTTCCGTTTTGCGTGTCGGTTCCAAAAAAGAAACACACCCGAAAGGGTGTGTTTCTTTTTCTTTGCCCATTACACCTTGCGGATCACGCCGCAGGCGATTTTGGTGCCGGCGTTGCCGGCAGGTTGGGTGTGAAAATCGTCCACCATATCGTGTATGACCACCGTGCGGCCGAGAATATCCGCCACGCGAAAGCGCCCCGTTGCCACCGCCATATAAGAGTTGCCGCCGCAGGACAGCAAGGGTGGCAGATCGCCTGCATGGTAGGGGTGAGGTGCGTTGGATGGGTTATAATGACTGCCCGTGCCGGAAAAGCCGTTGCCCTCGCAGTTATCGCCCGCGTGGATGTGAAAGCCGAAAAAGCCTGTCATATTGTCGGGCAGTCTCTGCACGCTTGCTTCCACTAGCACGCAATGCTGTCGCTGATAAAAACGCACCTGTCCGCGCAGATGGGGATAGGTCTCCGAACCGTGGATATCCGCCACGGCAAGGGGTAGATTATGCTTTCGCTTCATAAACTCACCTCAACGCAGTGTATGCGCTTGACGGTGGTATGGTGCAGGACGGTTAATTATCAAACAAAACTCTTTACCAACCAAAACAGTTGTGCTATAATATGCCCACAGCAACCAAAAGGAGAGATGTGAAAGTGGCAAAGCGTATTTTGTTTCAAGGTGATTCGATAACCGATTGCGGTAGAGATCGCAATGATTTTTGGGGTCTCGGCGGCGGTTATGCTACCCTTGTGAAGGCATCGCTGGGTATGGATCACCCCGATGAATATGAGTTTATCAACCGCGGCATCAGCGGCAACCGTGTTGTCGATCTGTATGCCCGTATCAAGATCGATTTCATCAATCTGCAACCCGATTACGCCAGCATTTTCATCGGTGTCAACGATACGTGGCACGAGATCTCCGTCCAAAACGGCGTGGAAACGGAAAAGTTTGAGAAGATCTACACGATGCTGATCGACGAGATTCAAGCGGCATGCCCGCAGACCAAGCTGATGATCATCGCGCCGTACGTGCTGGAAGGTTCTGCGACCTGCAACATTGAGGAGATCCCCGACCGCCTGGCACGTTTCCAAAAGGACGTTGCCGAAAAAGCGGCGGTTGCCAAGAAGATTGCCGAAAAATATAATCTGCCGCTTATCGAGTTGCAGCCCGCATTTGACGAGGCGTGCAAGCTGGCACCGCCGACCTATTGGGCGGGCGACGGCGTGCATCCTACGGCTTGCGGTCACGAGTTGATCAAGCGCCTGTGGATCGACACTTTCAAGAAAATGCAATAAGCACCATAAAAACGCCGCCTAAAAGGGCGGCGTTTTGCAATATTTTTGTTGTGCGCTTGATAAGATGTGATATAATGATATCAAGGAAAGAGGTGGGGCTTGTGAAAATCCTGAACATCGGCTCGTGCAATATCGATCACGTGTATAGCCTTGACCATATTGTCAAAAGCGGTGAGACCGAAGCGACAAACCGTTTCGACACCTTCGCGGGCGGCAAAGGACTCAACCAATCTATTGCGGCGGCGCGTGCAGGCGCGCAGGTGTATCATGCAGGCTGTATCGGCTGTGACGGCACGTT
>SVOU01000034.1 GCA_015066215.1 Oscillospiraceae bacterium | reverse complement strand
GGGATTTTCAGTCCCTTGCTCTACCGACTGAGCTACAGAGGCAAATGTGGCGACCCGGAACGGGCTCGAACCGTCGACCTCTAGCGTGACAGGCTAGCGTTCTAACCAGCTGAACTACCGGGCCACGTAATGGTGGGAACAACAGGGCTCGAACCTGTGACCCCCTGCTTGTAAGGCAGGTGCTCTCCCAGCTGAGCTATGCTCCCGTTTTCCAGCCACCAGCGACTTGACTATAATACTACGGAATATCGGTTTTGTCAACCATTATTTTTGATTTTTTTGGGTTTTGTTGAGAATTTTTTTACAGAGGGCAAAGTGGCACTTTGCCCTCTGTTTCTTATCAACAATTTCAGCTATTCTTCTTCTTTTTGCCTTTTCCCACGTACAAGAAGTGTTCACTCAGCGAATACTCCTTGTAGCCAAGGAAGTAGCCCAGCGCACAGAATGCGGGAACGATCAGCAACAGCGCAAAAATCGGAATCAACAGCCACGCAGAAATGGCAGAGGTTTCATTTGCGCTATCAGTGATCAGCATCAGCGGCATAATGGACGGCATATTCAGCAATCGATACCACACGATAAACTTATCGGTAAGCCCACCGCACTTGCTGATAACCAGCAACACAAACGTGATAAAGGACGGCACAGACGCCAACAGACCGACCTTCAGACCATATAGCTTATCCTCTGCCATACGACCGAGATTGACGTTGTTATTGTCCTTGTCGCCCAACGTCCACATATCGCTGTAACACATACAGACGAGCAGCAACAGCATACACGCCGTTGTGACGACGTTATAGATGATCGTAAGACCGCCGGACATTTCGGAATAGATCGGCTGGCGCATGATCGGCGTTGTCGTCGTTGTGGTGGTCGACGCAGTGGTCGATCCGGTCACAGACGCACCTGTGGTTGCACCCGTTGAGGCAGTGCTATCGGTAGAGCCGGTCGCATCCGTCCCCGTAGTCGAACCTGTCGCGGCAGTCGTTCCCGAGGTGGCGGTCGTTGCAGCACCGGTCGTGGTGCCGGAATAGTACTTGGTTTCAATCAGCACCCAACTGGTACTGCCGTTTTCCGTCACCTGCTCATATACCTGCTCACCAATAATGGAGGTACCCATACTGGTGAAGATCATTGTCAGTGAAAAATACACAAACGCGCCCAGAACGCCCGCCAAGATCATTTTTCCAAAAATCTTGCCGGCCCTTTTCCACATACGTTTTTTCACATTGATGGCTTTTTTGCCCATTTTTCCCTCTCCTTTACGGCACTATGCACCTATCTTACCACGAATCCCCTCGTTTGGCAATGCACAAAACCGTAAATCTTCTGTAAATTATGCGTGAGAACCATTGAAAAGACCGTTGCCTGCCAAATTCGTACAAGCAACGGTCTTTTTTCTTTATTGGGCAGACGCTTTTTCGAATGTAAAGGCATTGTCCTTCACATCAACCACAACAGTCTCTCCTGCGCCGAACTGACCGCTAAGCAGTTTTTCTGCCAGTGCATCTTCCAGCTGTGCCTGAATGGCACGGCGCAGCGGACGCGCGCCGTAGATGGGATCAAATCCCGCCTTTGCCAATTTTTCCACAGCTGCGTCGGTCACTTCAAGTCCAATATCCATATCCGACAAGCGTTTATGCAAGCCGCCAAGCATACGGCGCGCGATCTCCGCAATATCGTCCTGTCCCAACTGGCGGAACACGATAATATCGTCAACGCGGTTCAAGAACTCAGGGCGGAAAGCCTTTTTGAGCTCATCCATCACGTCCTCGCGAATGCGGGTCTGGTCACCGAGCACCGCGGCGGTATCCGCACCGAAGCCCAACGCCTTGCGCTCAGTAATACGCCGCGCGCCAATGTTGGAGGTCATAATGATGACGGTATTCTTGAAATCCACGCGGCGCCCCTGTGCATCGGTCAATATACCGTCCTCCAAGATTTGCAACAACATATTGAACACGTCAGGATGCGCTTTTTCGATCTCGTCAAACAGCACCACCGTATAAGGCTTGCGTCGTATCTTTTCGGTCAGCTGACCGCCCTCGTCATAGCCAACATAGCCGGGAGGCGAGCCGACCAAACGTGACACGGTGTGCTTTTCCATATACTCCGACATATCCAAACGGATCATCGCATTTTCGTCACCGAACATCGCCTCTGCCAAGGTCTTACACAGTTCGGTCTTACCAACGCCCGTGGGACCGAGGAACAGGAACGAGCCGATGGGGCGTTTGGGGTCTTTGAGCCCCACGCGACCGCGGCGTATGGCCTTTGCCACCGCCGTGACCGCTTCGTCTTGTCCAACGATACGGCGGTGCAACTCTTCCTCCAAGCGCAACAGGCGCGCACCTTCCTCTTCGGTCAACTGGGAAACGGGTACGCCCGTCCAGCCCGACACGATCTGTGCTACACACTCAGCAGTCACTTCTCCGCTGACGCCCGCATTTTCCTCCTCCCAGCGCGCTTTGGCGGCGGCAAGCTCCTCTTGCAGTTGTTTTTCTGCGTCACGCAACTGTGCGGCGCGTTCAAAATCCTGCTCGTTGATCGCCGCCTTTTTCTCCTCGGCAAGCTGTTTGAGCTGTTGCTCGGTATCTTTAATGTCGGGTGGTGCTGTAAAGGCTTTCAGCCTTACGCGTGACGCTGCCTCGTCGATAAGGTCGATAGCTTTGTCGGGCAGATAGCGGTCGGAGATATACCGCACCGACAGCTTCACCGCCGCGTCAAGCGCCTCATCGGTGATCTTCACCTTGTGGTGCGCTTCGTATTTATCGCGCAAGCCGCGCATAATTTGCTGCGCTTCATCCACAGAAGGCTCGCCGACCACCACGGGCTGGAAACGGCGTTCCAACGCGGCGTCCTTTTCAATATGCTTGCGATATTCGTCAAGCGTAGTAGCACCGACGATCTGCAACTCACCGCGCGCCAGAGAAGGTTTGAGAATATTGGCGGCATCCACAGCCCCTTCAGCCGCACCCGCACCGATAATGGTGTGTATCTCGTCGATAAACAAGATGGTGTTTTGCGCCTTCATCACTTCTTCGATGGCGTTTTTGATGCGCTCCTCAAAGTCACCGCGATATTTGGTACCTGCCACCATACCTGTCAGGTCGAGGGTGACCACGCGCTTATCCGCCAGCAGCTCGGGCACTTCCCCGTTGACGATCTTTTGCGCCAACCCCTCGGCAATCGCCGTCTTGCCGACACCGGGTTCACCGATAAGGCAAGGGTTGTTTTTGGTGCGACGCGACAATATCTGTATCACCCGCTCGATCTCTTTGACGCGACCGATAACGGGGTCAATTTTCCCCTCACGCGCCATTTGCGTCAGATCGCGACCAAACTGATCCAGCGTCGGGGTCTGGCTGTTGCCCTTACGCGGCGTCTGTTGCGTACCGCGCGGCGCGGCCGCAGAGGTCTCACCCGGCTGAGTGCCCACTGCTTCGCCGATGCTCTCCACGATATCCTCACGGCGCGCACCCGCGGCTTCCAAAAGCCGCATAGCGACGCTGTCGGCATCACGCATCACTGCCAAAAGGATATGCTCGGTTCCTACGTAGCCCGTTTTCATATACGCCGCTTCTGCCACCGCCAGCTCCAAGGCTTTTTTGGCGCGCGGCGTCAAATCGGCAGGCGACAGATGGGTGGGTGTCCCCTCTGACTCCGCCTGACGGATCCATTGTTCATAGTCAGCAGCGGTGACGCCCTGTTCAGCAAGCACCGTAGCCGCCACCCCTGTTCCCTCTTTCAAAAGGCCCAAAACGATGTGTTCGGTACCCACGTAGGTATGTCCCATTTCCTGCGCCGCCTCAATAGCGGCGTTGAGGGCGGTGTTTGCTTTGTCTGTAAAACCCTTAAAACGATACATCGCCGTTCCTCCTTATTCATTTGCAAGTATATTTATTCCGCTAACCGTTCGCGCACGGTCACGGCACGGGCGGTATCCCGCTCCACAGGCTCCAACTCCTGCCGTGCCAGCATCATCATTGTCGCGGGCTGGGTATCGTTGATGAGCGCGTTGAGGTCATCGCCTGTAAAGGCAACGCCCTTTAATACCTCAGTCGAAAGTCCTACCCGCAAATGCGAGGTCAGCTCTAATAATTCTTGGTGAGATAGCGAGCGCGCATACCGCAAAATGCCCAAAGCGCGCCAAATATTGTCCTGATAGCGCATATCCTGCGCCAATTTACGACGCGCGGCGCGTTCTTCGCGCACGATCTGCATCGCAAAGTTTTGCAGATTATCCATCGCCTCCTGCTCGGTGATGCCAAGCGTCACCTGATTGGACAACTGATAAATATGTCCCTCCGAGCGACTGCCTTCACCATAACAGCCGCGAATGGTCAGTCCCAACTTCGAGACCGTATTCGCCAGTTGGCGTATCGAGCCGCTCTCCTCCAGCGCAGGCAGATGCAACATCAAGGATGCGCGCATACCGTTGCCCAAATTGGTGGGGCACTGCGTCAGATAGCCCAAACGGTCATCAAAAGCAAAATGCAGCTGCTCATCCAATTGGGTATCCAGCTCATCCGCGGCGGCAAACGCCTCCGTCAGTTGCAGACCGGGGCGCATAATCTGCAAGCGCAGGTGATCCTCTTCACAGAGCATAATGCTGACGCTTTCGTCATCCGACAGCACCACCGCCGTGCCGTCGGCACAGCGTGAAAAATCGGGGCTTATCAGGTGGCGTTCCACCATAGACAGCGCGTCAATACGCTGGGTGTTACGCAGTTCCAGCAGGGTAAGCTTGGGGCTTTGCGGCAGAGCCGCACGCACCTTTTGCACAACACTCTCCTTTTGTTCCACCGTCATATAGGCAGGAAACGGCAACCCGTTAAGGTTGCGTGCCAGACGAATGCGGGTACTGAGTACCACGTCCCCTTCAGGACCCGAAAGGCGATACCATTTATCTGTTTTGGTCATTTCCGTCCCTCCTGTTCGCGAATGCGGTCACGCAAAACGGCACAGGTTTCATATTCCTGTTTTTCGATAGCTTCCGCCAATTGCTTTTTGAGACTTTCCAGTTCTCTCTCTCGTTTAGCCGCCTCTGTGCCCGCCTGCGGCAGCTTGCCCGTGTGACGGGTCTTGCCGTGCAGACGGCGAATGGTCGGCAGCAAGCGGTCATAAAAGGTGGTGTAGCATTGCGGACATCCCATTTTGCCGCTGCGGGAGATCTCCCCAAAGGTGTGCCCGCAGCACTCACATCTGACAGGATCTGTCACCGCGCGCAAGGACGGCTCCGCGAACAGATTGCCCCATAAAGCGGGCATTTCAGCGCCAAAATCGTTCCAAACCGATCCCCATCCGGTCTGTGCCGCACAGGCGGCACACAGATGCTGTTCGGTCGTCTGCCCATTGATCGTACGTTTGAGATATGTCGTCGCCGGATTGGCTTTGCATTTTTCACACAGCATATAGGCTCACTCCTTTTTTAAGTGCATAGTAGTCAACAGTTGTTTCATCATAGTCGCGCGCAAACGTTCACGGTATTCCACGGGAACGTCCGCATAGGCACGCTCAGAAAGTGCCGAAGCCAGCAAACGCCCGTCAAAAGCGGTGATCACGCCCTGATACACCAGATTTTCCAAAACAGCCGCCGCCGTCGCGGTGGACAGGGTATCACCGATAGCGTTAACGGTGTGCATCAGCGGCGTCACGGTAGGTTTCATTTCCACGCGGCTGATGCGGATAAAACCGCCGCCGCCGCGCCGACTTTCCACTACATATCCTTGCTCGGGCGTGAACCGTGAGGTTAACACATAGTTGATCTGACTCGGCACGCACCCCAGCTGTTCTGCCAAGGTGTTGCGCTGCAATTCCGTCGATCCGCTTTGCTCCAACATATTCAGTATATACGCGGTTATGGCATCACTCATACGCATACCACTCGCCACCTTTCTTTGACCTTTCTTGACTTTCAAATACAGTATACCCGAAAATCAAAGAAAGTCAAAGTCAAGAAAGGTCAAAATACAATTATCGTTTGCGATTATCGGAAGTTATCGCTTGTTTTCTGGCAATTGCTCCCGTTTTTTACGTTTTTCAAAAACTACCGTTTTCGAGAATGTCACCTCCTTTTGCCCGCAGGCATAGTATATAATGTAAGCAACGAAAGGAGGCGAAACAAAAATGTGTCTGCGTAACCTGTTCAACGGCAACGATTGCACCTGGATCCTGTTCATCATCATTCTCATCCTCTTGGTGGACGATGAGTGCTGTGACAACAATGTCCCCACCTCCAACTGTGGCTGTGGCTGCTGCTAATTACTGACACCCAAACAAAGACCGTCGGAAATATCCGACGGTCTTTTCGCATTATGAAATTTTCAGCTGCAAGCGGAATTTATCCGATATCATCGCAATAAACTCACTGTTGGTGGGCTTTCCGCGACTGCTGTGGATGGTATAGCCGAAATAGGCGTTGAGTACGTCCACGTCTCCTCTGTCCCATGCCACTTCAATAGCATGGCGTATGGCACGCTCCACGCGTGAGGAGGTCGTCGCATGCTTTTTCGCTACCGACGGATACAGCCGTTTGGTGACCGCGTTGATGATATCATCGTCCTCAATCGCCATCAAAATCGCGTCGCGCAGATATTGATATCCTTTGATGTGGGCAGGCACGCCGATCTGATGAATGATATCGGTCACGCGGATCTCCAGCGTGTTGGCGTTGCCGCCGGTCGGCATCGGTGTTTCGCCGTGGCGGCGGCACAACGCGCGGATGCGCTGGCACAGCTCCTGCGCATCGAAGGGCTTGAGCAGATAATAATCCGCGCCCGCCAGCATCACCTCGCGTTCCAGATTGGCGTTGTCGAAGCTGGACATCACCAAAAAGCGCGGTTTTGGCTCGATGTGACTCTGCTTGATGGTGTTAAGCACACCAAGCGCGTCGGTTTGCGGCATAAACAGATCCATCAGCACCACATCGGGACGATACTGCTGAACAGCTTGGATCACCAGCCGTCCATTCTTTTCGATCGACTGTACATCCAGACCGCACTCGCGCATTGCTTTTCCATACGTCGCCAAAACCTGCTCGCTGTTGTCTGCAAAAAGCACTTTAATTTTACCGTTTTCCATATTTTATCCCCTTATCTCTTTTGGAATGCAGTTTGATTTTACCATTTATTCCCATATTTTGCAATAGTTTGCCAGTTATTTTTTTGGAACGGTGTGAAAAACCCGACGCAAAAGCAGCGATTTCCGGTCATTTCCCCTAGAAAATCAAAGTGTTTCGACTTTGTTCGACACCTTTTGCAACAAGTTTTCAGCGGTTTTTACCAAAAACCTTACACAAATTTCAGCAGCCTAAAAAGCGGAAAACCCCTGACCAAAGATTGGTCAGGGGTTTTCATTTGTCAGTTTTGGTTCAAAGCTCGCTGTCTGCCGCATCAAGTGCCGCGGCAATAACGGCGTCCATATCGTAATAGGCGTATTCGCCGAGTCTGCCACCAAACAGCACATTCGGCGTTTGATCTGCCAGTTTTTTGTAGGCTTGGTAAAGCGCATTATTCTCGCTGTCGTTGACGGGATAATACGGCTCCTGCCCCACCGTCCACTCACGGCTGTATTCGCGGCTGATGACCGTTTTGGGCAGATCGTTGCCGTTGTCGTCCTTGCCAAAGGTAAACCACTTGTGTTCGATGATGCGCGTAAACGGTGTTTCACGATCGGTGTAATTGACAGCAGCGTTGCCTTGGAAATTCGGCATATCCAGCGTTTCGGTTTCAAATCGCACGCTGCGATATTGCAAGGTTCCCAAGCGATAATCGAAGAAAGCGTCAATAGGGCCCGTGTACACCACACGATCAGCCAGCGCGTCCCATTTTGCACGGTCAGCAAGATAGTCGGTGTTGAGTCGCACCTCTATGCCGTCAAGCATATTTGCCACCATACGGGTGTAGCCACCCTCGGGAATGCCCTGATAGGGAGCGTTAAAATAGTTGTTGTCAAAGGTCAGCCGCAACGGCAGACGGCGGATGATAAAGGCAGGCAACTCGGTGCAGGGGCGTCCCCACTGCTTCTCGGTATAGCCACGCACCAGTTTCTCGTATATATCGCGCCCCACCAGCTGCAACGCCTGTTCTTCCAGATTTTGCGGCTCGCCCACAGGGGCGGCGCGGCGCTGTTCCGCCAGCTTGTCGGCAGCTTCCTGCGGAGTGGTCACACCCCACATCTTATTAAAAGTATACATATTAAAGGGCAGCGAAAAAAGCTCGCCGTGATAGTTTGCCACGGGGGCGTTGACGAAATGGTTAAAGCGTGCAAAACGGTTGACATAGTCCCACACGTTCTCTCGGGTGGTGTGGAAAATATGCGCGCCGTATACGTGCACGTGGATGCCCTCCACCTCTTTGGTGTAGACGTTGCCTGCAATGTGGGGGCGCTTTTCGATAACCATCACTTTTTTGCCCGCATCCGTCGCCTGTCGGGCAAAGACAGCACCATAAAGTCCCGCTCCCACGATCAGATAATCATATTTTGCCACCGCTTTCGCCACCTTTCACGATCATCTTTTACAGTATACCACACTTTTTTCATAATAGCAAATAAAAAGGGACACCGCAGCGAAAAACGGTATCCCTTTTATGTTTGTTTATTCCATCAGCCATTTACCGCGGGTGAAATCAGGCATAGCCACAGGTACAGAGCCGTTGCAGATCGACTGCTCGGACAGGGTGGTCACCGCCATCCACGTCGCCGCGTCATATACGTCGACAGGCATCGGCTCGCCCTCGCGCAGGCAGTGGAAAAACGCCTGAAACTCCAGCCAGTCCATACCGTCGTGTCCACCTTGCACGCCCTCTTCGATATAGCGTTTCCAGACGGGGTGATCGTACGCTTCCTCATAAGACGCCGCGTTGCCGACACAGTTGGCACGCCAGGTGAAATCCTTCTCTCTGTCCTCGGGCGTATCCAAAAAGACCGAATCGGTCACTTCCTCGTACATACCCTTGGTGCCGCGCACCGTAAATCCGCGGCTGTAATAGCGCGGTAGAGTGGTATCCAGCGTCAGCACGATCGTTTCGCCGCCCGCACAAGTAATCACCGTTGTGACAACATCTCCCTGCTTAAACGTGGCGTCTTGCAACACGTCATCGGCGGGTTTGTTGGTTTTGATATATTCTTTGAGTCCCGCCGCTTTGGATGCGGTGGAAGTAAGCGACAAAATGCGGTTGCCGTGATTGATACTCAGCACCTTGGCAATAGGTCCCAGATCGTGGGTCGGATAGTTCTCGCAGTTGCGGTTGAGATAGTTGCGCAGACGGTAATGGCGGTTTTCGCATCCAAAAGAGATCTCCTTGCGCAGATCGTGCGCATAGCAACCCGCACAATGCACGATCTCACCCAAAACGCCGAGCTGCGCCATATTCAGCGCCATCATCTCGCGTCTGCCGAAACAGCAGTTTTCCAAAAACATAAAGGGCGTTTTGGTCTCCTCATAGGTGTTGACGAGTTCCCAGCACTCCTTGACGGTATAGGCGCCGCCGACCTCCATCGCGACTGCTTTTTTGTTGCGCATCGCCGCCAAGGCGATGGAAACGTGTGATTCCCACGCCGTCAGGATCACCACGGCATCCACGTTATCGCTGGTGACAACGTCCATATAGTCCGTGGTCACAAGCGGCGTGTTGCCGCCCTTTTCCTTTACGACTTCGGCGGCTTTTTGCGCACGATCCTCGTACGCATCGCAAACGGCGGTCACGGTCACTTCGGGCATCTTTAACAGCACCCACTCCATAATGCCACTGCCGCGATTGCCCAGACCGATCACACCCACATTGATATGTTTCATAGAAATCCCTCCCATTTTCAAATATCCGCGCACAGCATAGCCATTTTTTGTGCACTATCAATCCTTCGTTTTTGTGATCCGCTCATTCCACCTCAAAGCGAAACACACGAAACCGTTCGCAACCGTGCGTCTTTTGCGGGATCCACTCCAAGCGCTTGATCTTCCATTCTACAGTATGTCTGACAAACCTCTGGTGATTATCCGTAACGGTCAGCGAAACCTGTTCCCCATTTTCGCCGGTGCCGATAAGTTTGTAGGCCTTCACAAGCGTCGACGGCACGCGATAGCGCGGTTCGAAAAGCGGGTAGTTACAAGGCATATTGAGATAACCGCGATTGAGGTCACTGTCAAACGTCAGGGTGATTTCTTTCACGTCTGTATCGGCATCAAAAGTATACACAAGGCTGTCGCCCACATCACCTTTCCAGCAGTTTTCCTCACCGCGCTCCTTACCGTTGCGCACAACTTCGGCGTTGCACACTGCGTTTTGGGTCAATGCAGACACACAGCGGTCATGATATGGGACGAAACAATCGTCATCCATCAGCGTTTGCTGCAATTGAGCTATATCTATGCAACGAATATCCGCCTGCTCTGCGACCGCCTGTGCCACCGCCGTGCCGAGGGCCTGTCCCAAAAGCGCACAAGTCGCCATAACGCGGGAGGAGCTGAGCGCAGCGTGCGTCACACTGATATTGCGCCCCGCAAACACCAAATTTCGAACATTGCGCGAGATCATACTACGCAAAGGAATACCCCACGGGCTGGGGGCGGGATGATAGATGGTAGGATGACCTGCGGTGTAGTAAAATCCTGCCGGAAAATGGTCATCCATCGTCCATCCGCCGTATGCCACCACATCCTCAAAATGCCCGCCGTTCTCCACATCCTTTTGGGTAATGATATGCTCGCCGACATAGCGTCGGCTTTCGCGCTTACCCGGCAGGAAACCGATCCATTCCAGTTCCCAGTTATCTGCGCCGTGGTCGCCGCGATTTTTCATATGATCCCACACGCCATAGGCAATCTTCAGCGACTCATCGCGGCAGCGATCGGTGTCGTGTAGACAATCCCATTCACCACCCACCTCAATCCACCAAAAATTGGTGGTCAGGTTGTGGTCTTTGTAGGGCAGATCCGCATCGGTTTCGTAAGTGTATGCCCAGGAAGGCGGCGTGAAATCCACCTTATGGTCAGTCTCCCTTATCTGAAACAGACAGCTCATACCCATCGTTTTGCTGTCGGCGGTTTCAGGCGGAATAGTTTCCCCAAACTCCGCCTTTGCCTCTCTGCCGTAGCGATATTCTGCGCCCGAAAGCGGTGCCAAAATGCTGTCTCCCGAGCAGTCCGCAAAGTATCTCGCCTTTACAACGTGGAATGTCTCTGCGTTGGATTGCCAGCACTTGATGCTGACAATGCAGTCGCTATCCATCTGTGCATCGAAACAAGCGGTATTGAGTAGCAAGGTAAGATTTTGCTCCGCCTTGGCTTTCTCAAACAACACGCTATCCCAAACAGAAAACTTAAGTCCCTTGTTTTGGTAGTAGTTTTCCAGTTCAAGTTCCTCAACAATACCCGTCTCGCGGTTATCCTTTCCGTGTGCACCGCTTATCCACATACGTATCTCGCTAGACGCGTTGCCACCGAGCACCGGTCTGTCCTGCACAAGAACAACGGACGCCCCCTTACGCGCCGCGGAAATGGCACAGCAAAGTCCCGCTAATCCGCCGCCGACCACGCACAGGTCCACTTCATAGGTTATTGTCCGCATAAACGATACCTCCCGCTTGCTTTGATAACATTCAGCCGAAAGCGGCTTTGTGATACTCCGGTACTGCCCCAACATGGGACACCACAAACCCCGCTACTTTGGCGGCATATACCAAACAAGCATCAAGCCCTTGACCTTGCAAATATTTGTGCAAAAACGCCGCCGAAAAAGAGTCTCCCGCGCCGACGGTGGACACCACCTGCACACGCTCACTCTCGCAGGAATAGAGGGCGTTGTGCGCGGTGTCAAACGCCAATGCGCCGTCAGCACCCCGCGTGACGATAATACAACGCAGGTTGGGATACTTTTTTGCCAACACGCGAACAAAATCCTGTACAGCGGCAGTTTCAAGCCCAAGCAAAGATGCGACTGTGGGCATTTCTTCATCGCTTATTTTGATGATCGTCGCATTTTCCGCGGCAAATCGCACCGTCTGCGCCGTATAAAACGGCGGGCGTATATTGACGTCCACAAACACGTCGCGGTGGCGTCCTTTATTCAGCAACTTTTGCAAGCTTTCAAGATTATAGGTACTGCGCAACGCCAACGTGCCGAAATACAGCACGTCAAAGGTATCCGTCACCGTATCACAGGGAATATAGTCATAGGCAACGTCTTCCAACAAATTATAAGTTGGCACGGCGTTGGCGTCCAGCGTCACCTGACAGCTTCCCGTCGGCTTGTCCGACAGCGTCGCCACGTAGGTCGTATCTATTCCCCACGCTTTCAGTTGCTGCAAGGCTTCCTTGCCGAGCGTATCCTTGCCCAACGCCGAAAGCATGGACACGTCTTCGCCGTGCTTGGCAAGATGCGCCGCAAAATTGAGCGGCGCGCCACCGATATGTTGTTTATCGGGATAAACGTCCCACAATATTTCACCAAAGGATAAGATTTTCACAGTGCCGCCCCCTTTTCTCTTGCATCTTACCATATTTTGCGACAGTAAACAAGATAAAAGTGCAGACGGCGGCAGAAAAATCTGCCGCCGTCTCAGGATGTTAGAAATTAGTTGCCTTTAACTTTCTTTTTGCCGATCACGCCGCTACCAAAAACGCCTGCACCACCCGTCAACGCCAACGCAAACCACAGCCAAAGCTGGCTGGCAACGCCGGTGTCAGGGGAATCCAGATCGGGTTCGGGCGCCGTGTAGATATTGCGGAATACCACCGTATCGGCAATGGCACCCGTGATATCTTCGCCGTTTACTTTTATGGCGGCTGTCAGATTGCCATGGTGATCGTCTGTCACCACGATCTCAACTTTGTGGGCGGTTTTATCCGTTGTGATGCCGTTTTCGTCGATTTCATCCTCAACGATCACATAGTAGTAGCTACCAACCTCGTTGAAGGTTTCGGGACGGAATATAACAATGCCGTCGCCATTATCCTTCAAGGTGAGCGTGACGTCATCCTGCCAAACGGTGGTTTCGTCATAGGCAAAGTCAGCCGCCGTTTTGTGAAGATCGAACTTAAACTCACCTTCGACAAGCTCTCTGCCGATCAAAATCTTGGTGGCTTCCAAAATGACGTAGGTCGGAGTAGCGGTATAGGTGTTATTGAACACGATCTTGCCGCTGCCCGTGATGTTCTCATAGGTGGTCACTTCGGTCAGCACGCCGTCAACGTCCTGCTTGGACACAACGCCCTTGTGCAGTTGCTTATCCTTGATGGTCAAAACACCGTTGGCGTCCTGAACGACTTCCAGACGGATGTGATAAGAGGACGTATCGTAGGTGACGCCCAACACGTCGCCGATGACTTCGACGACCTTGAAGTGATAGACACCTGCGGCATTCAGGGAAACGGCGGGGAATTTGAACGTGCCGTCGGCGGCGTTGGTGACCGTGTCACCGATCTGCTCACCGTTGGGAGCGTTGATCAGTTTGAAGGTGAACTCGCCCTCGGCAAGCGGTTTGCCGTCGCGACCGCTCAACACCTTTTCGCCGCCGAAATCGGTGTGGATCTCATACGAAATGGGCGTCGGCACGAAGCCGTTGCGGAACACCACTTCGGTGGAGGGCATACCGTCTTTCGCGATAGCCACGCGGGCGGTGAGCAATCCTTGCGAGTTGTCGGTCACCGTCACGGTGACGGTGTAGACCGACTTGTCGTAGTCGTAGTTGGCGATACCGCCGTCCTGCTCGGACAGTTCATACACGTAGACGCCCGCTTTTGCATAGGTGATGGTGTCGAAAACGAACTTGCCTTTCGCGGTATTTTTCACCGTAGTCACAGAAGGCATCGGCGCGCCCGCGGTCACGGCTTTGAGTTCAAAGGTGAACTCATCGTCCTGCATCGTTTTGCCCGTCAGCAGTTTGGTACCTTCCAGCGTGACGGTGGCGTCGGTGGCGTCGTAGGTGTTTTGGAACACCATATCGTCCACGTTGCTGTTGCCGTTGTTGATGACCGCGGTGGCGGTGATGGTCTGGTCTCCGTTATCGGCAACCGTGACCGTGACCGTGTACACCGTCGTGTCATAGGTGAAGCCGCCGATCTTGTTGGCATCCGCGGGGATCTCCTCGTAGACCGTGTAGGTATAGGTACCGGCCTTGGTATAGGTCAGGCGGAAGCTAATCTCGCCGCTTGCGTGGTTACGGGTCTGGGCAGCACGC
>SVOU01000033.1 GCA_015066215.1 Oscillospiraceae bacterium | reverse complement strand
TCTGATTGCTTTCGTCGTAGATCTCCTGTATGCGAAGCCGTAGTTCCTCCCGACGTTTCGCATACCACGTGTTGTCTTTCTTGTTGCGGAGAACGTGGTTATAAAACGTTCCTCGCGGAATGTCAAAGGCATCGCAAATGACATGCACGTTATATTTTCCGTAAAGTTGCTCGGCGGCATATAACCGCTGCTTTAATGGTGACTTCGGCGTGCAAGTCGCAGATTTTAGTATTTCAACGATATCTTCCAGACGTGCGGCCTTGTTTTCGAGCAAATGAAAATTGCGGACATTGACCTCCTTGCGTTTGCCTGCTTCCAGTTCGTCACGGTAAGCACGTACCCAGCCATAAAATGTACTTTTGGGTATACCGGTGTCGACAAGGATACTCGTAGAAGGCTCACCGGATATAACACGGTCAATGACCGCTTGTTTTTCTTCTTGGGTATAAGTTCTCATATTTTCAACTCCCATATTGAATGCATTGAAACAATTTTACGACATTTTTTGTAGGTGCTCAATAAATCCTCAATTTTCATAGTAAGTTCATTTTGCCGGGAAGTCTTGACAAAAATCCGAATTCGTACTATACTATACAAGTCCGAGTCCGTATTATTGGAGGGTTTATGAAAAACATAAGACAAAATGCCAAAAGGCTGATCCTCGCACTGTATAACATCGACGAGGTATATTACGCAAGTGAAAAGAAAAAGAGATTGTCCGATACCGAGCTTTGCATCATGTATGCGCTCGACGACGGTCAGCCACATTCTCAAAAGGAGATCTGTGAGGAATGGCTTGTGCCGAAAACCACGGTCAATACCATCACAAAAAAATGGGAAGCTCAAGGCTATCTTACGCTCACCGCCATCCCCGGCAAGCGCCGTGAGATGCAGATCATACTCACTGATGAGGGCAAGGCTTACGCCAAGGAGTTTATGGCGTTTGTCTATCGCGCCGAGGATAAGGCGCTCGCTAAAACATTAGATAAATATTCTGATACCTTTATTGAAGCCCTCGAATATTTCGGAGCAAACCTAAAGGAAGCATTTGAGGAGGATATGAAAAATGGATCTTCTCAAGGATAATCCCCGAAAGCTGTTTTGGCAATTCCTTGTTCCTGCCGTCAGTTCAGCGGTTGCGTTAGCCATATACAGTTTTGTAGATACCATCGTAATCGGTCAGGACAGCGGCCCCAACGGAACTGCCGCCTGTGCCGTTGTACTGCCTATCTTTTCTATTGCACATTTTCTCGCACTCCTTTGCGGTGTTGGCGGTTCTGTGCTGATGAGCAAGGCAAGGGGCGAGGGCAACCGTGAAAAAGGCGATGCTTACTATACCGCATCCTTGCTCTACGTCGGTATCGTCACCCTCGTACTTTGGATACTCGGTGTTACGTTTCAAATCCCGATCTACCGTCTGTTCGGTGCGGATGATGTTCTTCTTCCTTATGCCTTGGATTACGGCAAATGGATATTTGGCGCGTTCCCGTCCTTCGTTTTGGTGTCCTACCTCGGTTGCTTTATCCGTACCGACGGCGCACCCAAATTTGTAATGACCGTCACACTCATAGGCGGCGTGATGAATATTATCGGGGATATCGTTCTCGTCTTTCCACTTGGTATGGGAATGGCGGGCGCGGCAATCGCAACCGTAGCAGGCTCTGTGGTGCAGAGTGTTCTGCTCATCGGATATATTCTGCTCGGCAAGACTTCGCTAAAACTCGCAAAACCATTCAAGTGGTTTACTGCGGTTAGAAAGATCAGCGTTATCGGGTTTGGAGCAGGACTTTCTCAAATTGCAATGACAGTCGTGACATATATCATCAACAATCAGATTATGAAATACTCCGGCTCTGCTGCTCTTGCCGTATACGGACTTTTGTGTACGATAGCAGCGTTGTTCCTCAGCGTTTTTGAAGGAATCGGTCAAGCGGCACAGCCCATTGTTTCGGCTAATTTCGGAGCAAAACAGAAAGATCGTTATCATACCATTGCTAAGATTGGAATGAGAACTGCGGTCGTGTTCGGTATTATCAGCTTTGCCTTGTGCGCTTTGTTCCCGTCAGAGATCATTAAACTGTTTATGAAGGTAACGCCCGAGGTTGCGGAGATCGCTCCGTACATCATTCGTGTGTATACCGTATCCTTCTTCCCAATGGCGATCAATATGTTCGTTATTGCTTATCTGCAATCGGTAACAAAGGCAACCTCCGCAACGGTGATTTCGCTATTGCGCGGACTCATTCTTTCGTCCGTTCTTCTGTGCGTTTTGCCTCTCTTTATGGAGAGCGATGGAATTTGGTGGGCGGTCACGATTGCGGAAAGCGGTACTGCGATTGTCGCCGTTGTATTTTTCATTCCACAACTTGAAGAGAATTGCATTTCAATTCCACGGTAAAAATGTAAGAGTTCGAATTCATACGCAAAATTGACGAAAATATCTTTTTTGTAGCCCATAGACACAACGGAACTCAGGTGTGATGTGACGCTTGAGTTCCGTTCTTTTTTTAGAGTAAATTTTCATAAGACTTTTCGCGGCACGCACATCTTGACATTATCCGTCAATATTGATATAGTAAGGACGACACTTTCAATCCCCGGAAAGGAGTTGTCTTTTTTGCAGATCGGCACTTGGAATATTGAAGAAAACACATTCTTAAAAGATAAAGTGGAGCAAAACGGCAGCCGTTTCTTGATCGGTAACGGCTATATGGGCTACCGCGGCACTTTGGAGGAATTTGGCAAGGATGAGCTTGTCGCCCTCAATATGGCAGGTCTGTTTGATAAAAACGGTGACCTGTGGCGCGAGTCCGTCAACGCCCCCAACCCGTTTTGCGTCAAAGTTTCTGCCAACGGCGAGGTGTTGAGTGCACTCACCGCGAGCATTGGCGAGCACCGTCAAACGCTGGACATTCAAAACGGTATTCACAGCCGCAAGACGGTGTTTAACGCAAGTGGCGCCAAGGTGACGGTGGAAGCCGAGCGTTTTTTGAGTATGAAGCGTGAAAATCTGGCGGCTATCAAGTTTTCTGTATCGTCCGATACAGATACCAACGTTCACGTTTCCACCTGCGTGGACACCGACATCTGGAACATCAACGGCGAACACTTCACCGTGCTTGAACAATACAGCGAAGCGGATGTGAACGTTCTCAAGCTGCAGACCAACGAAAACAAGACCCCGATTTGCGTTTACGAATATATTGTCGGTGCTGAAAACGAAACCGAAGTTGCACTCAAAGCCGACGAAAAGTTTGAGTTTGTGAAACTGTGCGGTATTTATTGGGGTGACGGCTGCGAGGGCTCTCTCGACGCTTTCAAGGCAATTATCTCGGAGGATTATGCAACGCTTCTCGCCGAGCACAAGGCGGTTTGGGCAGATATTTGGGCAAACAGCGACGTGCGTATCGACGGCGACGAAGAGGCACAGTTTGCCATCCGTTACAGCATCTATCATTTAAGTTCCATCGTCCCCAGAAACACCGACAAATGCTCCATTCCGGCACGCGGTCTTTCGGGACAGGTCTACAAGGGCGCGGCATTCTGGGATACCGAAATGTTTATGATGCCGTTTTTCTCCTTCACCGACACCACACTTTGCAAAAACCTTGCGAAATACCGCATCAACACCATCGAAGGCGCTAAACGCAAAGCGAAAGAGTTCGGCTTTGAGGGTGCCTTCTACGCTTGGGAAAGTCAGGAGTCGGGCGACGATGCCTGCACCCTGTTCAATATCACCGACGTATTCACCAACCGCCCGATGCGCACCCACTTCAAAGATAAGCAGATACATATCAGTGCTGACGCCGTGTATGGACTGTGGGAATATTGCACCGTCAGCGGTGACTATTCCCTGCTCTTTGAGGGCGGCCTTGAAATGATGTATCAATGCCTGCTGTTTTTCTACAGCTTTGCCGTCTACAAGCCGCTTAAAAGTCGCTACGAGATCCTCGACGTGGTGGGACCTGACGAATACCACGAAAGAGTGGACAACAACGCTTTCACCAACAAGATGGCGGCGTATGTTGCCGCGGCGTTTGACAAGGCACTCGACTATGTCAAGAATAACGATCCCGCTTTCTTTGCGGCGTTTGCCGAAAAGCACGATCTGTCCGTGTTTGATGGCTTTGTCGACAAGCTCTATATCCCCCAGCCCAACGAAAACGGCATTATCGAGCAGTTTGACGGCTATTTCAGGTTGGAGGATATCAGCCTCGCGGCGCTCAAAGAGCGCATCATCATCCCGAATGAATATCTGGGCGGCGGCAACGGTCTTGCCACCACCACCCGTATTCTCAAACAAGCCGACGTGCTGATGATGCTCAACGTGTTCCGCTCACAATATTCCGACGAGATCAAAAAGGCGAACTGGGCATATTACGAGCCGTACACCGAGCACGGCTCTTCTCTGTCCGCCTGTGCTTACGGTATTGTGGCGGCGGGCATCGGTATGCCTGATTGGGCTTACAAATACTTTATGAAGACCGCGACCGTCGATCTGACGGGCGACACGAAGCAATATCTCGGCTCGCTCTATATCGGCGGCACACATCCCGCGGCAAACGGCGGCAGTTGGAACGCAGCGGTGTTCGGCTTTGGCGGCGTCAGCTATACCGACGACGCGCTGGACGTCTCTCCAAAGCTGCCTGCTCATTGGGACAAGCTCAGCTTTAAGCTTTTGTGGAAGGGTGTCCGACTCACCGTCTGCGCTACCCACAACGGCACGACGATCACCGCTGATAAGCCTACCAACGGCATCTGCGTGACGGTCAATAAAGAAAAATATATTTTTTGAGGGTGAAAGATATGAAAGGTGCTATTTTTGATTTGGACGGCGTCATCGTTGACACTGCCAAATACCACTATCTCGCTTGGAAAGAGCTCGCCGCGGAATTGGGCTTTGAGTTCAAAGAGAGCGACAACGAGCGGCTTAAAGGCGTCAGCCGTATGCGCTCGCTGGAAATCCTTTTGGAGGTGGGCGGCATTGACGCCACCGAAGAAGAGAAACAGGTGATGGCGGAAAAGAAAAACAACCGCTACGTGGAAATGCTGCAAAGCCTTGACAGCAGTGAGCTTTTGGAGGGTGCGGAAGCCTATCTGCGCCAACTCAAAAACGACGGTGTACGCATTTCGCTCGGCTCCGCCAGCAAAAATGCGCCCTTGATTTTGGACAAGCTCGGTATTCGTGATCTGTTCGACGCCGTCGTTGACGGCAACAGCGTATCCAAAGCGAAACCCGATCCCGAGGTGTTCCTCAAAGGCGCCGAAATGCTTGGTCTTGCTCCTGCCGACTGCGTGGTCTTTGAGGACTCGCAAGCGGGTATTGAAGCCGCACGTAACGCAGGCTGTGGCGTCATTGCCATAGACGTGGGCGGTATTCTGACCGATGCTGACAAGTACGTCAAATGCTTGGGCGACCTGCTGGTATAAGTTTTAATACGAAAACGCACTGCTTTTGCGGTGCGTTTTTTCCTTGCACGCACTTTTGAGCAGTTGCCATTCGGGTGAAACTGTGTTATACTATTTTTATTGATTTTGCGATTTGAGGTTTGTTTTATGAATACTGACAATAAAACCGATTTCGAGCTTTTGACCACGCCGTTTGAGGCAGATATGCCCGCCGTGCCGTGGACGGAATATCCCCGCCCGCAGCTTAAACGGGACAGCTATCTGTGCCTTAACGGTGCGTGGCAACTGTCCTGCCGTCGCGGTAAAAATGAAGAAATGCTCGGCACAATTACGGTGCCGTTTCCGCCCGAATCCAAAATTTCGGGCATTGGGCGCAACTTCGCCAAAAACGATACGCTCATCTATCTGCGCACCTTTTCGCTGACCGAGGAGTTCCTGCGTGACCGCGTGCTATTGCATTTTGGCGCGGTTGATCAGGAGGTCTACGTCTTTGTCAACGGAAAACTGGCGGGGCATCATATCGGCGGCTATTGGCCGTTCACGCTGGACGTGACCACGCTTTTGCAGTTGGGCGACAATGTGCTGACGGCAGAAGTGACCGATCCGCTCGACACCGACCAACCATACGGCAAACAGCGTCGCAAGCGCGGCGGTATGTGGTACACCCCCACCAGCGGCATCTGGCAGACCGTCTGGATGGAGAGCGTACCCGAAAACTATATCACGGGCATCAAAACGGATATATCCGACAAGGCGGTCACTCTGCATATTCAAGGTGGCGACCCGTCAAAAATACTCACCGTCACCACCCCCGACGGCGAGGAGCAGTTCTCTTTTGAGGGTGACACCTTCACCTTTGCGCCCGAAAACCCGCGTCTGTGGTCGCCCGAAGACCCTTATCTTTATCGTTTCACCCTCACCTGCGGTGCGGATACGGTTTCCTCCTATTTCGCCTTCCGCACAGTGGGTATTACGCAAAGCGGCGACCACTCGCTTATCGCCCTCAACGGCAAGCCCTATTTCTTCCACGGGCTTTTGGATCAAGGCTATTTTGCCGACGGTATCTTTATGCCCGCCACCCCCGAGGGCTTCAAGCAGGATATTCTGCGTTGCAAAGAGCTTGGCTTCAATATGCTGCGCAAGCATATCAAAATTGAGCCAGATCTATTCTATTATTATTGCGATCTTTACGGTATGATCGTGTTTCAGGATATGATCAACAACGGGCGCTATTCATTCCTGCGCGACACCGCGCTGCCCACCATCGGTTTCAAGAAAGGTTTGCCGCGCCGCACATCACGCCGTCAACGGGAATGGTTCGCTCACGGGGCACAAAAGACGCTGACGCTGCTCAATAATCATCCTTGCATCTGCTACTACACCATCTTTAACGAAGGCTGGGGACAACACGATGCCGACAGGCTCTACACCGCGCTCAAAAAACGGGATCCTTCCCGCATTTGGGATACCGCTTCGGGGTGGTTCCGTTGCCGCAACACCGATGTGCAGAGCGAGCACGTGTATTTTAAGCCTGTAAAACTCACCGCCACGGCGGACAAGCCGCTGGTGCTGTCGGAGTCTGGCGGCTATTCCTGCAAGATTGAGGGGCACGCGTTTAACCTCAAAAAGACCTATGGCTATCGCCATTTTGAGACGAAAGAGGCGTTTGCCGACGCACTCGACACGCTCTATCGCACGCAAATTATCCCCGCCATCGAAGACGGACTTTGCGCCACCGTGCTGACGCAGGTGAGCGACGTCGAGGACGAGGTCAACGGTCTGTTCACCTATGACCGTCAGGTCTGCAAGGTGGAGGAGACGCCGATGAAGCGGTTGGCAGACGACCTGCACGCCGCTTTTGCAAAGCGGTGGCTTGCATAAGCCGTACGCTTGTGCTATACTGGTAAACAAGTGGTTAATTGACGGAGGTTTCTATGAAAACACCCCTTTCTTTGGAACGGTTGCCCGATTGGTTTTTGTCGGTGCGCCGCTCACTCCCGTGGCGCGAGAGTATCACGCCTTATCGGGTTTGGGTGTCGGAAATTATGCTGCAACAAACGCGCATCGAGGCCGTCATCCCCTATTTTGAGCGATTTATGCAGGCGTTTCCCACCATCGCCGCGCTTGCAGATGCAGATACCGACCGCCTGTTAAAAATGTGGGAAGGGCTTGGCTATTACAGCCGCGCGCGCAACCTGCAAAAGGCGGCGCGCATCATCGTGGCGAAATACGGTGGTGAGATGCCCGCGGACTATCAAGCGTTGCGTGCACTTCCCGGCATTGGACCCTATACCGCGGGTGCGATCGCTTCCATCGCCTTTGGGCTACCGCACGCCGCCATCGACGGCAACGTACTGCGCGTGATGGCGCGGTTTTACGATCACCACGGCGACGTACTCTCCCCCGCCGTCAAGGCAGAATTGACGGCACTGGTCGAAGCGGCGTTGCCGCACGATCGACCCGCGCTTTTTAACCAAGGCTTGATGGAATTGGGCGAGACCTGCTGTCTGCCGAACACCGCTCCCCACTGTGAACAATGCCCGCTCAAAGCGGATTGTCAAGGCTTTGCCAAAGGCACGGCGGCACAACTGCCCGTGCGGTTGGCAAAAAAATCCCGCCGCGTGGAGCAACGCACCGTTTTGGTGCCTGTGACCTTTGCGGACAGGCCACAGGTGCTGCTGCACAAGCGTCCCGAAAACGGATTGCTCGCGGGGTTGTGGGAACTCCCGAACCGTTTGACGGAAGAAGCCCCCACGCCCGAAGAATGGGTGCGCAGCTTGGGCGGCGTCGCAGAGCGCACCACGGCGCTCGACAACGCCAAGCACCTGTTCACACATATTGAATGGCAAATGCAAGGCATTGCCGTTGTCACCGACCGCTTTTCGCCGCCCGACGGCTATATGTGGGTGGACGCAAATGCCCTGCGCACGCAATATGCTTTGCCCTCTGCTTTTTCTGCTTATACGCGGGCGTTGCCCGCTTGGTTGCACACCAACAAATAAAGGAGAGTTGTTATGAAACGCAGCGACTATCTCACCTGGGACGAATACTTTATGGGCATTGCCCTGCTTTCCGCACAGCGCAGTAAAGACCCCGGCACGCAGGTCGGCGCCTGCATTGTCGGCGACGACAACCGCATTTTGTCGGTTGGCTATAACGGTATGCCTATCGGTTGCAGCGATGACGTGCTGCCTTGGGACAGAAGCGGCGACAGCACGCTGGACACCAAATATCCTTTCGTGTGTCACGCCGAGCTCAACGCCATTCTCAACTACACCGGCAATAAGTTGCGCGGCGCACGCGTTTACGTATCGCTGTTCCCTTGCAACGAATGCGCCAAAGCGATCATTCAAGCGGGCATTCGCGAGATCATCTATTTGAGCGACAAATACGCCGATTCCGAATCGGTGCGCGCCTCCAAGCATATGTTTGACCTGACGGGTGTTATCTACCGCCCCTATACCCCCAGCAACAAATCCATCACTTTGGAGGTTTGACCTATGCATAAAACGGTGTTGATCACCGGTGCTTCCCGCGGCATTGGACGCGCAACGGCGCTGCTGTTTGCTAAAGCCGGCTGGCGCGTGGGTATCGGCTATCACCAAAACCGCGACGCCGCCGAGAGCCTGCTTGCGGAGCTTACCGCCTTGGGCGCGGATGCGGATATTTTTGCCGCCGACGTTGCCGACCGCCAAGCGGCGACGGCTATGGTCGCGGCGGCAAAAGCGCGGTTTGGACATATCGACGCGCTCATTTGCAACGCGGGCATCACGCGCTCGCACTTGTTCACCGACGTGACCGAGGCTGACTGGCGCGAGATGATGGGTGTGACACTCGACGGACCGTTTTTTTGCGCACAGGCGGCGGCATCTGATATGATTCGCCGTCAGGATGGCGTCATCCTGTTCGTGTCCTCCATCTGGGGACTGACAGGCGCTTCCTGCGAGGCACCCTATTCCGCGGCAAAAGCGGGACTTATCGGTTTAACAAAGGCGTTGGCAAAGGAGCTTGGTCCCTCCCATATCCGCGTCAACTGCGTGGCTCCCGGCGTGATCGACACGGATATGAACGCCCACCTGTCGGAAGATATTCGCGCGGAATTGGCGGCAGAAACGCCGCTCGGGCGCATCGGCACACCCGATGATATCGCTCATTCGCTGCTGTTTTTGGCAAGCGACGACGCGTCGTTTATAACGGGACAAGTACTCAGCCCCAACGGCGGCATCGTAATATAAAGGTAAGAAAAGGCTCTGCATTCCAAGAATGCAGAGCCTTTTTTATGAGTCTTTTTGGTTCTCGCCCACCGTCCCCAAGCGGTGGCGACCGAGTTCATCCAAGGTCTGTTGCAGCTGCGCCGCCGTTTCGGCGATCTCGTGTTGCAGTTCTGAAACGGGCATACGCAAAACGCCTGTACGCACCGCCGACAACTGGATCATCCCGTCAGACGAGACCACCCGTACCTGATGATTCTTGCCGATCTCCTCGGTCAACTTTTCGATATACGTATCCGCGGTTTCGTTCTCTTTGGTATACACCACGCGAATATCGCCCGCATCCTCACGGCTGCCCGCATTGCCCGCCACGCGATAGGCGTCAAATATCAGCACCGTTTCGCAATGCGAAAAGGCGCTGTAATTGCTCAACCACAGCGTTAAACGGTCACGTGCCGCCGCCAGATCGGTCTGCGCTAACTGTCGCAACTCGTCCCAGGCAAAAATCACGTTATAACCGTCCACCAAGAGATACCGCCGCTTTTCCTTGAACACATACGGCTCGGACGCCGTCACGACAGGCTTTGGCGGTTGGCGGAACAGAGGGTGGCGCGGTTTGCCGAACTCGCGCTCCATAATCGCTTCCAGCTCTTTTTCATCTATCCGCAGGTTGCGGGTGTTGACGCGCGGCACCGTATCCTTTTCCGCGGTCAAGCAACTTTCGAGGTGCATATAGTCCGCCACCTGCGACCACTTGACGGTAAATCCGGCGCCGTGCGCGCAAAACACCGAATCGGGCGTATGTTCAACGTCACCTTCGGGGTCATAAGCCTGGGCGGCAACTATCGCTTCTTCATTGTGGCAACGGTCATACCCTGCCACCACGAAGGAAAACCGTCCGCGCCCGCCTGTGTACGCCGCCACTTGGGTGGCGTAGTCACCAAGAGTGGTCACAGGTCCGCGCCCCTTGATCAGCGTGAGCGCGCCCGACTCCTGCGGCGCTTCTATCGTGCTGTGCCGCAGCCGCATATCGGTGATGGCACGCCCAATATGCTCGGGCGGTACCTCCAATCGAAACGCGTAATACGGCTCCAACAGCACCGATGACGCCTGCATGAGTCCCTGCCGTACGGCGCGATAGGTCGCTTGGCGGAAGTCGCCGCCCTCAGTATGCTTCAAATGGGCGCGTCCCGACATCAGCGTAATGCGCACATCGGTAATGGGCGCGCCCGTAAGCACGCCCCTGTGAGTGCGCTCGGCAAG
The DNA here is from genome assembly GCA_015066215.1 of Oscillospiraceae bacterium. GTDB lineage: Bacteria > Bacillota > Clostridia > Oscillospirales > Acutalibacteraceae > HGM12789. The sequence continues at coordinate 3,322 of SVOU01000033.1, read as the reverse complement.
ATGGCTGATAATCAGCCGTTGCCAATGGCGGTCAAGCGTGTCCTCGTGACAGCGCGCAGCAAATTGCAGACCGCTGCCGCGCGGGAGCGGTTCGAGCAACAGATGCACCTCAGCATAGTGGCGCAGCGGCTCATAATGCCCCACGCCCTCCACCGTGTCGGTAATGGTTTCTTTATACACAACGCGGCCCGTGTCGGTTTCCACCGCCACGCCAAACCGCTCCTCTATCAAATATTTGAGAATTTCCGTCTGAATCTCGCCCATCAGATCCACGTAGATCTCTTTGAGCAGCCCATTCCAGCCGATGTGCAGCTGCGGCTCCTCTTCCTCCAACTGGCGCAGCTGCATAAACAGCCGCTGGGGGTCGCACCCCTCGGGCAACACCAGACGATACCGCATCACAGGCTCCAAAAGCGGCTCCCCCGCCGTCGCCTGTGCGCCGAGACCTTGCCCGTTATGCGTATCCGTCAAGCCTGTGACGGCACAAACGCCGCCCGCCGTCACCTCGTCGGCGACGTCGAATTTGAGTCCCGAATACAGACGGATCTGGTTGATTTTTTCCTCTTTGCCGTCATAGGCGACGATATCGCGCACTTTGAGACTGCCGCCCGTCACCTTCAAATGCGTCAAACGGTTACCCTGCGGATCGCGGCTGATTTTGAACACCTTGGCGCCAAATGCATCACCGTAAACCGACGGCAGCAAAAAGCGTTCCAGCTCTGCGGCAAATTCCGCCACGCCCTCACATTTTAGCCCCGAGCCAAAATAGCAGGGAAATACCTGTCGGCTGCGAATCAGTTCTGCCGTCGCCTGCACGCTCACCTCGCCCGTGGCAAGGTAAGTTTCCAGCAGATCCTCCCGCTGCATTGCCAACGCCTCTTGGCGTTTGGCTATTTCCGCGGGCGAAAAATCCACGCAGTCGGCACTGCATTCCTTTTGCAGCTCAGCCATCACGTCTGCCGCCGTACGGCGCGCAAAATCCATCTTGGTCACAAATACAAAGGTCGGTATCTCATAATGCTTCAGCAATCGCCACAACGTGCGGGTATGCGCTTGTACGCCATCGATACCGCTGACGACCAGCACCGCATAATCCAGCACCTGCAACATGCGCTCGGTTTCGGCGGAAAAGTCTACGTGACCGGGGGTGTCCAGCAATGTGACGTCCCATTCGCCGAGTGAAAATTGCGCCTGCCCCGCGAAAATGGTGATACCTCGTTCGCGTTCAAGCGCGTGATTATCCAGCAAGGTGTCCTTGTGGTCCACACGACCCACCTTTCGCACCTTGCCGCAATGATATAACAGCGCTTCTGCCAACGTGGTCTTCCCCGCATCGACGTGCGCCAATATGCCGATCACTGTCTTTTTCATAGCATCCTCATCATTACAACGGATTTGCTATCATTATAACAGATAACCGTCACAATGAAAAGAGGTACGATGGGATTTTTGTTTTGACCTATTCCAACAGATATTGCTCGGTCACCCAATCCTCAAGCAAAGATTCCAGATGATATTCCTCAATATCGCTTTCACGCAGTGCTTGCGCGAACTCTTCGGTTTCTTGCAAGCTGGTGGTCACCGCCTCACAACACCATTCTCGTCCATCTTGGCTGCGTACATATAGCCCATACCAGACTTGGTCGGTTTCTTTTTCTGTTGAAACAATCTTTTCCACAGTAAAAATAGCCATCTCTCGCTCCTCACATTCTGGTGAAACTATATCACATTATAATTCCAAGGAAATCATTTGTCAAGTATATCGCGGAAAGTTTTGTGAAATTTTTTCACCGACAAAAAACTGGGCTCTTCGCCGAAGTTTTTTAACTTTTTGTTGGTTTTGCTTGACAAGTAAAGCAAAAAACAGTATAATTGCGGTGTTGCTATGCTGACAGTCAGAAAGCTCGTGAGGCTTTTCTTTCGAAGCATCATTCTTACGCTGTCAAACGCAAGATGCAAAAGTGAGGAACAAGTAATGTCAGAATTCAAAAAACTGTGGGCTGTCATTGTCGGCTATGGCAATCGCGGACAGATTTATGCGGATTACTCTTTGCACGAAAGTGCCGAACTGGGCGTTGCCGCCGTCGTGGATCCCAACGAATTTAAGTTACAAGACGCACAGAAGCGTTATGGACTTTCGGCTGACCGTTTGTTCCGCAGTTTTGATGAATTTGTCAAAAGCGGCGTCGCCTGTGACTTTGTGGTCAACGCCACAATGGATCAACATCACTATGAAACGGCGATGCAGATTTTGCAGGCGGGCTATCATATGCTGATGGAGAAGCCCATTGTCGCCGATGCCGATCAACTGCGAGATATTGAGAATCTGGCAAAGCAAAAGGGGCTCTACGTTTTCGTCTGCCACGTGTTGCGGTACACCCCTTTCTATCGCAAGATAAAGGAACTGATCAACGCAGGCACCATCGGTACCGTTGCGACAATAGAAATGAATGAGCACGTGGGTTTTGCGCATTTCTGCGCCTCTTACGTGCGCGGTAAATGGAACTCCGAAAAGGAATGCGGTTCCGGATTTATTCTGGCGAAATCCTGCCATGATCTGGACTTGATGTGCTGGTTGAACAATGCGTCCAACCCGAAACAGATCTCCAGCTTTGGTACCCGCGCCCTGTTTACACCTGAAAACGCCCCCGAAGGCGCAACAGAATATTGCTATCAATGCCCGCACAAAGACGATTGCCCCTATTCGGCAACCGACTTGTATTTGGGAAAGAACACCTTCCCCTTCCTGGCTTGGGATCGACTGAACAAGCCCTTGGACGAGATCACCTCGGAAGAAAAGGCAGAGTTCCTTAAGAAAGATATTTACGGTAAGTGCGTCTACACCTGTGGCGGTGATATCGTCGACAGACAGAATGCTATCGTCTCCTTTGAAAACGGTTCTATGGCCACCTTCAACTTGGTGGGCGGCACCATCAAACCCGCGAGATTCATTCATATCGTGGGCTCCAAGGGCGAGATCGAAGGCGTTTTGGAAGACAACAAGCTTATCGTGAGAACGTATGCCAGAGAAGATATTGCCGGCAATGTGGAAGAAATCGAGCTGCACCCCATCAACAACGTTAAGTTCGGCGGTCACAGCGGCGGCGATTATATGATCATGCACGACCTTGTCAGATACTTGAACGGTGATAAGAGTTCCATTTCCATCACCTCTATCAACGATTCCGTCAACGGTCATCTGTGCGTTTTCGCGGCAGAAAAGTCGAGAAAATCCGGAAGAATCGTCTCCTTGGACGAATTCTAAACAACTAAATATATAAGTCCCTCGCACACGCGAGGGACTGTACACGGAGATGTACCC
>SVOU01000032.1 GCA_015066215.1 Oscillospiraceae bacterium | reverse complement strand
CGGCGTGAACGTGCGCCGTTTGGCGCGGTGCGCCGAGGGCGTGTTTGCCACCGAGATGACCGCTTTGCCGCTCACAAAAACACTGGCGGCAAACGAAACGGTCGTTAGTGATCTTTTCTGCTCTGCTTTTCCCCACACCGCCACCTTTCCTATCTGCGACAGCGCGGCGGCGCTGGATGGGCGGCGCGCACGAGTGCGAGAACTTTGCGACGAAAAGCTCATTTTTACCTGCGCCGACGAACAGTTGACCGCTTTCTTCCGCCTTGCCAAATTGCGTGCGGCAGAGAGTATTTGCGACACCGTCTGCGGCCCGCTCCACTCCCCCGGCGGCGGCCCTTACTACGCCGCGGTATGGGCAAACGACCAAGCCGAATATGCGGGGCCGCTTTTTGGTTATATGGGCTATCCGCGCGCCGCCGATGCGAGCTTGCGTGCTTACGACCTATTCTCCCGCTTTATGGGGCCCGATCTTTACCGCATCCCCTCCTCCATCATTGACGGCGGACGGGACATTTGGGAGGGCGCGGGTGACCGCGGCGACGCGGCGATGTATCTTTATGGCTGTGCGCGGTTTTTGCTGGCATTGGGCGACCGTGATCTTGCCGCCGCTCGCTTTTGGACGCTACGTTGGTGCGTAGACTACTGTTTGTCACAGAAAAATACGCACGGCGTGATCGCTTCGGACAGCGACGAGCTGGAGGGGCGTCTACCTGCGGGTGATGCCAACCTTTGCACCTCTACCCTCACTTATGACGGACTTAAAAACGCCGCGTTGATCGCAGATATGCTGGGTGAAACCGCGCTGGCAGACGCATGGCGGCAGGAGGCGACGGCGTTGGAGACCGCTATCGAGGCGTTTTTCGGTGCAACGGTGTCGGGCTTTGACGCCTATCGCTATTACGACGGCAACACCGTCTTGCGCAGCTGGATCTGTATGCCGCTGACGGTGGGCATCTACCGCCGCGCGGAGGCTACTGCCGCCGCGTTGCTGTCCGACCGTCTTTGCCGCGACGACGGCATCCTCTCCGCCGAGGGGGACAAGGTGCTGTGGGATCGCTCGACGCTATATGCGTTTCGCGGGCTGTTGCAGGCGGGCAGAGCGGAAACGGTTTACCCTTATCTGCGCCGCTACGTACAATGCCGCCTGCTGGGCGAGCATATCCCCTATGCCGTGGAGGCGTATCCCGAGGGCAATGGGCGACATCTCTCTGCTGAAAGTGCGCTGTTCTGCCGTTTGGTGACCGAGGGTGTTTGCGGTTTGAACCCTGCCGGCTGGCAAAAATTGCAGGTGCGCCCCGCTGTACCCGCCGCGCTGGGTGAGGTCACTCTGCAAAATCTGTTCTACGGCGGGCAGGCGCTCACGCTGGTCATCACGCCGCAGGAGGGCGGCTATGCCGTCACCTTGCATCACGCGAACGGGCAGGTGCAACACCGAACCATCCCCGCAGGACAAGCGGCGATATTTGAATTGGCATAAGTATTGTGTAGATAAAAAAGGCTTCCGACTAAGGTCGGAAGCCTTTTTTGTTCGTTTAATAGGTTACAATCTCTTTCTTGCTTCTTGCAATTAATGCTTTGCCTAAATCGGTTGTTGTGAACTCATAAGCAAACCCATAGTGATCATTCACAACAAGAGTCACTGGGTGGTTTACATATTTAAAATGCAAATACCATGTCCACTGATCATCTCCGTCGTGCCAAGTTACGGTAATTCGGTCGTTCAAATCGCCAGAAACTATCTTCACTTTGTCACAAATGGGGTTGTCATTTCCTTCGGTGAAATTATAAACATAACCCAAATCAAAATCTATTATCCAATAAATGTCGTATGAGCCACTTTTGTTTTTGTAAGAAAACACTCCTGTGTTCCCCTTTTTAGCAGTTTCATAGTCATTTGTAGAATAGAATACTGGGTTTGTGTTTTCATTGTTGGTTGCTTCTGTTTTGGAACTTTCGGTTGCGTTTGGGTTGTCTTCTTCTTTCATGTGATAGGCAATGACAACTGGTGCATCTTTTGAAACAATTTCTCCACGCTGGAAATTGATATCTCCATTAATAGAAACCTTTTCCACCTCTCCCTCTTCAGTCCAGCCCAACACAATATCATACAGCACTTTTGTAGAAATATCCGTAAATCCCGCCTTTTTAAAAGTCGCCTCTACTTCCTTATAATTCTTGTACTTACAGTCTGCTGCAGAGAGCGGCACCATCACTTCGTTCTTGCCAACATCCCCTTTGTTCTCAACATATAATGTATCGACACTTATTCTGTCGCTGTAACAGTTAATTTTGTAGGAAGCAACTGTGTCGCCTGTCACACTCAATTCTACCGTGCCCGAAACCGAACGGTCTTCCGATTTGTAAAAGGTTATCTTATATTCGCCCTCTTTTAGTTTATATGAAAATTCGGCATCTTTTCCATGCTTCATTTTCTCTACATGTTCACCAATTTCCAATTTAACATCGTATGTGCTGAATATTAAATTTGGAACAAAATCCACAATTATATCCACCGTATGTTTGTCATAGGGCAAATGTGTTGTGATTTTTACATTTGCATTAATGGGAAATTTTTCTTTTTGAATAAAGTTTTCCACACCATCAATTGAAACGCTGTTTTCAAAAGGATTTTTTGATTTATCCAAATCAAGATCGTAGACCGTCTCCGCCGTTATTTTCGTAAATCCCGCTTCCTTAAAAGCAGTTAAGACTACATCTGCCTCCATATTCTCTATTTCTTCGGAGGATAATGGCACCTCTATCCGTTTGAAAGTGTGGTAAGTAATTACAACATTGGCTAACCAATTAAACTCGGAATTCCCATCAAAGTTGGACACACCATTGATAGAAACCGATTCCACATTACCTTCTTTGTCCGCTTCAGTTATATCCAAATCTTCTATTGCTTTTTCTGTGATATTGAAGAAACCCACTGATTCAAAATCAAGTCTTACAACCGTCTTATCTTTTCCTTTGCACGAAACAGCATCATATGGTGTGCACACAACCGCAGAATCGTCTGAATCTACACCGACACTTTTGAACCATGAATAACTTGCAATGTTCAAAACTGAAATTAAAACTGCCACAGCAAGAATTAGATATTCTATTGTCTCTTTGATGTTTTTGATTATGTGCTTGTGCATAAGTATCGCAACTGTCATCCCGCCACATTGTAAGACAGAGAATAACAAGGGAAGTCTCTCTTGCATGCATAAAGCGACGATCAATAACACAAGAGCCAACGCCGCTGAGACTGCCCATATTTTTTCAAATAAACTCATCTTCTCCCAAAAGTTATTCGTCTTTTCCTTTGCAGCTTCATCACAGGAATCCTCCAAAGAACCATTCAACTCCACCGATCTTCCACCTTTAACAAGTGCATTACTTTGAAAAGACGACACCTTGTTCTCCACTTTTTTGCCACAATTCGTACAAAAGGCAGTTCCGCCTTTGAGATCTACACCACACTTTGAACACTTCATAATTATTCTCCTTTTACTGTAAGAATATAAAAGCAAGCGGTCACGTATGTAAACTACCCCAAAATGTGTAAAAGACATCTTGGGGTAGTTTTTGAACTTTTTTGTTATTCTTTTTCGATGTTGATCGCCAAACCCAAATCGGTGAGCTGTTGCGCATCGACGGGAGCGGGACAATCGGTCATCAGTTCGGTCATATTCTGCACCTTCGGGAACGCCAGCACGTCGCGCAGAGTGGGCGCGCCGAGCATTTGCATCACCAGACGGTCAAGGCCGATGCCCATACCGCCGTGAGGCGGTGCGCCAAAGCGGAACGCATCGGTCAGGAAGCCAAACTTCTCGTGCGCTTCTTCGTCGGACAGACCCAGCGCACGGAACATATGCCCTTGCAGCTGCGGGTCGGTGATACGGATAGAGCCGGACGCCAGCTCAACGCCGTTGAGCACCAGGTCATAGGCTTTGGCAAACACCTTTTCGGGGGCGTCGTCCAGATAGGGGATGCTCTCGTCCAGCGGCGAGGTGAAGGGGTGGTGCATCGCCTGCCAGCTTTCGCTCTCCTCGTCCCACTCGAAGAAGGGGAACTCGGTGATCCACAGGAGATTATAGCCCTCGCGCGGGATCTGCAGCTTGTTCGCCACTTCCAGACGCAACGCGCCGAGGACAGACAACGCCTTCTTCTTCGCGTCAGCGATAATGAGCACCGCGTCGCCCTTTTCGGCGCCTGCGGTTTTGAGCAGGTTATCCATCTGTTCGGGAGTCAGGAATTTGCCGAAGGAGGACAAAACACCCTCGTCGGTCCAGCGCACCCAAGCCATACCCTTGGCACCGATACCGCGCACCATTTCGGTGAGCTTATCCATCTCCTTGCGGGAAAGGGTGGCGGCGCCGTTTTTGGCGGTGATGCAACGCACCGTGCCGCCCGCTTCCAGCGCGCCCTTGAACACGCCGAAGTCACAATCCTTCACCGCGTCGGACAGGTCAACGATCTCCATAGCAAAGCGGGTGTCGGGCTTATCCGAGCCGAAGCGCTCCATCGCTTCGGTGTAGCGCAAGCGCGGCAGCGGCGTGGGAACATCCACATCCAGCACCGTCTTGAACACGTGGCGCATCAGGCCTTCGCCGATGGACAGCACGTCCTCAACGTCGACAAAGGACATTTCCAGGTCGATCTGGGTAAATTCGGGCTGACGGTCTGCGCGCAAGTCCTCGTCGCGGAAGCAACGGGCAAACTGCACGTAGCGGTCAAAGCCCGCGACCATACTGAGCTGTTTATACAGCTGCGGGGACTGCGGCAGGGCGTAAAACGAGCCCTGATGCAGACGCGACGGCACCAAAAAGTCGCGTGCGCCTTCGGGGGTGGATTTGATGAGCATGGGCGTTTCCAGCTCGATAAAGCCTTCGCCGTCAAAATAGTCGCGGGCGGCCTTGGTGATGCGGTGGCGCATCATCAGGTTGCGCTGCAGTTCGGGACGGCGCAGGTCGAGATAACGGTATTTGAGACGGGTCGCCTCGGCAGTGGGGCAATTTTCGATGATCTCAAAGGGCGGGGTCTCCGCTTTGTTGAGCACGCGCAGTTCGTCAACGGCGACCTCGATATCGCCCGTGGGGATATCCTTGTTTTTGGACGAGCGGATGCGCACCTTGCCGACGACTGCCAACACGTATTCACTACGCACCGCAAAGGCTTTGTCAAATACGTCGCGGGCGGTGGACTCGTCAAACGCGAGCTGTACGATACCCGTGCGGTCGCGCAGGTCGACAAAAATGAGCTGTCCCAAGTCGCGCTGACGCTGTACCCAGCCGAACAGCGTGACCGTTTCGCCCTCGTTGGCGGCACGTAAGGTACCGCAATAATGGGTGCGATGCAACCCTTTTACTGTTTCTGCCATCGTTTATTCCTCCTCCATGCCGCCGAGCAGATCAGCCATACCTGCCAGCTGGCGGTCAAGCGCTTTATTATAGAGCGTAGTGTAAAGGCTGTCGTCCAGCCCCACCTCTTGCGTTTCGCCCGTGGTCATATCTTTAAGCTGTGCTTTACCGGTTGCCAGCTCGTTGTCGCCCACCACCAAGGTGTAGCGCGCGCCGAGCTTGTCGGCATATTTCATCTGGGCTTTGAGACCGCGTCCCGCGATATCGTATTCGGCGGCAATGCCCACTTCGCGCAGGCGCGTCGCCATACCGAAGCAGGCGCGCACCGCCTCTTTGCCCATCGGGGCAAAGTAGACCTCACAGGTGGGCGGTTCGGGAAACTCTGCTTCTTTGGCTTCCAGCACCATCAGCAGGCGTTCAAGACCGATAGCAAAGCCCAAAGACGGCAGATGAGGGCCGCCGAGTTCTTCGATCAAGCCGTCGTAGCGACCGCCGCCGCAGACGACCGCCTGTGCGCCGAGCGCGTCGGACACAAATTCAAACACCGTGCGGGTGTAATAGTCAAGACCGCGGACGATGCCCGTGTCCACTTCATAAGGAATAGCGGCGGTGTCCAGACAGGCGCGCACCTCTTCAAAGTGGGCGGCGCAGTCGTCGCACAAATAATCCAGCATCACGGGAGCGCCTGTGGCGATCTCCTTGCAGATGGGAGATTTACAGTCGAGAATACGCATCGGGTTGCGACCCAGACGCTCCTGACAGGTGCCGCACAGTTCGTCCTGACGCGCGGCAAAATAGTCGGTGAGCGCTTTGTGATAGTTGGCGCGGCAGGTGGGGCAGCCGATCGAGTTGATATGCAGCGACACGCCCGTGACGCCCAGCGTGGTCAGCACGGTGCGGGCAAGGGCAATGATCTCGGCATCCGCCTGCGGAGCGGCGGCGCCGAAGCATTCCGCGCCAAACTGGTGAAACTCGCGCAGGCGTCCCGCCTGCGGCTTTTCATAGCGGTAGCAAGAGGTGATATACGCCGCTTTCACGGGCAATGCGCCGTTGTGCAGGCTGTGTTCGAGCAGGCAACGCGCCGCGCCCGCGGTGCCTTCGGGACGCAGGGTGATGGAGCGGTCACCCTTATCCTTAAAGGTATACATCTCCTTTTGCACCACGTCGGTGGTCTCACCCACGCCGCGCATAAACAGCTCGGTGTGTTCAAACACAGGGGTACGCAACTCGCGATAGCCGTAGTCGCGCGCGACCGCCAGTGCGGTTTGCTCTATATGTTGCCATTTGTGGCTTTCCTCGGGCAGAACGTCCTGCGTGCCGCGGATAGCCTTGGTGATCAGTTCCATCGGGATCCCTCTCTCATATCAATGTATCTGCAATCTCACGCACAAAAAGGCGCACGCCGTGCGCCTTTTTGCAAACAACCGCATCAGTTGCGGGGGTTGACAATATTACGCCAATCCAAGTCGCCGCGTTCAAGGCCGTGGATAAGCACTTCGGCGGTGGCGATGTTGGTGGCGATGGGGATGTTGCGCATATCGCACAGGCGCAGCATATCGTTTTCGTTAGGCTCGCTCGCCTTGGACGCCATCGGGTCGCGGAAGAAGAGCAGCAGGTCGATCTCGTCGCAGGCGATACGGGCAGAGATCTGCTGGTCGCCGCCCTGCGCGCCGCTCATATAACGCGTGATGGACAAGCCCGTGGCTTCCGAAACCATTTTGCCGGTCGTTCCGGTGGCGCACAGCGTATGTCGACTGAGTATACCGCAGTAGGCAATACAGAACTGAACCATCAGTTCTTTTTTAGAATCGTGGGCAATCAAAGCAATGTTCATTTGTGCTCCTCCTTTTTTCCGGTTTCGAAAACCTTTTACGCTTTTACTAATTTTTCCAGCGGTGCGAGCGACACGTCTTCTCCCATCAGACGGCGGGCGATGTTGTCGAAGCACACGGTGGCTGCCGAATCCTCGGGCAGCGGTTTGCCATAGGCACAGGACACGGCGACCTGTTCGTCCTCGGGAACAAGTCCCAACAGACGCACACCCGCGGTATCCATAATTTCGTCAACGTCGGGCAGTTTCCCCTGACAGATCAAGCGAGGGCGCAGCCGGTTGATGACCAAATGGGCGGGCAGACGGCGCTGGGTGAGCAAATCTGCCACGATTTGGGCGTCACGCGCACAGACCATATCGGGCGTGGTCACCACGATTGCGCGGTCGGCACCTGCCACCGCAGTGACAAAGCCTTCCCCGACGCCGGCGGGACAATCCACCAGAATCTGGTCAAAATAGTGCGAGAGACCTTTGGTAAGTCCTTGCATCTGCTCGGGTGTGCAAAGCTTTGCCAGATCGATCGGCGCGGGCATTACCCACACGCCTTCACAAATCGGCGACGGATACATCGCACGAATCGGCTCACAGTTGCCTGCGAACACGTCCGACAGATCAAAGACGGCTTTGTCGCCGACACCCAGCATCAGATCCAAGCTGCGCAGGCCCGCATCGCCGTCAACGAGCAACACACGCTGACCGCGTCTGGCGAGCGCACAGCCGATTCCTGCTGTGACGGTCGATTTGCCGGCGCCCCCTTTTCCGGAGGTCACCACAGTGGTTCCCATCGGGGCAACGCCTCCTGTCCTTACAGCCAAAAAACATCCCATTTGTGGTAGTATAGCATATTTTTTCGGTCAAGTAAACCTCTTTTTTTATGATTTAGGTCATTTTTTGCAGATTTACGGCAGTAATTCACCCTCAACCGTGGGGGATTGCGTACCGCTTTGGGTAGCAAAGTAGGCGTCAAGCACCTGACGCGCCACTTTTTTGGAGGCGTCGGTGCCGCCGTTTTCCATCACGACCGCGATCGCAACTTGCGGGTTATCGGCGGGGGCGTAGGCGAGCAGCGTGCCGTGGTCTTTGCCCGCGATACCCGTTTGCGCCGTGCCCGATTTGCCCGCGACGGTGTAGGTGGCGTCTTTGAAATAGCTGTAAAGCGTGCCGTAGCGGGCGTTGGTCACCGCCATCTCCATACCCTTTTGCACCTCGCGAATAACGCCGTCGGACAGGGACAATTTGTCCAGCACCACAGGCTCCACCACCTTTTCGGTGGTGCCGTCGTAGCTTAAAGTGCTTTTGACGAGGTGCGTTTTATAGCGCGTGCCGCCGTTGGCAAGGGTCATACAATAGGTGGCGAGCTGCAACGGGGTGAAGCGGTTATCCGCCTGACCGATAGCCGCAGAGATGGTGTCACCGGGGTTCCAGACGCCGCCCGCCGCCTCGCGTTGCGCGATACCCGCCAGCGTGCCTTTGTTCTCCCCCACCTCGATGCCCGTCAGCTCGCCAAGTCCCATCTGGCGGCAATAGGCGTTCATTTTATCGATTCCGAGAAGCCGTCCCACGTCAAAGAAGAAATAGTTGCAGGAGCGGGCAAGGGCGAGCGACACGTCCATTCTGCCGCAGCTGTGCATACAGCTGGGTTGATAGTCGCTGTAATAGGTATATTTTCTGGTGCAGACGATGCAGGTGGAGGGGGTGATGACCTTCTCGTTAAGCGCACCGACCGCCACGGCAGGTTTGAACACCGAGCCGCACACAAATGCGCCGTCGAGTGCGCGGTTGAACATCGGGTTGTCGGGGTCTGTGATGAGCGTTTCGTAGTCCTCGTAATAGGTGGACAGGTCATAGTTGGGCCACGTAGCGGCGACGATGACGCCGCCCGTCATATCCAGCATCACCACCGAGCCGCTCTTGCAGCCGTTGATGTTTTTGTTGGAGGAGGCGCGCAATTCTTTGATCTGCGCGTCCAATATATCCTGTGTTTTTTGTTGCAGTTGCCCGTCGAGCGTCAAAATAACGGTGTCGCCGGGAATCGGCTCTTTGGTCAGCTCCTCGCCGATGATCAAGCCGTCGCTGTCCTTGGTGACGGTGCGCACGCCCGCGACGCCGCACAGCACCGATTCCAATGCCTTTTCGATACCGCTCTTGCCCACGCGGTCGCTGAGCTGATAGGTCTTGTCCGAGGCGGCGTTGAGCGCGTCCAGCTCGGCACGGTCATAGATGGGACCGACCAGTCCGATCAGGTGAGAGGCGGTGGTGCCCGACACATAGTCGCGTACGGGAGCGGTCACGATATCCACGCCGACGAAGCGGCGGCTTTGCTCCATAATGGTGGTGGCGGTCGCTTTGGACACGTCGGTGGAGAAGGTATAGCTTTTGATGCCACCGGGGAAGCCCTGATTGGTCATCGTATACTGCACGCCGACCACCAGCCGCTGTTGCTCTGCCGTCAGCGACACGATACCGTATTTTTCCACCAACGCCGCCATACATTGGTCTGCGGTGGCATAATCCGCCAGACGCAACGAGGCTTTGAGGGCAGAAACCGTGTTATCATAGCCTTTTTTGAAGGTGTAAGGCTTTTCGACCGAGATGGGCAGGGTGTCCTGCCACGTTTCGCCGTTGGTTTCAAGCAGTTTCGCCAGCGACAAGATAATGCTCGCCTGTTGAACGCGCAGCTCGTCGCTGCTGCCGAGCGGAAAATAGTAGCTGTCGAACACCACCTGATAGGTGGTGCGGTTGACCACCATCGGGCGGTTATAGGTGTCCAGCACCTCGCCGCGCGCCGCCGACACGGATATCTCCGCTTGGGTGCCTTTGTTGGCCTGATCGGCATAGTAGGCGCCGTCGACGATCTGGATCTGGAACAGGCGCACCGAAAACACGACGAAAACGAGCAATATAAATACCACGATACCCACCGTGCGTCCCACGCTCATATATTCCCGACTGGGCTTTTGCGGCATATACATTCTCCTTTCCGTCGTGATGTGGGCGGGAAATTATTCCCGTGCTTTGAGGCGTTTGGCGATCGCCAGCGTCAGATAATAGACGGGTAGTGCCAACACCAGCGTATAGATAAAGTTGGGGATGACCTGATAAAGCAGCACGGCGACCGAACCCTCCAGCCGCCACAGCACACAGGTGATAAGCCATTCGAGCAGCAGATAGAGAGCAGTTGCGCTGCCGCAAAGCACCAATGCCGAGATGGCGTTGTTGCGCATCAGCAGCTGCACCAAAAGGCCGCAGGCGCAACCCACCGCCAGCAGATACAGACCGCCGAGTCCTGTCAGGCGGTCGGAAAACATATCCCACGCAAAGCCCGCGATCGCGCCAAACACACCGCCGACCACGGGGTCGCTAAACATACCAATGCAAACGGCCGCCAGCACCAGAAGGAGCGGTCTGCCGCCGCCGATTTGCGGCATCAGATTGGGGGTCATTTGCAACAGGTATAAAAAAAGCAGGAGGAATCCGTATGCCGCATAGTGCAGATACTGCCCTTGAAAGCGCCGCATTTTGTTACCGGCGTTCAGCTTGCCCTGCTCACGCATAAGGATACCTCCCCTCGGGATTTATTCGGAGTCTGCCGTTTTTGTGCCGAAATCCGTGATGACCAGCACCTGACTGACGTCGTGAATGGACACAAACGGCTCTACGACGGCGTACATCGACAGACCGTCGGAATCGGGCTCGATGCTCGTCACCTTGCCGATTTTGAGCTGTGCGGGATACTGGCTGCTGCCGCCGTAGGTGGCAACGATATCGCCTTTGAGTATCCCTGCATCGCGGTCAATATTGTTGAGCCGCAAAAGACCGTCCTGCGCCAACGCCGCCGTGCCGGCGGTGATGCCCGTGTCGCCCGAGCGGCTGATATAGGCGCTGACGTGGGTCTGCACGTCCAAAATCGTGCTGACGCGCGCCCAGTTAAGTCCCACCTCGCTGACCACGCCGACCAAGCCGTCCGCTTGGATCACGGGGTCGCCCACCGACACGTCCTGCAAGGAGCCCGCGTCGATAGTGAAGTTGCCGTAAATATCGGTCGGGTCTTTCGCGATCACCGACGCGTCGGCAAACTGATAGTCGGGGTGCTGTTCTTTGAGTTCCAAGAACGCCACCAGCTGGTCATACTTGCGCTTCATATCATCGTAGTCTATCATCTGGTCACGCAGGTCGCCCAGCTCTTGTTTTAACTGTTCGTTTTCTTCGCGCAGGGCGGTGTCGTCACCCAGCCCCGAGAAGAAATCGCCCACCGCGTCCACCGCGTTGGAGAATAAAGATTGCAAGGGAGAAAGGATGCCGCCCGCGACCTGTTCCGGCACCGTCGCCGTACCGCGGCTGACGGCACTATAGATGATGATGGACAGCAGAAACACTGCCACAGCCACCAACACCTTGAAACCGGCGCTTTTCAAAAAGCGTTTCATCCGTTTCTCCCCCGTTTTCGTCAACTGTTAAAGATCAGCGGCCGCGTTTGGCGCGGAAGTCACTGACCATACCCAGATCCAGGCATTTGCCCGTACCGATAGCCACGCAGTCGAGCGGGTTTTCCGCCACCTGCACGGGCATACCGGTTTCACGGCTGATCAGGGTGTCCAGACCGCGCAGCAGCGCACCGCCGCCGGTCAGGGTGATGCCGTTTTCGATGATATCCGCCGACAGCTCGGGCGGGGTGCGCTCCAAGGTGCTGCGCACCGCGTCCACGATCGCGTTGACCGGATCGAAGAGTGCCTCGCGCACTTCTTCGGCGGTGATCACGATGTTTTTGGGCAGACCGTCAAGCAGGTTGCGACCGCGCACTTCCATCTCGCCCTCGTTCTCGTAGGGGAAGGCGGAGCCGATCTGAATTTTGATGTTTTCAGCGGTGCGCTCACCGACCAGCAGGTTATACTTTTTCTTGATATAGGCGATGATGGCTTCGTCAAAATCGTCGCCCGCGGTACGCACCGAGCAATCCGCCACGATGTCGCCCAAGGAGATGACCGCCACTTCGGAGGTGCCGCCGCCGATATCGACGACCATACAGCCCGCCGCGTCCTCAATTTTGAGACCCGCACCGATAGCCGCCGCCAGCGGCTCTTTGATCAGCTCGACGTGCTTGGCGCCGACCTGCTGTGCCGCTTCCTCAACGGCGCGGCTTTCCACCTCGGTCACGCCCGAGGGGATGCAGATGATGATGCGCGGACGGGCAAACCAGCTGCCGCGGGTGGCTTGGCGAATGAAATATTTGAGCATCGCCTTGGTCACTTCAAAGTCGGCGATCACGCCCGCTTTGAGGGGGCGGATGGCGGTGATGGAGCCGGGGGTGCGACCGAGCATCTCTTTCGCTTCGGTGCCCACCGCCAAAACGGCGTCCTCCTTCACATCCACCGCCACAACGGACGGCTCGCGCGCAACGATACCCTTGCCGCGCATATATACCAGTGTATTCATCGTACCGAGGTCGATACCGATATCGTGATTAAACCACATAATTTTCTTTCCCCTTTTCAAAATCAAATATGACACACGCACATGTTATTGTTGTCCTCATCCTTTGATTATAAACGAAACAGCGCGGTTTCTCAATACCCATTTGCGAAAAAAGTGAGATTTTTTCAGCCGTTTTCGGGCAATTCTCCGCGTTCGGCGGCAAAATGCCACAACCTTGCCACGGGTAGACCCATAATGGTGTAATAGTCGCCCATGATCTCGCGGATATAGCGCATACCGATGCCTTGGATGCCGTACGCACCTGCTTTATCTTTCGGCTCGCCCGTTGCCACGTAGGCGGCGATCTCGGCATCGGTCATCGGATAGAAGGTGACGGCGGCACTTTGCGCAAAGCCGTCGCCGCCTTTGGGGCTGCACAGCCACACGGCGGTGACCACGCGGTGGGTCTTGCCCGCAAGGCTTTTAAGCATCGCTTTTGCTTCGTCGTCATTTTGCGGCTTGCCCAGCATTTTTTCGCCGTTTTCGGTGGGCAACAGCACCACCGTATCGGCGCCCAGCACGGTGTCCTGCGGGTGGCGGGCAAACACTTCTTCTGCCTTAGCCCGCGCCACTGCCAGCACCGCCTCGTCGGGTGGCCGTGCGGGGTCGGCGGGCAATTCCGTCAGCGCGGGCTCCACCGTAAAGTTAAGTCCCAAACGGGCAAGCAACTCCTGCCGTCTGGGCGAGGCTGACGCCAAGATCCACGCCACGCCGCTCACCTCACCTTGCGGTAGACGAACAGGGCAACACCGATGAACACGATCTGCAACACGTTCACCTGCATCTTGAAGGAAAAGCCGATATTGACCACCGACAGGTCGAGATTGACGTTGTCAAAACCCACCGAGTCGCCCCAGGTGAGCCATTGGAGAAAATCGATATCCTTCGTCAGCGTACTGACAAGGCCCGACAGTACGATCGCCGCGAGCAGTAAAAACAGCAATAACAGTATATTTTTCGTCTTCATCTTTTTGACCTCCGTTTATCGACTCATTCCACGCCGCGGTGATAGAGCCCTTTGGTACCGACGGTGTCGGACGCCTCACCCCGCGCATAGCGGGAAAGCACCCGCGCCGTTTCGGCGGCGGTTTCGTCGGTAAAATGCCAGTAATAAAATGACGCGTGCGGCCATTGGTCTCGTTTGTCCGCCAATTCGAGCCGCACCGTGTTAAAAAGCTCGGTACAGCTGCCCGTACAGCGCGTGGGAAACAGCAGTCCCTTGCGGTCGACAAGACCGCCGCCGTCGCAATCGGCACAAGACGCCCCTGCGCAGCGGCGCGGGCAGTTGCGGGTGAGCATCAGCGGTTGACGCCCATAGACGAACAGTCCCAAGGGCAACGCGCTGTCTTTTGCCAGCGTGCGCCATTGGGCAAAGGTGAGCTCAAAGGAGCCCACGCTGCCGACTGCACCGTTTTCCGCCCAGAACGCGGCGGCGGCACGGTTCGTGATGTTAAGTCCAAAGCCGCCGAGCGGGGACAAGCCTTCTTCTTGCGCCAGCCGCACGGCACCGATATGACCGCACAGCACCGTTTTGACCCCTGCGGCTTTCCACACGCGCAGGCGGTCGCGATAGTGCGCCTCGCCGCCGAACATCCCGCGCGGCCGTTCTACGCCCAGTCGGTCAACGGGTATCGTCACCCGCTCAGCGGGCGTGTCTGCGGGGATGATCCACAGGTCGGCGGCAGATGC
>SVOU01000031.1 GCA_015066215.1 Oscillospiraceae bacterium | reverse complement strand
AAATCTGCTCCTCAGCTTCCACACCTCGCCGCCGGGACCGCGTCCGTAAGACGGCGGATCCATCAAAATAGCGTCGTAGGTGTTGCCGCGGCGTTGCTCACGCAGCACAAACTTGCCGCAATCGTCCACCAGCCAGCGCATCGGACGGTCACTCAATCCAGAGGATGCTACGTTTTCTTTGCCCCACGCGACCATACCTTTCGAGGCGTCGACGTGGGTGACGTGTGCGCCTGCGGCGGCGCACGCAATCGTCGCACCGCCCGTATAGCCAAACAGGTTGAGCACCCGAATGGGGCGGTTGGCTTTGCGGATCATTTCGCCCATTTTGTCCCAGTTGACCGCCTGTTCGGGGAATAATCCCGTGTGTTTAAATCCCATCGGTTTGAGATGAAACCGCAGGTCGCCGTAGCCGATCTCCCAGCTATCAGGCAAGGGTCGGAAGGTTTCCCAATGACCGCCGCCCGCATTGGAACGGCAATAGCGCGCGTGCGCCTGCTTCCACGCGGGATGCTTTTTCGGCGTATTCCATATCACCTGCGGGTCGGGGCGGATGAGAATGATCTCACCCCACCGCTCCAACCGCTCACCTGCCGAAGTGTCCAGCAGTTCGTAATCCTTCCAGTTTGTGGCCGCTCTCATAGTTTTATCGTCCTTTACGCCGTCGGCAGTGCCGCACGGATGGTATTTTCCAAAGTGATCGCCAGACGGTTGATCTCGTCAAAGTCGCGCCCTTCCACCATAATGCGGATGAGCGGCTCGGTACCCGACACGCGCACCAGCACGCGCCCCTCTTTGCCCAGATCCTCGTCAGCAGCGGCAATCGCCGCCTGCAACGCTTCGTTTTGCCGAAACGCTTCCTTTTGCGCCGCGGTTGCCTTCACATTGACCAGCACCTGGGGATAGCGCTCCATAGCGCCGACAAATGCCGACAGCTTCTTGCCCGATTGGCGGCAAGCGGAAAGCAATTCCAACGCGGTCAGCTGTCCGTCACCCGTGGTCGCGTGACGCAGATCAATGATGTGTCCCGACTGCTCACCGCCTAAAACGTAGCCGCCACGGAGCATTTCCTCCAGCACGTAGCGGTCGCCCACGGCGGTTTTGCGCGTTTGCACGCCCTGCTGCTCACAGAAACGGAAAAAGCCCAAATTGGACATCACCGTCACCACGGCCGTATCCTTTTCCAGCACGCCTTGCCGTTGCATATAGGTCGCGAGTGCCGCAATGATGCGGTCACCGTCGACCATATTGCCCTGCTCATCCACCATCAAGCAGCGGTCGGCGTCGCCGTCAAAGGCGATGCCCGCAAACACTTTATGCGTTTTCACATAGTCGGTCAGCGCCGCCATATGCGTCGAGCCGCAGTTATCGTTGATATTGACGCCGTCGGGAGTGTCCGATAGCATCTCGCACTCTGCGCCCAGGGAACTGAACAGTTTTTTCGCCGTCACGGCCGCCGAGCCGTTGGCGCAGTCGATCGCCAAGCGCATACCGCTTAAACTACCGTCCACGCAGGAAAGCAGGTGGCGGATATACTCCTCTTCGCTGCGCTTGGCATAGGTCACGCGCCCTACCGCCGCGCCCACGGGCGTGGGATAGGGTTTGGCGCCGTCCAGAATGATCGCCTCCATCTCCTCCTCCAAAGCGTCGGGGAGTTTGAAGCCGTCACCGTTAAACAGCTTGATGCCGTTATATTCACAAGGATTGTGGGATGCCGAGATCATCACGCCGGCATCCGCACCGTATTTTTTTACCAAATAGGCAACCGCCGGCGTGGGCAACACACCCAACAGCGTAACGTCTGCGCCCACAGAGCAAAGCCCCGCAGCAAGTGCCGCTTCCAGCATATCCGAGGATGCGCGGGTATCCTTGCCGATGATCACGCGGGGGCGCCGCTCACCGTCGGTGAGCACCATAGCCGCCGCGCGACCGATTGCCATAGCCAGTTCACAGGACAGTTCCGTATTGGCAACGCCTCTTGCGCCGTCCGTTCCAAACAATCTACCCATAGGCACGCCCTTTCTGTTGTTGGTTTTGAGAATTATTCGAAAGTGATTTGTGTCGGTGCGGTGGTTTGCCCTTGCATCGGGATGCCCAGATGCGCATACGCCGCAGGAAGCACCACGCGACCGCGCGGGGTGCGGGACAGGAAGCCGATCTGCATCAGATACGGCTCATACACGTCCTCAATCGTCACCGCTTCTTCGCCGATGACCGCCGCCAAGGTATCCAAGCCCACGGGGCCGCCGTTATAGTGCTTGATCATCGCTTGAAGCATACGGCGGTCGACCATATCCAAGCCCAGTTCATCGATCTCCATACGGTCAAGTGCTTGACACGCGGTTTTCTGATCGATCAGGTCACCGTTCATCACCTGCGCAAAATCGCGCACGCGTTTGAGCAGACGGTTGGCAATACGCGGTGTGCCGCGGCTGCGCGAGGCAATTTCGCGCGCGCCGTCGGGATCACAGGTAATACCCAAAATATGCGCGCTGCGGGTGACGATACGCCCCAGTTCTTCGGGGGTATACAGCTCCAAGCGCGCGATCACGCCGAAGCGGTCGCGCAACGGCGCGGTCAGCTGACCCGCGCGCGTGGTCGCGCCCACCAGCGTAAATTTCGGCAGCGGCAGATGAATGGACGCTGCCCCCTGTCCCTTGCCGTTGATAATATCAATGGCAAAGTCCTCCATCGCAGGGTAGAGAATTTCCTCCACCGTGCGGGGCAAACGATGGATCTCGTCGATAAACAGCACGTCACCCGGCTCCAAGTTGGTGAGCAACGCCGCCAGATCACCGGGGCGTTCCAACGCAGGTCCCGACGTGATACGGATATTGACCCCCAGCTCGTTGGCGATGATCGCCGACAGGGTGGTCTTACCCAAACCGGGAGGTCCATACAGCAGCACGTGATCAAGCGCCTCGCCGCGCTGCTTGGCGGCGCTGATATACACCGACAGGTTTTCTTTCACTTTCTCCTGCCCGATATAATCCTCCAGCGTGCGGGGGCGCAAGGGGTTGTCGCCCTCGTCTTCGGGAATATATTCCGTCGAAACGATGCGGTTTTCGTAATCGGTTTCAAAATCCACGTCTTGCCCCTCCCTTACCGTTTATTTGCCAGACTTTTGAGTGCCTGTCGCGTCAGCTCCTCCACCGACAGGCTGCTGTCCAGCCGTCCCACGGCAGCAGACGCTTCGCCTGCGGTAAATCCAAGCATCGTGAGTGCACTGACCGCCTGTGCGGCGTTGCCCGCAGCAGACGCCACGCCCACCTCGGGGGCAGATATACCCGTGTCGCTCGTGGCGAGCGCGCCCACTTTATCCTTCATTTCCAGCACGATACGCTGCGCCAGCTTGGGACCGACGCCGCTCGCGCGGGTAAGCGTTTTGAAATCGCCACCCGCTACCGCCAGCGCGATGCGCTCGGGCGACAGCTCGGACAAAATGGCGATCGCCACCTTGGGACCGACGCCCGTAATGGCGGTGAGCTGTTTGAAGCAGTTGAGCTCGCTGCGATCGGCAAAGCCAAAAAGCTCCAACGCATCCTCGCGCACATTGAGGAAGGTGAACAGCATCGTCTCCTGTCCGATAGGCGGCAGTTGCCGAGCTGTGTTCATCGTGATGTTGCAGGCAAAGCCCACGCCGCCGCATTCCACCACCGCCAAACGGGGGTCTGCCGCCAATAGTGTTCCCTTTACGCTGTATAACATTACGCTTTCCCTCCTAATTGTGCGTTGACAACGCTTCTTTTGAGTGCCGTGCCGCCCATCTGCCCGTGACAAATAGCAATCGCCAGCGCGTCCGCCGTATCGTCGGGTTTTGGCACTTCCTGAAGCCGCAACAAACGGCGCGTCATTTCCATCACCTGCGGTTTTTCCGCACGGCCGAAGCCTGTGACAGCACTTTTTACTTGCAAGGGGGTATATTCATACACCGGCACTTCCTTGTGCTTAGCCGCCAGCAGCACGACACCGCGCGCTTGTGCTACGTCAATGGCGGTTTTTTGGTTATTCTGAAAATAAAGCCGTTCCACCGCCATTGCGTCCGGCTTTGCCGAATCCAAAATGGCGGACAACTCGCGGTAAATGGCGTCAATACGATCGGAAAAGGGCATATCGGCGGGTGTGGTTATCGCACCGAAACGCAACGGGCGAAAACGGCCGTGTTCATATTGTACCAAGCCCCAACCGACAATGGCATAGCCGGGATCTATCCCCAAAACGATCACGCATTCGCCCCCTTTTCGCAACAATGCATACTATTCTCATTATATCTTTACAAGTATACCACATATTCCCCGTTTAGGCAAGATTTTGAGCCGATATTCTTGTAAAAAAGCCGTGAACTTTTTGCAAAAAGAAACCCGTCGGAACGCATACCGTTCCGACGGGAATTTTGTGTTATATCAATCCTGACGCTTCTTGAATATCGACATAATGTCGATGAAATCACCGTCATCCTCTTTGTCAATGGGAGTGGTAGCAGCAGGAGCTTCCTGCGCTTGTGCTTCCTCCTGATTTTTCTGCAAAGACGAGATGAAGGGGTTGCCGTAGAAAATGTCCTTGTCGTCCTTTTCTTCGGGCTTTTTATTCGTTGCCACGCTCGCTTTATTCTCGCTGGAGAAGCCGGTGGCGATTACGGTGACGCGCACCGCATCCTGCAGGGAATCGTCAAACGCAACGCCCCAATAGACACGAGCGTCGGGATGCGCATAACGGGTGACCTGCGTTGCCGCCTCGTCCATCTCTGCCAAGTCGAAGTCGGAGGGAGCGGTGAAGTTGAGGATCAAGCCTGTCGCGCCGTCGATGCTGGTTTCCAGCAACGGGCTGGAAATAGCTGCTTGCGCCGCCATAACCGCTTTGTCCTTGCCCTCGGCATAGCCCACGCCCATGTGTGCGTAGCCGGCGTCCTTCATCACTTCCTTCACATCGGCGAAGTCCAGGTTGACGAAGCCGTGGGTGGTGATGAGTTCCGCGATGCTCTGCACGCCCTGACGCAGCACGTCGTCGGAGATCTGGAACGCATTGGCAAGGGTCAGGCGGGTCTCGCTGACCTCTTTGAGTTTATCGTTGGGAATGACCACCAAGCTGTCCACGTGCTCACGCAAAGCGGCAATACCGCCCTCCGCCTGCTCCATACGCTTGCGGCCTTCGAAGCCAAAGGGTTTGGTCACCACACCGACGGTCAAAATACCCATATCGCGGGCGATCTCCGCCACGATGGGTGCCGCGCCCGTGCCGGTGCCGCCGCCCATACCGGCGGTGATAAACACCATATCCTTACCCTTGAGCAGAGCGGCAATCTCCTCACGGCTCTCCTCGGCGGCACGCTGACCGCGTTCGGGATTGCCGCCGGCGCCCTGACCGCGGGTCAGTTTTTCGCCCAACTGCAATTTATGCGTGGCATCGGAACTGGTCAGTGCCTGTTGGTCGGTATTCATCGCAACAAACTCAACGTCCTGAATGCCGGCGCTCACCATACGGTTGACGGCGTTGCCGCCGGCGCCGCCAATACCAACAACGGCAATCTGCGTTCCATCGACATAGTGCGTATCAAACTGGAATCCCATGAAAATTCCTCCCGTTTTTTATGGTCTAACGGGCTTTCGCCCCAAGGTATATACTTCTTTTGATTATTGTAGCACAACAGATAGATTTTTGCAAGTAGCAGACACTATTTTTTTGCGTTTATTGCATTACTTTTTTGTGTTTTCCGCTTGTTCGTCCAACACCTCTTGCGGGGTGTAGATCACTTGCGGTTTTGCATCCTTGCGCGAATAGGAACTGGCATCCACAACGCCGTGCAAACGGTCGCCGTAGGTGGCTTTGAGTTTGGGAATGGCGGTGGACAGCACCTCCATCTCCTGTTCCAGATTGCCGTCAGAGCCAAGCTTCACCGTGGTGCAACCGTCAAGCTTAAAGCGGATGTCGGTCATATCGCCCAACGAGATTTCCGACACCGTCGTCCAGTCATAGCGTGAAAAAGCACCGCAGAGCGTTTTGAGCACCGCAAAGGTGCGTTCATCCAGCACCTGCTCACCTACTGCCGCGTCTTCCACGGGCGTGACGCCGCGCAGATACATACAGCGAAACGGTCTTGTACCGACAATATCCAAGAGCTCCAAGCCTTTGCCCTCGGTGCTGACCAGCATCCACTTGCCGCCAAAATGCACCGCGCCCATCACCGTTGCTTCTTTCACGGTGATGCACACCTCGCTGACCGAGCGGTTTTCTATGTTGATAGATTCAATATACGGAAAAGCATCGAGAATATTTTCGCACGCCTGCACCTTGTTGACAGAGAATACGCTCTGTCCAACGTACATACCGCTGACAGCCACAATATGCTCGTGGTTATAGCGCGTTTCACCCTCAACCGTGATCTTCTGCAAAGACAAAAAGGGCGTTTCGCCGTTGGAAGTATCCGTTGGTGCCACGCTCCAAAGCACCATACTGGCCACAGCGAGTACAGCAATGATCAAAGAGAGCGTCACGATCACTTTGATCGCGTCCGCCCGCCTTGACGGTGCTTTTTTTCTCGTGCTTTGTGCCATAACCGTTCTCCGTCCTTTTGTTTACTTGATCCTGTAAAGTTGCGCGCCCACGCGACGCAATTTATCCTCCCAAGCGGGATAGCCGCGTTCCAAATGCTGCAACGCGCCGAGTCTGCTCTCGCCGTCGGCAGCCAACGCCGCCAGCAACAAAGCCGCACCGCCGCGCAGATCGGTACACTGTACCGTTGCGCCGTGCAAACTATCGCCGTCGACCACGGCCACGCGTCCGTTGACGCGTATGCGCGCACCCATACGGCGCAGCTCGTCGACGTGGCGATAGCGATTTTCGAATACCGTTTCAGTAAAAACGGACGTACCGTTTGCCACGCACGCCGCCGTCATAAACGGCGCCATAGCGTCGGTGGGAAACCCCGGATACGGCATTGAACGCACGCCGCGCGCACACGCAAGTCGCGTGGGTGCCTTGACGCTCAGCCGTCGTTTCTCACAGTGCAGGGCGCATCCCATCTCTTCCAGCACGGAAAGCGTTGGGCAAAGCGAGGCTTTGTCAACGCCGACAAGACTCAATTCACCGCCCGTCACCGCCGCCGCCAACGCGTAGGTGATCGTTTCCATGCGGTCGGGCATCACGCGATACGTACAGCCGTGCAAGCGCGCGACGCCTTCAACAACCAACCGACTGCCGCCAACGCCCGTAATACGCGCGCCGCAGCAGTTGAGAAAGCGGCACAGATCCGCCACCTCCGGCTCTTGCGCCGCGTTGTGCAGCACCGTCACGCCTTTTGCCAACGACGCCGCCATCAGCACGTTTTCCGTCGTGCCAACGCTTGGAAACGCCAACGACAGTTCACAGCCGCGCAGTCCTCTCGGGGCGCAAACACACAGCCGTCCTGCGCTTTCCGTCACCTGTGCGCCCAATTTTTCTAGCGCGGACAGGTGCCAATCTATCGGGCGCGGTCCCAGCTCACATCCACCGGGCAAGGACACCGTAGCCTCGCCACAGCGCGCCAAAAGAGGTCCCAAAAACACGATCGACGAGCGCATCTGTCGCATCAAGCCGTCGGGTATCCCAACAGCAGACAGCGTCGCACCGTCGACGGTGATACACGTGCCGTTTTGCCTGGTTTTACAGCCTAAATTGCCTAATATCGCCAACGCCACGTCCACGTCCGAAAGGGACGGGCAATTGGTAAAGGTCACCGCTTGCGGCACCAAAACAGTTGCCGCCAGCAGCGGTAACACGCTGTTTTTTGCTCCGTGGATCGGCAGCTCTCCCACCAAGCGGTGTCCGCCCTCCACATACAGTTCATCCACCGTTATCTCCTCCCTGTCAATCGTTTCATTGACAGGGTATGCCAAACGGCTTGGTCAGGGTTACCGTTTAGCCGATAACGGAACGGATCGCCTGCCAGATGCGCTCGTCGGCGTCAAAAATAGCCGCCGCACGGGCGTTTTCGCCCATTTTTTTGAGCGTTTCGGGAGATGCCGTCAGCTGCGAGATCGCCTCCCACAAGCTGTCGGCGTTCAAATCTTTCTCTTCCAGACACAAGGCGGCGTCTTTTTCCACCAGCGCCATCGCGTTATAGTGCTGATGGTTTTCCGCCACGTACGGCGAGGGGATCAGCACCGCCGCTTTACCCGCCGCGGGCAACTCACTCATCGTCATCGCACCGCAACGGCAAATCACTAGATCTGCCGCCGCCATACAGCGGGGCATATCATCAATGTATTCTCTCACAGAAATACCGCCTTTGTCAAGCGGCACGCCTTTTTCAGTCAGCGCGCGGGACACGCTTTCCCAGCCGCCGCTGCCCGTGGCGTGAATATGTTGCAGATGTCCCTCCGCGGCGCTGCGTTCCAGCACGCCCACCATCGCTTCGTTGATGCGTGCCGCGCCCAAGCTGCCGCCGTAAGACAGTACCAGCGGACGGCTGTCAAGCCCCAACTCTTTGCGCGCGGTCGCCTTATCCATGGTGAAAAAGCCCTCACGCAAGGGATTGCCCGTCACGATCGTGTGACAGCCGTCAGGCAGATGCTTTGCCGCCGCTTGATCGGCGATCAGCACCGCCGCCGCTTTTTTGGCGAGCATTTTGGTAGTCACACCGGGAAGGGCATTGGACTCGTGCAAGATCACGGGAATGCCCATTTTTTGCGCTTGACGCAACACGGGGCCACAAACGTAGCCACCGGTACCGATGGCGACGTCGGGCTTAAACTCTTTGAGGATACGGCGGCTGACAGGTCCTGCCGCCAACGCCCGCCGTGCCGCACCGATGTTATACCAAATACCGCTCGGTGTCAGCTTGCGGGAAAACCCGCGCACGTCCATCGTCTTGATAGGATAGCCTGCCGCGGGAACCAGACGCGTTTCCATACGCCCTTCGACACCCACAAACAGTATCTCAGCATCGGGGATCTCTCGTTTTATCTTGGCGGCAATCGCCAGCGCAGGATTGATATGTCCTGCCGTGCCGCCACCCGCCATCAACACTCTCACGCGGATTCCTCCTCTTCTTTGGGGGGCTCATCCTTTTGCATACGCGACTGTCTTGACACCGCCAGCATAACGCCCATCTGGCCAAGCAGCATAACCAGTGACGAGCCGCCGAAACTGAAAAACGGCAAACTGATACCTGTGTTGGGCATCAGATTGGTCACGACCGCCACGTTGAGTGCCACCTGTATGCCGATCTGTGCCGCCATACCGATAGCCAACAACATACCGAATTTATCTTTGGCGCGCATACCGATCACAAAGCCACGCCACACCAACAGCGCAAACAGCAAAATAATCAGCACAGCACCGACAAAGCCCAACTCTTCGCATACGATCGCAAAAATGAAGTCGTTTTGCGGTTCGGGCAAGAACAAATGCTTTTGGCGAGAGTTTCCAAGGCCCGTACCCATCAGACCGCCCGAGCCGACGGCAAACAGCGACTGCACTGTCTGCCAAGCCAGATCGCGTCCCGACAGACCGTTGATGACCAAATCGGGGTCGGTATAGGTGCCCATCGGATCGAGCCACACAACGATGCGGTCCATCTCATAGTTTTTCTCAACAACCAGATAATAGACGGCACCCACTGCAATCGCCGCCACGCCCAACAAATATCCCAGGCGTGTGCCGCCGACGTACATCATCACAAAGCCGATACCCGCGAGCAAGATCGTGCCCGACAGGTGCGGCTCAATAACCACCAAGCCACAGGTGACGCCCAGTATCGCCATCAGCGGCAAAAAGCCCTTGCCGAACCGCTTCATATTGCGATAATTGAGGGATATCAAGTGAGCGAACAGCACCACCAACCCAAATTTTGCCACTTCGGACGGTTGAAACTGTCCGATGATCGGCAGATCGATCCAGCGGTGAACACCCGTGGAGCTGGGTGAAAAATAGGCAACCAACAGCAATATCCAGGCGATGATCATCACGGGGATGGCCAATCTGTGCCAAAAATGATAGTCCACAAAGGACATTACCAGCATACCGACCAAGCCGATAAGAGCGAACACCGCTTGTCGTCCGATGAAGTAATAACTGTTGTCATACCAGTAGTAAGCGTAGACGTAGCTTGCGGAGAACAGACAAATCAGTCCCACGATCAGCAGGGCGATCAAAAGCACGAAAAAGGGCATATCAAAGCTGTGTTCCGTATAAAAGAGTTGCCACTTTCTTTTCGCCTTTGTCAACGGTGTTGCCGCCATTTCTGCCGCCATATCGCTCACTCCTTCCCAAAACCTTTACTATAAACTCAAATAACCTGCCACCAGTTTGCCGAAACACCCCACCAAATCGTCAGGGCAGATACGATCACCGTCACCACACAAAATACGGTGCAAATTTTGTTTTCACTCCAACCGCACATCTCAAAATGGTGGTGAATGGGGCTCATTTTGAAAAGACGTTTGCCGTGGGTCAGCTTGAAATATGCCACCTGCAGCATCACCGACGCCGTTTCCAAAACGTAGACGAGACCAAAGGGCAAAAGCAGCCACGGCTGCCCGATACCAAACGCCAACGCACACAAAGCGCCACCCAAAAACAGCGAGCCGGTGTCGCCCATAAACACCTTTGCGGGGTGCTTATTCCAAAGCAGGAAGCCCAAAAGACCGCCGCAAAGTACCGCCGCCCACAGGCTTTGACCGTTATATCCAAAGATGCTCGCCACCGCCAGGAACGCCAGCGACACTACGGTGGTCACCGACGAGCAAAGTCCGTCAATGCCGTCGGTCAGGTTGGTGGCATTGGTGAAGCCAACCACTAAGAACATACACAGCGGGATAAACCACAAGCCGAGGTCGACCTCGCCGAGAAACGGGATACACATCGAGGTGCCACCCGCGAGATAGAGCGACAGCGCATAGCCCAAAGAGGTGAGCAGTTGTGCCAACAGCTTTTGTAGGCTGGTCAGTCCCAAGTTGCGTTTTTTGACGACCTTGATATAGTCGTCGATAAAACCAATAAAGCCGCAACAAAGAGCCAGAATTAAGCCCGCGAACAGACGGGTCAGCGTCAGCGAGGTCGCGGAGAATATCGGCACACCGAGAGCGTATTCGCCGATCACCAAGCCCGCCAGCACCGCCGCCAGCGTACCGAAAATAAACAGGATGCCGCCCATTGTGGGCGTTCCCTGCTTGTTTTTGTGCCACGCGGGACCTATCTCACGGATAGTCTGCCCAAATTTCAGCCGATGCAACACCGGAATGAGCCATTTTCCCAAAACAGCGGTCAACACGAAAGAGGTCACCGCGCCCAACCCTAACAGCGCAATCATTTCTGTCGTCATTTTTATACTCTCCTGTTTTTACCCCTGTGCCAGCACAGCGGCAATGATTTCCCGTTCATCCATGTGGATGGTTTCATCTTTAAGTACCTGATAGGTTTCATGCCCCTTGCCCGCCAGCAGCACCGTATCATCAGGTTGGGCGTTTTTCAGCGCCCACGCAATCGCCGCCGCGCGGTCAGGCTCCGTATGATACCGTGTGCCTGCGGGAATACCCGCCACGATATCTTGAATGATCGCCGTCGGCTCTTCCGAGCGGGGATTATCCGAGGTCACTACCGTGACGTCGCCGTAAGCTGCGGCGATAGCCCCCATCTGCGGGCGTTTGCCACGGTCGCGGTCGCCGCCGCAACCAAACAGCACGATAAGCCGCCCTTTGCAACCCTCTTTCAAGGTCTTACACACGTTTTCCAAGCCGTCGGGCGTGTGGGCATAGTCGATAACGATCGTATACGGGCGGTCGGTGGGAACAATTTCCACGCGACCTTTTACACCTTTTGCTTTCGACAATGCCGACACCACCGCATCAAACGGTATGCCTAGCGCCAACGCACACGCGGCAACGCCCATCGCGTTATACACCGAAAACGCACCGGGAATTCCCAATCGCACGCGACCGATCGTTCCGAGCGTCAGCAGCTCAAAATCCACGCCGTCAGCACGGCAACGCACGTTGCGCGCCGTATAGGTGGCGGCGTCATTTCCCAAAGAGTAGGTGACGGTAGGAATGGTCAGCCCATCCATCATTTGCGGCGTCCACGGGTCATCCGCATTGAAAACACCCAGACGGCATTGCCTGAACAGGCGTTTTTTCGCCGCCATATACTTTTCCATCGTCAAATGATAGTCCAGATGGTCCTGCGTGAGGTTGGTGAACACACCCGCCTCAAAATGCAAGCCCGCCGCGCGCCCTTGATCCAGCGCGTGGGACGACAGCTCCATCACCGCATATTCACAGGAAGCCGCCACCATTTTTGCCAACAGCTCTTGCAACTCATAGGCATCGGGCGTTGTATGTCCCGACGGAAGCTCCTCGTCGCCGATCATATTGCAGATGGTGCCGATAAGCCCCACCTTTTTGCCGATCTGTTCCAACAGATGCTTCATCAAGAAGGTGGACGTCGTCTTGCCGTTGGTACCGGTAAAACCGATCAGCTTGATCTTTTTGGCAGGATGATCGAACCAGTTGGCGCAAATAACAGGCCAAACGGCACGTGTATCGGGCAGAATATACTGTCCCGCAACGCCCGTGTCGCGCTGGGTCAAAATAACCGCCGCGCCTTTTTCGGCAGCGGCAGGGGCATAGTCGTGTCCGTCACGGGCGTTGCCCGCGATACACACAAACAGCCAGCCCTCCTCCACGCGGCGGGAATCACAGGTGATACCCTTGATTTCGATATCCGACCAATTGCCGTCGATACCCGTCATCAATTGTGAAAGACGCATACCATCACTCCTTGCTTTGCCATCCGTCGCTTACATATCGTCACGCGAATTATAAATGAAACTGACCTTGATCACCGTTCCGCGCAGCACTTCCGTGCCTGCCGCTATACTCTGCGACACCACGAACGCCTCACTGCTGCCGGAGTTGAGACCCGTCATTTGTACGTTCAATCCGTTGTTTGTTGCCAAACTATTCACCTTTGTAACACTCAAGCCCGAAAAATCGGGGACCTTCACGGTGCGTTCCTGACTCTCGTCATCGGTATACAGGACCACGGTGCCGCCTGCGGGAATGGTTGTGCCGGCGGAAGGCACTTGTTTGAGCACCGTGTGACCGTCGCCGCGCACCTGCACGGTAAGACCCGCGCTTTCCAAGCGCAGCTTGGCGGTTGCCACTTCTTTGCCGCTCACGTCGGGCGTCGAGCGGTTCATCGCCGCCAATTCTTCCTCGGTATATTGCGGCTCGACACCCAGATAGGGCAAGATCGCTTCCATAATATCCCCCGCCACGGGTGCAGCGATGGTGCCGCCGTAGCGATAGCTACCGTTGGGGTCATCCAGCATCACCAGTACGGCGTATTCGGGATCGTTGGCAGGAGCAAAGCCACCAAACGAGCCGACAACGTAGCTTAATCCGTTCTCCTTGTTGCCGCGGGTGGTTTGTTCGCCCGTACCCGTCTTGCCCGCCACGCGATAACCTGCGACGTAGGCGTTTTTACCGCCACCACCGTCGACCACCTTCTCAAGCATCTCGCGCACGTGTTGCGACACGCTTTGCGAGATCACCTGACGTTTCACGGTCGGCACGGTGTTGGACACGATGTTGCCGTCAATATCCTTCACCTGCGCCACCACGTACGGCTGCATCAGATAGCCGCCGTTGGCGACCGCCGAAATGGCGGTGATCATCTGGATCGGCGTGATAGCAAAGGTCTGACCGATCGCCGAGGTGGCGGTATTCAGAATCGTCTGATCGGGACCGTGATACATACTCGGGCTGGACACCGCCTCGCCCAGCATATCCACTCCCGTCTGCTCGGTAAAGCCGAAGCCGACGAAATATTTGTAGAACATAGACGAGCCAATCTTTTCGCCCATCTGGAAAAAGGCGGGGTTGCAGGAGTTGGACAACGCCTGCATCAGCGTCTGTCCGCCGTGACCGTGCGCCCAACAGCGCATCCGCTGCCCTTGTACGACGTAGGAACCGCTGCAGGAATAGTGGTCACCGTCCGCAAGCACGCCCTCCTCCAAGCCCATCGACAAAGTGAACATCTTGAACACCGAGCCGGGTTCATAATATTCCGAAATGGCTTTGTTGGACCACTGCTTTTCTTGCGCCGCTTTGATAGCCGCAGATTTTTCGTCCCCCGCGAGCAATGCCAACTGCGCTTTGGTATCGGGATCGGTGATAGCAAACGGATCGTTGAGATCAAAGTCGCCTTTGGTCGCCTGTGCGATGATCGCACCCGTTTTCACGTTCATCACGATAGCACAGCCGCGATTGCCACACACGTTGGTCTTGACCGCATCGTCGAGATATTTCTCGACGTATTGCTGTACCGTCTGATTGATGGTCAACACCAAGCTATAACCGTCGGTGGCATCCACCGTTTTTTCATATTTGAGCGAGGTGGTCAGTTCGTCACCCCAACCGTTTTGCGCGGTGACGATGCGACCGGGGGTGCCGCTGAGCGTCTGGTTATATTCCGCTTCCAAGCCGTAAAGGCCGTAGCCGTCGGTACCGACAAAGCCCAGCGTGTTGGACAGCAGGCTGCCGTATGGATAGACACGCTTATAGTCGTTGATCACGCGGAAAATATGCGTCAATTCGCGCTCTTTCGCCCAATTGGAGAAACGCTCGACCTCTTCGCGTTCCATTTTGCCCTTGACCACTTCATATTGCGACTGGGTGCGTTGCGTCTGCTTATACAGCTTTTCGCGATCGATATTCAGCAGTTCGGACACCTCTTGAGC
>SVOU01000030.1 GCA_015066215.1 Oscillospiraceae bacterium | reverse complement strand
AACTCGCACAGACCCATCGGGCCGCGTGCGTGCAGCTTTTGGGTGGAGATACCCATTTCGCATCCTAAGCCAAATTCGCCGCCGTCGGTGAAACGGGTAGAGGCGTTGACGTACACCGCCGCGCTGTCCACGCCGCGGGTAAATACCGCCGCCGCCTTGTCATCGGCGGTGATGATCGCTTCGCTGTGCCCTGTGGAGTGGGCTGCAATATGTGCCACCGCTTCCTGCACGTTTGCCACCACCTTGACGGCAAGAATATAATCCAAAAATTCTGTATCAAAATCGGTGTCGCCCGCAGGCGTACCGTCAATGATCGCCGCGGCTTTTTCGTCCAAGCGCAACTCCACGGGCGGTTTTCCTGCCGCGCGGCGGTCATCGACCAGCCGCTTTTGCAAGCGCGGCAAAAACGCCGCCGCGATATTTTCGTGCACCAAGCAAACTTCCGCCGCATTGCAAACCGACGGGCGGCTGGTCTTGGCGTTTTCTGCAATATTCAGCGCCATATCCACATCCGCCGCGGCATCCACATACAGGTGGCAAATACCCGTTCCCGTCTGGATACACGGCACGGTGGCATTTTCGAGACAAGCGCGGATCAGTCCCGCGCCGCCGCGGGGAATCAGCAGATCAACGTAGCCCTGTGCGGTCATCAGTACCCGTGCGCTGTCGCGCGAGGGATCCTGCACCAACTGCACCAGCTCCGTAGGCAAACCAACAGCCGCAAGACCCGCTTGCAACGCTTTTACGATAGCGTTGGCAGAGGCAAACGCCTCTTTACCGCCGCGCAAAACGCAAGCGTTGCCCGATTTGACCGCCAAAGCGGCGGCATCGGAAGTGACGTTGGGACGGCTCTCATAAATAATCGCCACCAACCCCAGCGGCACGCCTGTTTTCTCAATACAAAGCCCGTCCTCACGCACGTGGCGCTCGATAATGCGTCCCACAGGATCGGGAAGCGCCGCCACCTGACGGATGCCTTCCGCCATCGCGTCAATACGCGCCGCGGTGAGGGTCAGGCGGTCGATCATCACTTCGCTGATATGCGTGCGTGCCGCTTCCACGTCTTTGGCATTTGCCGCCAAAATATCGTCGGTAGCGGCGACCAAAGCATCCGCCATTTTGAGCAGCGCGGCGTTTTTAACGTCGGTGTCCGCGAGCATCAGCACGGGGGCTGCCGCTTTGGCGGCTTTGACAATATCCAAAGTCGTCATATTCAGCCCTCCTGCCGCAAAAAGCGTGTGCCGACGGGCGCACCCTGCACGATATCATACAGCACATCGGGGTCCTCACCGTTGGCGATGACCATATCGATGCCCGCCGCCGTCACGCGCTCAGCCGCGTGCAGTTTGGTGTGCATACCGCCCGTGCCGAGCGACGAGCCTTTGCCGCCGCCGAGCTTCAACACGTCTTCGGTAATGGTAGGCACCGTTTCAATACGGCGCGCGGTGGGATCTTTGTGCGGATCGGCGGTGTAAAGCCCGTCGATATCCGAAAGCAACACCAGCAGATCAGCGTGCATCTCGATTGCCACCGTCGCCGCGAGCGTATCGTTGTCGCCGATGGTGATCTCCTCGGTGGCAACGGTGTCGTTTTCATTGATGATCGGCAACACACCCAGCTCCAGCAAGCGGAACAGGGTGTTGCGGATATTTTGACGGCGCTCTTCGTCGGCGATATCGCTACGCGTCATCAGCACCTGAGCGACGGTGTGGCGATAGTCGGAAAAGAGCTTGTCATAGGTATACATCAGCTCGCACTGTCCCACGGCGGCGGCCGCCTGTTTGGTAGCCATATCCTGCGGACGCTCTTTGAGCGAGAGCTTGCCGACACCCATACCGATAGCGCCGGAGGACACCAGTGCCAGCTCGTGTCCTGCATTTTTGAGGTCGCTGAGCACCTTGCACAGCTGTTCCACCCGTCGGATATGCAACAGACCGGTGGGGTGTGCCAGGGTCGATGTACCCACTTTCACAACGATACGCATAAAGCGCACCTCCTTAGGGGTTCTGAATCAAAAGCGGCGATTATTTGCCGGGCTTGAAGCCGTCTTTAAGCGAGACGGAGCGGTTAAAGACCAGGTGGTCGGGACGGCTGTCGCGGCTGTCCACACAGAAATAGCCCAAACGCATAAACTGATAGGACATCGGTGCGGTCGCGTCCGCCAGCGCGGCTTCGACCTTACAGCCGGTGAGTTCTTCCAGAGAATCGGGATTGAGGCAGGACAGGAAATCCTTATCCGCCGCGTCGGGATCGGGGTCGGTGAACAGGTTGCTGTACAAGCGCACAGTAGCGTCCACCGCCGTGTTGGCGTCCACCCAATGGATCGTACCCTTGACCTTGCGCCCGTCAGGGGTATTGCCGCCGCGGGTCTCGGGATCATAGGTCGCGAGGATCTCGGTCACGTTGCCGTTTTCATCCTTGACGCAACCGGTGCAACGCACCACGTAGGCGGATTTGAGGCGCACCTCGTTGCCGGGGAACAGACGGAAATAGCCCTTGACAGGTTCTTCCATAAAATCGTCCGCTTCCACATACAGGTTGCGCGAGAACGGCACGGGGTGGGTGCCGCTGTTTTCCTGTGCGGGGTTGTTTTCGGTTTCAAAGATCTCGCTCTTGCCCTCGTCATAGTTGGTGATGGTGAGCTTCACGGGATGCAACACCGCCAGAGCGCGGCGGGCGTTGAGGTTGAGATCCTCACGCAGACAATACTCCAAAAGCGCCACTTCCACCGTGTTGGGCACCTTCGCCACACCGATACGGTCGATAAAGTTGCGCACGGACGCGGGGGTATAGCCACGGCGGCGCAAGCCCGACAGCGTGGGCATACGGGGATCGTCCCAGCCGCTCACGTAGCCGTCCTCCACCAGCTTGCGCAGCTTGCGCTTGGACAGCACGGTGTAGTTGATACCCAAACGAGCAAACTCGATCTGGCGCGGATTGGCGTCCAGATCCACGTTGTCACGCACCCAGTTATACAGCGGGCGGTGGTTTTCAAATTCCAGCGAGCAGAGCGAATGGGTGATATTCTCCAGCATATCCTCAATGGGGTGGGCATAGTCATACATCGGATAGATACACCACTTGTCCCCTTGGCGATGGTGCGGCTTGTGGTTGATGCGATAGATAACGGGGTCGCGCATATTGAAGTTGCCGCTTTCAAGGTCGATCTTCGCACGCAAGGTCATCGCACCGTCTTCGAACTCGCCTGCACGCATACGGGCAAACAGGTCGAGGCTCTCCTCGACGGGACGGTCGCGATAGGGACTGACGGCGGGGTGGGTCAGGTCGCCACGGTTTGCCTGCACCTCTTCGGGCGTCAGCTCGCAGACGTAAGCCAGACCTTTTTTGATCAGACCGACCGCCAGCTCGTACATTTTCTCAAAATAATCGGACGCGTAAAAGAACCGATCGCCCCAGTCAAAGCCCAGCCAGTGGATATCTTCTTTGATGGCGCGGACATATTCGTCATCCTCTTTGGCGGGGTTGGTATCGTCCATACGCAGATTGCACATGCCGTTATATTTTTCCGCAGTGCCAAAGTCGATGCACATAGCTTTTACATGACCGATATGCAGATAGCCGTTAGGCTCGGGAGGGAAACGGGTGTGCACGGTCTGTCCATAGCAACGACCGCCCTCTGCCAGTTCTTCGTCGATGATCTCGTGAATAAAATTGCCTGCCGCCTCGGCGGCTTTGATCTCTTCTGCCATTGTGATTCCCTCTCTTATTTCAGTTTCGCCAATGCGGCATCCAGCCGCGCGATCACGCGCTCCTTGCCCAGCAGTTTGAGAATACTGCACAGGTCGGGGGTATTGCGGCGACCGGTCACCGCCAAGCGAATAACGGTGCTGACGTCACCGGCGTGACCTTTCCAGCCGGTGGGGTCTTTTTTATATTCTTTCGTCTCGGCGCAGAAGCCCAAAGCAGGACTCATCGCCTTGATAGCGTCAAACCACGCCTGCTTGTCCTGCGCGGGATCGTATACCGTTTTGTAGGCTTCCAGCACCGCCGCCGCATCCGCCGCCGCGATATTTTCGGGCAGTTCCCAGTTGCCGTCAAAGCACTCATCAAAGAAGTAGGCGGCAAAGGCGGGCGCATCGCTCCATTTGGCAATATCCTTGCGGGGCTTGGGATTGTCGCGGTCGATAGCGAAAATGCCTTCGGTGTAGGCGGCATCGCGCGCAAGCAACGCATAAAACGCCTCGTCGTGCGCTTTTGCCCACGCGGTCACCGCGGTAGCGACTTCGCTTGCGGTCATCGTGGAGATGACGTTTTTGCTCACGTCGTTCAACTTGTTCATATCAAAAAGCGCACCCGAGGGGGACATCTTTTTGAGATTGAAGGGGAACTGAGCCAGCGGCGCCTTGGGGTTGGCGCGACGCCAATCCTCGAAGTTGGAGTTGATAAGGGTCAGCAGATATTCCTGCACCGCCGCCGCGGGATACCCCTCGTCGGAGAAGTAAGTGACCGCCGCTTCGGGGTCTTTGCGCTTGGAAAGCTTGCGTTTGCCGCCGTTATCTTCCTTCATCACCGCCGCCGTGTGGGCGTATTTGGGCGGCTTAAAGCCGCAGGCGCGAAACAGTTGCAGGTGAATGGGCGCGCTGGCGATCCACTCGTCACCGCGGATAACGTGGGTCACACGCATCAAATGGTCGTCCACCACGTGCGCGAAGTGATAGGTCGGGATACCGTCGGTTTTGAGTAGCACGACGTCCTGCATATTCTCTTGCATCTCGATCTTGCCGCGGATCATATCGTCAAAGCTACACTTGCGGTCCTCTTGACCCTCCGAACGAAAACGCAGGACGTAAGGCATACCTGCCTTCACCTTTTCGGATGCTTCCTCAATCGACAGCTTGCGGCAGCTTGCCCAATCGTGATAATAGCCCTTGTTGACACCCGCCGCCTCTTGACGTTCGCGCAGGGCATCCAGTTCCTCGGCGGTGCAAAAGCACGGATATGCCATCCCCTGCCGCACCAACTCTTGGCAAAACATTGGTAGATCTCGGCGCGCTTACTCTGCGTATAGGGACCGTAGGCGCCTTTTTCGCAATCGGCGCCCATCACGCCCTCATCGGGCATCACGTCAAACGCGGCAAGGCCTTGGATAATAGCAGTCACGCCATCCTCTACCTCGCGCTTTTTATCAGTATCTTCAATGCGGAGCATAAACACGCCGCCGGTCGCTTTGGCGGTAAGGCTGTCCACCGTCGCACCAAACAAGCCACCCAAGTGCAAAAAACCCGTGGGGCTGGGGGCAAAACGGGTCACGCGTGCCCCTTCGGGCAGGTCACGGGCGGGGAATTGCGCCTCGTAATCCGCAGGTGTTTTGGTGATATGGGGGAACAAAAGCTCAGCAAATTGTTCCAGTTGAGTCATAGAGTCGTCCTCCTCGGGCAATAGATAGATATATTTTACTCATTTTTCTTGAAAATGTCAATTATATGTGTTAAAATACAGGGGTATTCTGTCAAAAAACCTTTTTGACAGTCCGAGAAAGGATGAAATCGTATGGAAAATACCCAAGAGATCGTGCGCAAGAAGCGCGCTCTCAGCTGTATACAACCCACCGGTATCCCCACTTTGGGCAACTATTTGGGTGCTCTGCGCAACTGGGTCGACCTGCAAGATGAGTTGGAATGCTTCTTTGCCGTCGCCGACCTGCACGCCATCACCGTGCGCCAAGAGCCTGCCAAGCTGCGCCAGCACACCTACGAGATGTTCGCCCTGCTGATGGCAATCGGTCTGGACCCTGAAAAATCTTTGCTGTTCGTGCAATCCCAAGTTCCCACCCATACGGAGCTGAGCTGGTTGCTCTCCTGCAACACGCAGTTTGGCGAGCTGTCCCGTATGACGCAGTTCAAGGATAAGTCCCAAAAGCACGCCGACAACATCAATCTCGGTCTGTTTGCCTACCCCACCCTGATGGCGGCGGATATTCTGCTTTATCAGCCCGAATTTGTGCCTGTTGGTGCTGACCAAAAGCAACATTGTGAGCTCACCCGCGATATCGCGACGCGCTTTAACGGACAGTACGGGCAGACCTTCACCGTCCCCGAGCCGTATATTATGAAAACGGGTGCGCGCGTGCGCTCTTTGCAAGAGCCGACCAAGAAAATGTCCAAATCGGACGAAAACCAGAACTCGTTTATCTCCTTGCAGGATGACAAGGATACCATCATCCGCAAGTTTAAGCGTGCCGTCACCGATAGTGAAGCCTGCGTGCGCTATGCCGAGGGCAAAGACGGTATCAACAACCTGATGGAGATCTACGCCGCCGTCACGGACAAGTCGCTCGAAGCTATCGAAGCGGAGTTTGCGGGTCGCGGCTACGGCGACTTCAAGCTCGCCGTCGGCGAAGCGGTGGCGGCTGAACTGGCTCCCATTCAGGAGCGTTTTGCCACCCTGATGAAGGATAAAGCA
Source organism: Oscillospiraceae bacterium (assembly GCA_015066215.1). Taxonomy (GTDB): domain Bacteria; phylum Bacillota; class Clostridia; order Oscillospirales; family Acutalibacteraceae; genus HGM12789. The sequence goes on along the minus strand of SVOU01000030.1, from coordinate 9,313 downwards.
CAGCTCGACGCGCTGATGAAGGTGGGGGCAGAGCGTGCCTATTTGGTGTCGCGCCGCACCGTCGAAAAAGCCAAAAAGCGTATGGGCTTCCTGCTCACGAAATAAACAAAAAGGCCGCTGTGCTTCACGCACAGCGGCCTTTTTTATTGCAGCCACTCCCACGCCGTTTCCAGCATCTCGTCGGCTTTTTCCCAACACATTGCCGCGCCGTAGATCTCTTCCTCGCGGCGGTGACACTCCCGCGCGGCAGCAAGCAAGCGCATCCCCTCCGCCAGCAGCTCTCCTTGTGTCTGTTCAAACAGCCGACGGCGACGGCGCGCGGTGGCGGTCAGCGGCTTTTCGCGGTACCGCTCCATCGACAGCCGTCGATATACGGGAAAATCCACCGCGTGGTGGGGATTGGACACGGTGAACGCCGTGTCTGCATCGGGGATCAGCAGATGCTCAATGCAGTTGGGGCGCAACGCACACGGACAGGATATGGTGGAAACCCCCGCCATCGCCGCGCGGTGGCGCAACAGCGCCATCAGCCGTGCCGCCACGGGGGCATCCCCCTCCAACACGAATATGCGCGGGCAAAGCGCGGTCATTGTATCGTATAGCGCTATCTCGCCATCGGGTGTTATCCCCGTCAGATAGGCGCGCACGTCGGTGCCATCGCCTTGCTCACCGTCAAAAAGATGGCGCGACAAGCGGTCTGCACAACGCAAAAGCGCGCGCTCGGACGGCAGTTCATCCTCGCGGTCTGCCTCCCGCTCTGCCAGCACAGCCGCCGCACGCAGATATTGTCCTGCACGCAGACGAAACGCCTGCTGCTCCGAGCGATATTGTGCAAGCTGCGGCAACTGCGCGCGCAAGCGGTCACCGTCCAGTGCCGCGCCCAGATCCAGCAGCCGTTCCACCGCCGACGGAAACCGCGCCTCCACCGCGTGCGGCGCTGTCGCATCCATAATACACAGGCGGCGGTCGGCGGTACACACCGCGTCAAGCGAGTCGGGGTCGGATGCACAGCGAAAGGAAAAGGTTTTTTGCCCTTGGCTTTCCCACCGCTCACGCACGCGGCGCATCAGGGTAGATTTTCCCGTTCCCGCGCCGCCTTTGAGCAATATCACGCGGCTTTCCACCGTGTACCAATCCTGTGCAAAGCCCCAAAAACGCCCTTGCCGATAACCGCCCCAGAAAAACGCCCCGTCATTGTCCATACCCATCCCCTCCCCATCTTTATCAGTATATGAAAAAGGACGGCAAGGGTGTGAGACGTGGCGGGAAAAGAAAACACCGCATCCGAAGATGCGGTGTTTTTGCAAAAGTAAGAAGGAAAGCGTAAATCCCGCTTTTCAAGACACCTCATTATAGCGAAAAAATTGGCACCAACAATATACCTAAGAAAATTGAAATGCCAATAGCTGCAATAGGAAAACCTGCTAAGCGACGACCTAAATTCAAATTTCTTTTCGCTTCTTCTAATTCTGCAATTTCATCTGGATTTGTTGTGGTAACCTCAGGTGCAATAATGCCGCTTGATTTAATCCAAATAATAATTGAGAAAATAAATCCGATGCCAAACATTAAGACAGCTGCAAAAATCCCCAAAACTTTTATTGGTTTTGCTTGTTCTGCAAATCGCTGAATAGCAGGATAGTCATTTGAGTGAATAGTTTTTGCTGCATTTAACTGTGAAGTATAATTGTTAGTCGGGCATCCGCAACCAGGACATATTACAGCCTCATCCATTATCTCTTTGCCGCATTTTGAACAAAACATAAATTTCCCCTTTCTTGTTTGCGATACACTTCTTTGAAGGTATGTAACAAAACAGCAGACATATTTGCCTCTTCATCCACTTGACAACTGCAAGCCTTGTTATCACCAATATCCCTCAAAATTGTTCTCCTTTCTTCCCATGATTTGTTGTTTTGCATTTCACATCGAAAGATATTGATTATTACAAACATAATAACATATATTTATTGACTTTTCAAGATGTTAAACAAATATTTTGCGACTATTTCCGCAGTAGAGAAGGTTATCATATATATATGAGGTGATAACAATGTGCGAGAACTTTGTAAAAGAGCGTATTACGCAGTTGCGACTAAAAAAAGGTGTTTCGGAATACCAAATGAGCTATGATTTGGGGCACAGCAGAGGCTATGTCTATAACATTTCGTCAGGCAAAGCACTCCCACCGCTAAAAGAATTTTTTGCTATATGCGATTACTTCGAAATTACACCGCAACAATTCTTTGATAATTCAACACAAAATCCCGAACTCATACAAAAAGCATTAGAAGGAATGAAGAAATTAGATGAAAGCGATTTGTTGATTCTTTTGGGCATCATCAATCGTATGCTAAAATAAGTATAAAAAACGCAAAAACACCGCATCCGAAGATGCGGTGTTTTGTTTTGGTGGAGATAAGCGGGATCGAACCGCTGACCTCTTGAATGCCATACATTGTCCAACCCTTGATTTCATTGGGTTTTTCGGCTGTATGGTGGTCATTTGGTGGTCACAAAAACGCTTTAAATTTATCCCTTCCTATTGATGATTTATTCAAGAGGTTGGGATTTCTGCCATTAAATGTTATCGGTTATTGCCTTCAAAGATTCGATGTCTGTATGGGTGTAGTATGCTGTCATTTCAAACTTACTGTGACCAATCAGTTTTTGTTTATCGGTAGCAGGAGCATTAACATTTTTCATCATCGTAGCAAACGAATGTCGGCAGCAGTGTGGAGTATATAAGTGTGAGCCGTCCGCTTTTAAAATGTCAATGCCCAATTGCTGAAGAGCTGGGTAGAATGTATCTTTCCTAAATTTCTTTTCTGAAGGCTTTTCCCCATCATCAAAGAAAAGATACTCTCCCTTGCCAAAGTCTTCAAAAAAGGGCAAAATTCGTGGAGAAATGGTGATGATGCGGTCTTTGCCTGCGTCCGTCTTCAAGCCTGTGATAAAATACCGTTCTTCTTTATTATAGTTCTCCGTCTTAGCACACAGCATCTCGCCCAATCTCATACCAGTATAGCAGAGGACGAGTACATACTTTAATCCCGGAATATTCGTCACATTGTCCCACATCATTTGAATCTGCTCATTTGAGAATGCGGTCTTTTCTGTTTTTTCACCTTTGGCAATATAGATATACTCTGCATAGTTTCGGTCAACGATGTCGAGTTCCATGGCATATCGACAGAGAGATGTTCCAAGTGCCTTCATATTCTCCTTGGTTCTCTTCCCGTGAGGGCATTCATCGATGCACTTCTGCATATGCTCTGTGCGGATCTTGGCTACCTCAACATAGTATAAGGTTTTGAAATACTTATACGCCGACTTGTAGCAGTTGATAGTGGAGGTGGTGACCTTTTCTGCGTGTCTGTCCATCCACTTTTTATATAGGTCTTTGAATTTGACATTCATATCCTGTTGGGATACTTCCTGCTTTAGATTAGGAATGTATGCTATGGCTTCGCCCTTCGTGGCGAAGCCTCTTTTTTTTCGCTTTTTTCTGAGTAACGTTCCGTTTGCTTCGTCCCAACCGATGGTATACTCTGCAATCCACTTGCCGTTCTTATCCTTGTAGACGGTGCCTTGACCGTTGCCTCTCTTTTTTGCAGAACGCTCATATTCTTGCTTAGTACCACAGTAGTTGCAGAACTTTGAATTTTCTAAAATCTCTTTTTTACATTTTCTACAATACATCTTGACCTCCCTGCTCTGATTATTTGTTATTGCTAAATATCCCTTTTAAGAGTTCTTCTAACTTCGACCGCTCTCGGTCTCTATATGTGGATAAACCTTGTTGTCTGTCTTCTGCTCTTTTAGCCTCCAGTTCTTTGTCCAATATAGATTTAACTGGCTCTGTTTTTATTATTTCAAGCCATTTCTCGTGCGGAATATCTAACCAAATTGATTTTATTACGCCAATCAAACCTTTTTCTAACGGTGTATATTCCGAATTAGATAACGCTCTTTCAAGTAGTGCTGTGGCACTTTCGCTTGGATTTCGTCTGCTCATAAAAATCTCCTTACTTTTTCGAAAACACCGGTACTATTGTTGATATGTAGAACGGAACCCACGCAACAACAAAGACGATGTAATACAAAATCGACCATATATCTTGTACTCCTTGCACAGCACAAACCAGTCCCCAAATCCAAAATATGGCTGAAGCAAACGGCACAAAGGTGTTTATAGCAATTAGGAGGAGCGTCACAAAGAAATTTCCTCCAATCATTACGAAAGGCAAAACAGCTATCATTAACCTTGACATAAAATACAAGATTATACCAAAAGTGCCTAACATGTCCGAAAGTTTTTCTTTAAGCGTATTCACAATCAGTCACTCCATTTATCAGTTAGTCATCCATTATTTCGTCATCACTATGGCCTTCTCTGCAATTCTCACATATCGTTCTTCCATCTTTGAGGTGGAAGAACCCCATATAGTCATATGACCAGTATTCCTTGCATTCATCGCACTGGAAGTATTCCTCCTCCAAGCAATCATTGCAGACGAAGGTTTCCTCGTCAACGGCTGTAAGTTTGCAGTTTTTCTTCCCACAATTAGTGCAAGCACCCTTATCACTCATTGTTGTTCCTCCTGTCAATACTTCGACTGTAAATTTGAACTCAAGAGCATTTCTTTTTGATCTGCAAGTCTTTCCTCAAAGCTGCGTTTCGCATCGGCTATTCTCGCCTCGCAGTATTTTTGTGTGTCAGCCACTCTCATTTCGCAAAAGGTCTTCATGTCTTCAATCCTCAACTCGTAGGACTTGATTATATCAGCAATTCTCATCTCATATGTTTCCTTTAGAGATACGGTGCTGTTAACCTCGATTTCTTTTTTCTTATCGTAACCGATAAGCTCGTTGAGATCACCACCCAAAGATATAACCAGTTTTGCTACTGTAGCGAATTTAGCCTCGTGCTTTCCAGAACAGATGTTGCGAATGGTCTGTATAGGAATACCGCTGATATTCGCCATATCCTCAGAGGTGAAATTACCAGCTTCCTTAAGAGCCAATATATAATCTTTTGCTTTGTCCAGTATAATTTCCATATTTTGCACAACCTTATTAAATTTAATATTCTTACTATAAAATTTGTGAATCCAAAACTCAAGTTTGGGCATTGCTTTTTAGTTGTCAAGAACTTACAATGAGACCACTATTTACTGAGGGGAGTTTTTGCGAAATGTGTCGAAATATATTGACAACTCTTAAAAAATATTCTAAAATAATAAAAAGAACAATTGTTCGGGATATCGTTGGTGAGGGGGAAATGTGATGGAAAGCAATAAAATAGAACTAATTAAAATGATTCGTGAAAACGATAACCCGGAACGAGCCTTGATGACGGCTACTCTTATTATTCTTGGCTTTCTAAAGCAGCACGAATCATCTGTAGAACAAGATACTGTTGGTCTTCGGGAACTTTGTTAAACAAATCCAATAGTATCTTTTCTCCCTCGGTGAGTTGCAGCTCACTGGGGGAGTTTTCTTTTTTAGGGTCTTCTGTCCACCCCATAAGGTATGCTGGGGTTGTGCCAAGAGCTTTTGCAAGTGATGCTATTTTGTCTCGTTTCATATTTGCTATCATTCCAGTTTCCCACTTGCGAACTGTGCTTTTTCCCACGCCAACGATGTCTGCAACTTGTTCCAAAGTGAGTCCTTTTTCCTTGCGGAGTTCTCTTATTTTTTCAGCCATTCCTTTTACCATATCTTAACACCTCCATTCTTTAGAAATGATTGTAGCACACAAGTGTCCTTCGTGCAACATTTTTTTCGCAAGATGTTAAAAAAGTGTCCCGAAAGACAAATTTCCTATTGACATATGGAAAAGCAGGTGCTATTATTAAAGTGTCCTTTACGACACTTTTGGCAACGAGAGGAGGTTTAGCGGTATGAATAAGGATTTGTTTGAGTACGAAATGAAAAAAGCAGGTTTCCGAACTCCCGAACAGAGAGCGGATGCTGTTGGTCTTTCTCTTTCGGCTTATTACAGACGAATCAACGGCGAGTGCGAATGCACCAAGGACCTAATCGGCAGGGTTGCGGACTTGGTCGGTTGGGAAGCGGCAAGGTCTATTTTTTTTGAGGAATAAGTGTCCTAAAAGACACTCGATGGAGGTGATTGCATGAAAGAGTTTTTGACAGATGAAATGGTAGAAGAAGAAATCAGCCGTTTGCAGAGTTCGCCCTATGTAAAGTTGGCTCGAAAGGAAGAACGAATCCGCAATGCAAGACGGCAGTATATGTACACCTTGAGGATGTATGAAAAGAAAGGCAAACAACTTGAGGCAGAGGGAGTCACGATGGAGGCGTTGGAAAGCCTTTCGGGAGGTGATGAAGATGACTCTTGAGCAACTTGAAGCAATGGACAAGGAGATGCTCATACCTGCGGATATCGCCCCAATACTTGGATGCAGTCCCTACACAATCAATGTAGCAACAAGAGATGGCAAAAACCCTTTCCCATTCCCCATCATTCGCATGGGGACAAGAGTAAAGATTCCCAAGAGACCATTCATAAAAGCAATGCGAGGAGAAGATTAAAAATGAAGGAAAACATAATCAGAAAACTGGTCGGCGTTCTTGTTATTGTCGGTTTTGTAATCATTCTTGGTGCTGTTGGTGCAAGCGATTGCGGGACCATTGGTATCGCAGAAATGCTTGCAAGAGGCGTGTTCGGGTTAGCACTTATGGGTGCAGGGGCGTGGATCGGCGTAGCAAAGAAAATATAAAAGGAGGAAAAACAATGAAAACATTTAACATCGGTGACAATGTGTACATCAATCACCTCGGCAAGTCCGGCAAGGTCATAGACAAAATGTACAGCGAGGCATATGGCCAATATTTCTACGAGGTGGAGTGCGAAGGGACAAGCGCTCTTTACCAAGAGAATGAACTCTCATCTGCGAATGAGCAAGCCAAATATCACTTCACTATTGAGGTTCACGAAGGTGCTGTCATCGCAGTTCTTTATGAGACTATCGGGGACACCACAAGAGAGATCGAGCGAAATCACGGTCATGTGATGCACCAAGGAGCGTTGGGTGTTGCACAGGCTGCATCCTATGCTCTCAAGAAAATCTACACCAATATGGCAGGCGGTAAAATGCTGTGCTACAACGCAGAGGAGAATAGATATGAGTGATTTGTTCAGAAACTTTATCAACATCGTCTCCCAGTACGGAGAGGTGACGGATGCACACTTCTATGACTTCCACTACATAACCGCAACAGTTCGCACGGATGCAGGAAAAACACTCAAGTTCACAGTTGATATTGGGGAGGACGAAAACAATGATTAAATCTTATTCCGAAATGCGTAAAGTCGATGTCACGCCCTACATCGAGCAGAGAGACGGCGCAGACTATCTCAACTGGGCAAAGTGCAAGGAGCTTTTGCACGATAACGGCGCAGAGGTTGTGTACTTCGAGCCGTGCGTAAATGCAAACGGTTCCTCACTGTTTATGTCGGATCAGACATTCACCGATTCCAAAGGCAACACCAATCGTTGCTACGAGGTAAGAGTCCATATCGTCATTGATGATTTGGAGTTCGATGCTCAGTATCCGTTAATGAACGGAAGCAACCCTGTTAAGGACAACTCGATGAGCCAACAACGAGTGTGGAACGCTCAGACCCGTGCCTTCGTGAAGGGGGTCGCTATGAGAACTGGTCTCGGCTTCAATCTGTGGCTCAAGAATATGGAGGAGCAGAACACCGAAGAGGATCTCAGTAAGCACAATCTGTTTGCCATCAAAGAGCGTATGCAACAGGAATATACGATGGCTATCCGAAACAAGCGTATGTCAACCAAAGACATTGCGGATGCCTGCGGAATGACCGAGGATGAGGTTAAGGTTGTGTTCACCTACTTCGACCAGCTTGACCGCTTTGAGAAGAAGTTGATGTCCTTATGATTGCCAGTAAAGACAGAGGCGGGTTCTTCGGAGCAAGCGATACGGACAAGGTCATCGGCAACTGGAAGACAGACACATGGATGAAGTGGTGGCTTCAGAAATTGTCCATCAACAATGACCATTTTGAGAATGTGTACACACTTGCAGGAACTCACTTTGAACATCGCATTCTCGAGAGCCTCGGTATTCTTATGGAGTTTGACAAGCAGATTATCATTGAGGATCTCCTACTTAGGGTCAACCTTGATGGAAATACAAACGATTGCATATACGAGTGCAAGACCTTCAAGGCAGAGAAGGGGTTCAAACTACCGCCGAGATACATCAACCAAGTGCAGGTACAGATGTTCGCATCTGGTATTCGTCAAGCAGAGATTGTTGCCTATGGCTTGGAGGAGGCGGATTACAACAACTTCTTCAGACCGATAGACCCCAACAGGTTACAGCGACACCGTATCAATTATGATCCTGCGTGGATAAACACCAAGTACCTGCCGAAATTGAAAATCCTCGGTGACTGCTTAAAGAGAGGGGTGCTACCAAATGAAGCTATTATTTGACAAAGCACAGTGGATGATGTCCGCTGACGGTGCCTACCTTATGATCCGAACCAACCGCCGTGATGCAACCGCTTTCTGTGATGAGATGAAGGAAGGCAAGGTATATGAGGCTGACATCAAGGAGCATCGCAAAAAGCGAAGCCTTGATGCGAATGCATACGCTTGGCTTCTTATCGGTAAACTCGCCAACAAGGTAGGTCTTCCAAAGGAGGAGGTTTACAGAGAGTTCATCAAGGATGTGGGTGGCAACTACGAAATCTTCCCCATACGCAACGATGCTGTAGAAAAGTGGATATTCAATTGGAGGCAGCGTGGAGTTGGATGGGTGTGTGACATCCTTGGTGAGAGCAAACTGGATGGATACACCAATGTGATTTCCTACTACGGCTCTTCCTCCTATGACAGCCTGCAAATGTCCAAGCTCATCAACCTCATACAAGAGGATTGTAAGCAATGTGGCATCGAGGTGATGACACCCGAAGAACTGGCGTTGCTGATGGATGGGTGGGCATCATGAGTAAAGCCTCCAAAGCCTGCGACATATCCCCCACCGTCCGCAAGGAAGTGATGGATCGTGACGGAGGTCGGTGCATCATCTGTGGCTCGATGCAGGGCATACAGATAGCACATTACATATCCAGAGCAAGACTTGGTCTTGGGATACCGCAGAACTTAGCGTGTATGTGCCTGCTTTGCCACGCAGAGATGGACAACGGCAAATATCACACGGAATATCAAAACATCTTTAAAGGGCATTTGCAGGCAAAATATGACCACTGGGATGAGACAGAACTTACATACAAGAAATGGAGATGATGATA
>SVOU01000029.1 GCA_015066215.1 Oscillospiraceae bacterium | reverse complement strand
ATAGACGATATACACCTTTTCTGCGCCCAGACGCAGGGCGGTGCGGGCGGCGTCCATCGCTACGTTGCCGCCGCCGACGACGGCGACGCGTTTGGCGTGCATAATGGGGGTGTCGCTATCGGCACGGTAGGCTTTCATCAGGTTGCTGCGGGTGAGAAATTCATTGGCGGAATAGACGCCTTTGAGCGTTTCGCCGGGGATACCCATAAAACGCGGCAGACCTGCGCCCGAGCCGATAAATACGGCTTCGTAGCCCATATCGAACAGCTCGTCGACGGTGAGGGTCTTGCCGATGACCATATTGGTTTGGATATCCACGCCGAGGGCTTTGAGGGCATCGACTTCCTGCTGTACCACTTTTTTGGGCAGACGGAATTCGGGAATGCCATAGACAAGCACGCCGCCCGCGGTGTGGAGCGCTTCAAACACGGTGACGGCATAGCCTTTGCGGGCGAGGTCACCCGCGCAGGTGAGACCTGAGGGGCCCGAGCCGATAACAGCGACTTTGTGTCCGTTGGGGGTGGGTTTTTGCAGCGCGTCGGGCTTGTGGGCATTGTGCCAGTCGGCGACGAAGCGTTCCAGTCGGCCGATGCCGACAGGCTCGGCTTTGATGCCGCGCACGCAGCGGCTCTCGCACTGGCTTTCCTGCGGGCAGACGCGACCGCAGACAGCGGGCAGGGCGGAGCTTTGGGTGATGATTTGATAGGCGGCTTCGAAGTCGCCGTCTTTTATCTTTTCGATGAAGGCAGGGATGTGAATATTGACGGGGCAACCTGCGACGCAGGGCATATTTTTGCAGTTGAGACAGCGCGCGGCTTCGTCGAGCGCTTGCTCGGCTGTGTAGCCCGTTGCGACTTCGTCAAAGTTGTGGATGCGGGCGGCGGGTGATTGCGTGGGCATGGGGTTTTTGTCGGGGCGCATATTGGGCATATCACTCCACCTCCTTGGCGAACAGATTGCAGGTTTCTTCATAGGCGTGGCGTTCAAACACGCCGTACATATTGGCGCGCTGCATCGCTTCGTCGAAATCGACCGCAAAGCCGTCAAAATCGGGACCGTCCACGCAGGCGAATTTGGTTTCGCCGCCGACGGTTAAGCGGCAGCCGCCGCACATACCCGTGCCGTCGATCATAATGGGGTTCATCGACACGGTGGTTTTGACGCCGTAGGGTTTGGTGGTGGCGACGACGAACTTCATCATGATAAGCGGGCCGATGGTGATGACTTCGTCATATTGCTCGCCCGCTTCGATAGCTTCTTTGAGCGGGACGGTAACGACGCCTTGGCGGCCCGCGCTGCCGTCGTCGGTCATCAGCGTCAGGCGGTCACAGGCGGCGGCAAATTCTTGTTCCAAAATCACGAGATCCTTGTTGCGGAAGCCGATGATACCGTGCACCTCGCAGCCCTGCGCTTTTAGCTTTTGCGCCACGGGCAAAGCGATAGCGCAGCCGACGCCGCCGCCCACGATGCAGACTTTTTTAAGCCCGTCGGTTTTGGTGGGGCAGCCGAGCGGACCGACAAAGTCGGCGAGGCTGTCGCCAACGTTTTTGGCGTCGAGCTTTTTGGTGGTGGCACCAACAATTTGATATATCACGCGCACCCAACCTGCGTCGCGGTCAAAGCCTGCAACGGTCAAGGGGATGCGCTCGCCCGCTTCGTCCACGCGCAGGATGATAAATTGGCCCGCTTCGGCTTTGCGTGCCACGAACGGGGCTTCGATTTCCATCAGCGTGACGGTGGGGTTTAAGCGTTCTTTGCGGAGAATGGTAAAGCTCATACAAAAGGACTCCTTTGCATAAAAACGGGGATGTTTTTTATTGTATCAAAAACTGCGCAGATGTCAACGGTCATTTGTGGATATATTCAGCACCGAGCGGGCGATTGCAAATGATACCGTCCACCGCATCCAAGTCGCCGATCTTGCAGAAAAACTCTTGACCCAGCTTGCTGTCATCACAGAGTAAAAATGCGCGGCGCGCCTGACGCATATAGATGCGCTTGATATCCGCTTCTTCTTCGGTGGAGTCGGTGATGCCGCTTTCGGGATGTACGCCGCGGCAGGAGAAAAAGGCGAGGTCAGCGTTGAAGCGCGCAGCAAATTCCATAGCTTGCACACCGACGAAGGATTTGGCGTTTTCACGCAGGCGACCGCCCGTGCAATACACCGTCACGCCTTCGACGCCGGCGAGCATATCGGCGATCTTGAGCCCATTCGTGATGACGCGCAGGTTGCGAAAGCGCGTCAGCCGCAGTGCCAGTTGCCCCACCGTTGAGCTGGCATCCATAAAGATGGTCTGACCGCTGTGGATATGTTCAAGTGCAAGGCGCGCAATGATATCTTTGGCACTCAGGTTTTCGTTTTCGCGCATTTGCAAGGGAAAATCCTTGGCGTTGCCGTCCAAAAAGACCGCACCGCCGTGGGTGCGACGCAGTTGCCCGCTGTTTTCCAGCATTTGCAGATCGCGGCGTATGGTCGCACCGCTGGAATACAGCCGCGCGCACAGCTCTTCGACCGAAACCGCCTGTTTTTCTTTCAAAATTTCCAGGATGTGCTGTTGTCTTTCTAACGGAAGCATAGTCCACCTCGTATGTAGGATATGATATAATGTTAAATATTAAATACAATAATATATAATCGTTTGAGCATTTTTGATTATATCAGATTATTTTCAAAAAAACAAGTGCAAATTTATCGTTTTTTTCGCCAGTACTGGACAAATTCGCCGTTATCGTGTATACTTCATTATGAAGAATCAGCGTGGGGTAGTTTGACATATTCTCCCCGCGTTTTATCACAGCAAAGGAGGAGACCGTTTTGAAAATTCTGGTCATCAACGCCGGCAGCTCGTCGCTGAAATATCAACTGTTTGATATGGACAACGGCACGGTGTTGGCAAAAGGCCTCTGCGAGTGCATCGGCACCGGTGGCCGCATCACCCACAAGAAGACGGGCGATGAGCCGTACAGTCTGGATATCCCCTTCCCCACCCACGACGAGGCGTTGGAAGCGGTGCTGGCAGTGCTTACCGACGAGGTACACGGTGTGATCACCGACATCAGCGAAATTGATGCTGTCGGTCACCGCATCGCTCACGGCGGCGAAAAATGCAAAAAATCCACCCTTCTCGACGAAGAAACGATTGCTTACATCGAATCTATCGTCCCCATCAACCCCCTGCACGGTCCTCCCGCGCTCAAGGGTATTCGCGGGTGTATGCGCCTGATGAGCACAACGCCGCAAGTCGGCGTGTTCGACACCTCTTTCTACGGTGAGATCCCCGATTACGCCTACATATATCCGCTGCCCTACGAGCTGTATGAGCAGTATCAGATCCGCCGCTACGGTTTCCACGGTACCTCTCACCGCTATGTGGCGGGCAAGGTTGCCGAACTGATGGGCCGCCCGATTGAGGAACTTAAAATCGTCACCTGCCACTTGGGCAACGGCTCCTCCATCACCGCCGTGGATCACGGCAAGGCGATCGACACCACGATGGGCTTCACCCCGCAAGAGGGCGTGATGATGGGTACCCGTTCCGGCACCATCGACCCCACCGTCGTCACCTATCTCATCAACAGCGTCGGTATGAGCGGTGAAGAGGTCGAGGGTATCCTTAACCGCAAATCCGGTCTCTTGGGTGTGTCCGGTATCTCCAACGACGCCCGTGACGTCACCAAAGCTGCCAACGAAGGCAACTACCGCGCGCAGTTGGCGCTGAAAATTCTCGCTCACGGCATCAAAAAGTTCATCGGCAGCTATATCGCCGAGATGAACGGCATCGACGCGCTGGTGTTCACCGCCGGTCTGGGCGAAAACGATATCGCACTGCGTGAACGCGTGTGTGCGGATATGGACTTCTTCGGTATCGCTATCGACGCCGAGAAAAACAACGTGCGCAGCGAAACACGCAACATTTCCGCTGACGGTGCCCGTGTGCAGACCTTCATCATTCCCACCGACGAGGAATATATGATCGCCATGGATACCATGTCCCTTGTTAGTCGCTAAACCCTTTCAATATATCCACAAATCAATCAAAATAAAGGAGAGATCACTATGCAATCCGCGTACGAAATCAAAAAAGAAATTTGCGACATCGGTGCCCGTATCTACAACAAGGGCTTCGTTGCTGCGAACGACGGTAACATCTCCGTCAAAGTCGGCCCCAACGAATATTACTGCACCCCCACCGGCGTGTCCAAGGGCTACATGACCCCCGACATGATCATCCGTGTGGACGGCGAAGGCCGCAAACTGGAAGGCAAACTCAACCCCTCTTCCGAGTTCAAAATGCACCTGCGCGTGTATCGTGAGCGTCCCGACGTGAACGCCGTTGTTCATGCTCATCCGCCCACGGCTACCGCTTTTGCCGTTTGCAACATTCCGCTCGAGCAGAACCTGCTGCCCGAAGCTATTCTGACCGTCGGCTCCGTGCCCGTGTGCGTGTACGGCTGCCCTTCCACCGATGAGATCCCCGATTCTCTGATGCCCTATCTGCAGAGCCACGATGCGTTCCTGCTGCAGAACCACGGTGCGCTGGCTGTCGGTAACACCCTGACCAAAGCGTTCTTCGTGATGGACGAGGTCGAGTATTTTGCTAAGGTTTCTCTGCTGGCTCGCCAGGTTGGCAATCCGCAGGAACTGCCCTGCGAAGAGCTCGAGAAGCTGATGGAACTGCGCAAAAAGTTCGGTCTGCCCGGCAAACACCCCGGCTGCAAGACCTGCAAAAACTTGGGTACTGACAACTGCCGCTGCAAGTCCAACGCTCCCGCGACCGCAGGCAACTGCGACGATCTGGTCGCTAAGATCACCCGCGAAGTGCTGGCTCAGCTCAACAAATAATTCCTTCTCTTAAAATTTTGACAGGAGGTGACAGCCATGGCCAATTTTAAGCAATACGATACGCCCAAGACCGCGCGTGTTTCTCGCTTGGTGGAAAACCTATTTGCCACGCCGCCCCAGATCGAGGCGGACCGTGCCGTTTTGCTCACCGAGTCCTATCGCGCTACCGAGGGCGAACCGATCGTTACGCGCCGTGCCAAGGCTTTTGAACACATCCTGCGACACATTCCCATCACCATTCGTCCGGACGAACTGATCGTCGGTAGCTCCACCAAGGCGCCCCGTAGCTGTCAGACTTTCCCGGAATATTCTTACGACTGGTTGGAGGCTGAATTTGACACGGTTGCCACTCGCTCCGCCGACCCCTTCTTCATCTCCGAAGAAACCAAAGCGGCGTTGCGGGAGGTACATACCTACTGGAAAGGTAAGACCAACGTGGAGCTTGCCACCTCGCTGATGGCGCCCGAAGCGCTCAAAGCGTTCAACGTGGGTATCTTCACCACCGGCAACTATTTCTACAACGGTATCGGTCACGTCTGCGTGCAGTACGATAAGGTGCTTGCCGTTGGCTTTGACGGTGTGCGTAAAGAGGCACGGGCGGCACTCGCCGCTTGCTCGGTGGGCGACGCGGATTACGCCAAGCGTTCCCACTTCCTCAACGCCGTCATCCGCAGCTGTGATGCCGTTATCGCCTATGCCAAGCGCTATGCAGCGCTGGCGCGCGAAGAGGCCGCCGCCTGTGTGGACGACGTCCGCAAGCAGGAACTGCTCATCATCGCCGCCAACTGCGAGCGCGTGCCGGAATTCGGCGCCCGTACGTTCTACGAAGCCTGCCAGTCCTTCTGGTTTGTGCAAATGCTGTTGCAGGTTGAGTCCAGCGGCCACTCGATTTCCCCCGGTCGCTTCGACCAATATATGTACCCCTACTATAAGGCGGATATGGATGCCGGTCGCATCACTCCCGCCTTCGCCCAAGAGCTGATCGATTGCATTTGGGTGAAACTCAACGACTTGAACAAGGTGCGTGACGCGGCTTCTGCCGAAGGCTTTGCCGGTTACAGCCTGTTCCAGAACTTGATCGCCGGCGGTCAGG
Organism: Oscillospiraceae bacterium; assembly: GCA_015066215.1. Lineage (GTDB taxonomy): Bacteria > Bacillota > Clostridia > Oscillospirales > Acutalibacteraceae > HGM12789. The sequence goes on along the minus strand of SVOU01000029.1, from coordinate 10,025 downwards.
ATGCCAACGGTGTGGACGTCACAAACGATCTGTCGTTTATGTGTCTGGAAGCCACGTTGCACGTACATCTGCCCGCCCCCTCCCTCTCGGTCCGTGTGTGGAACGGCTCTCCGCATGATTTTCTCATCAAAGCCGCCACCGTCACCCGTACCGGTGTGGGACTTCCGGCTTACTACAACGACGAGGTCATCATCCCCGCGCTGATGAGCCGCGGCATCTCTCTTGAAGATGCGCGCAACTATTGCATCATCGGTTGCGTGGAACCCCAATGCCCCGGCAAAACAGACGGCTGGCACGATGCGGCGTTCTTTAATATGTGCCGCATTATGGAGCTGGTGTTCGGCGACGGTATGGTCGACGGCGTGCAGGTGAGTATTCACACCGGTGACGTGTCCACCTTCACCACCTTCGAGCAGTTCTGGGATGCCTATCAGCGGCAGATGGACTATATGCTGACCTTACTCGTCAACTCGGACAACGCGATCGACGCCGCTCATGCGGAGCGTTGCCCGCTCCCCTTCCAGTCTGCGCTGGTGGACGATTGTATCGCCAACGGTCGCACGATGCAGGAAGGCGGCGCACACTATAACTTCACCGGCCCGCAGGGCTTCGGCGTTGCCAATATGGCTGACGCGATGCTCGCCATCAAGACGCTGGTCTTTGATCGCAAAGAGTGGACGCTGGCGGACTTCCGTCAGGCGTTGGCAGATAACTTCGGCCGTCCCGTTGCGGATGAGCATCAAGTGACCGCCGTTGCCGCTCAAGTGGCCGCCGCGCTTAAAGCGCAAGGCAAAACGGTCGCCGCCGAAGCGGTGGCTGCCGCCGTTGCCAAGGTGATGACCGCTGACACCGTTTCGCCCGAGAAAAAGGCGCGCTACGACCGCTTGTTGGCGGATATCGACGCGTTACCTAAGTTCGGCAACGACAACGCCGAGGCGGACGAAATGGCGCGCGCCGTAGCTTACACCTACACCCGTCCGATGGAGAAATTTAAGAATCCTCGCGGCGGTCAGTATCAGGCAGGTCTTTACCCCGTTTCTGCCAATGTGCCGCTGGGCGCGCAAACAGGTGCTACGCCCGACGGTCGTCTGGCGAAAACTCCTGTGGCAGACGGCGTATCTCCTGCCGCCGGCAGAGATACGCACGGTCCGACCGCTGCCGCCAGCTCGGTGGCGCGCCTTGACCACGCGATTGCTTCCAACGGTACGCTCTACAACATGAAATTCCACCCCACGGCGCTTGCCGGTCGGAGTGGTCTGGAAAATTTCGTGGCGCTTCTGCGCGGCTATTTTGACCAAAAGGGCATGCACATGCAGTTTAACGTGGTCAGCCGCGAAACCCTGTTGGATGCGCAGGCTCATCCCGAGAATTACCGTTCTCTGGTGGTGCGCGTTGCCGGTTACAGCGCACTCTTCACCACGCTCTCTCGCTCCTTGCAGGATGACATCATCCGCCGCACCGAGCAGGGCGGATTCTAAAAACTACCGTTAGGGAAAGGAGGGGTCGACGTGACACCTGATTGGTATGCGGTCACAGGTCGCATCTTTGATATTCAAAAGTTCTCGTTGCACGACGGCCCCGGCATTCGCACGATCGTGTTCCTCAAAGGTTGCTATCTTCGCTGTAAGTGGTGCTGCAACCCCGAGTCGCAGGAATACCACATCCAAGAGATGACGCTCGGCGGCAAGACGCGTACCGTCGGTCGCGACGTCACGGTGGAGGAGGTTATGGCTGAGGTCCGTAAGGATCGCACCTATTACCGCCGCTCACACGGAGGCTTGACCCTTTCGGGTGGCGAATCGCTGGCACAGCCCGCTTTTGCACAGGCTCTGCTTGCCGCCGCCAAGGAGGAGGGCTTTGACACCGCCATGGAGTCCACCGCCTGCGCCCCTTATGAACACATCACGCCCTTGCTTCCCTATCTGGATCATTACCTTTTGGATATCAAGCACATGGACAGCCATAAACACATGGCGTTCACCACCCAGCCCAATGAGCAGATCCTTGCAAACGCTCGCCGCTTGGCAGTTGAGGCAAAGGAGTTGATCATTCGGGTGCCGGTCATCCCCACCTTCAACGACTCGCCCGAGGAGATTCGCGCAATTGCTGAATTTGCCGCCTCTCTCCCCAATGTGCGTGAGTTGCACCTGCTCCCCTATCACCGATTGGGGCAGGACAAATATGCAGGTCTCGGTCGCACCTACACCTTGCCCGACATTATGCCACCATCCGACGAGCATATGCAGGCGCTGCGCAAGGTAGCCGCCGAAACAGGCTTGCGGGTACAAATCGGCGGTTGATGACCGCAAAACTTTTGAGAAAGGAGGCTTTTCGCGATGCTGTACACCAAAAACGGCGACAACGGTCGCTCTGCTACCAAAACACGACTGAACATACCTAAAAACAGCCCTGTTTTTGAGCTGATGGGTACACTCGACGAATGCGTCTCTTTTCTGGGGCTTGCCAAACAGCACGCTCCCTCTCCGCAGGTCAGCGACCTGCTGGAACTGATACAAAAAGGCGCTATGGCGCTCTGTGAGGAGCTGGCAGGCGGCGAAAAATACGCCTCTGCCGCACGCGTTGCTGAACTGGAAAAAGCCATCGATATGCTTACCGCTTCGCTTCCCGATCTGTCTTCCTTCGCTCTCCCCGGCAAGACCCCCTGCGGTGCCGCTTTGGATGTGGCACGCACGGTGGCACGGCGCGCAGAACGTAAGGCGGTGGCGATGTCCACCACAGGCGGTATTCCCCGCGATATGCTCGCGTGGCTCAATCGGGTCTCCGATCTGCTGTTCGCGCTGGCGCGCCACTGCGATCAACAGGGTGGCGAAAAGCCCATAGCACCTACCGCAAACGTTGCCCCTGCTCCGGCCTATGCAAGCACTGCCGGCATCACTTGCCGACAGGCAACCGCTCTCTGTGAAGCGGTGCTGCAAAAGGCACGGGATAACGGCTTGCGCTTGGTCACCGCCGTTTGCGATGCGGGCGGCAATCTGGTGACTTTCCTGCGCGATGACGACGCTATTATCGGCAGCATCGACATCGCCATCAACAAAGCTTTTACGGCTGCGTCGCTCAAGATGTCCACCGAAGAGGTTGGGCGTTTGGCACAGCCGGGTGCGCCGCTTTTCGGCATACAGCACACCAACAACGGCAAGATCGTCATTTTCGGCGGCGGTGTTCCGCTTCTGCGTGACGGTGTTGTGGTGGGTGCGCTGGGTGTCAGCGGTGGCACGGCAGAACAAGATACTGCAATCGGTCAATTCGGCGCACAGATCGCGCCGCAATACTTAAACAAGGAGGTATGAACGGTGGCTGCAAACTTTTCTGAAGCCCAGATCGCTGCTATTGTGAAAGAAGTTCTTTCCGGCATGGGATCTACCACCGTAAAAGAAGCTTCCGCAAAACGTTGGGATTCTACCCAATACGAAGGTCGTGCGCTCATCGGCATTTATGACGATATGAACGCCGCCATCGCCGCTGCCGCGGACGGCTACAAAGCTATTCGCGATATGACAGTGGAAAAGCGGGAGAAGCTGATCACCGCCATCCGTGAACTGACACGCAAGGAAGCGCCCATTATGGCGCAGCTCGGCGTGGAAGAAACCGGTATGGGTCGTGTGGATCACAAAACGCTCAAACATATTCTGGTGGCTGACAAAACCCCCGGCACCGAGGATATCGTTTCCGAAGCCAAGACCGGCGACAACGGTCTGACGCTCGTGGAAATGGCTCCGTTTGGTGTGGTGGGCAGCATCACCCCCAGTACCAACCCCAGTGAAACGGTTATCTGCAACAGTATCGGTATGATCGCCGCCGGCAACGGTGTCGTGTTCAACCCTCACCCCGGTGCTATCGCCGTTTCCAACTATGCCGTTGACTTGGTCAACCGCGCTTGCGCCGCTGCGGGCGGTCCGCGCGTCTTGGTCGCCTCCGTGGTCAAACCCACGCTGGAAACCGCAGACTTTATGTATAAGCACCCCGCCATTCGCCTGCTGGTCTGCACCGGCGGCCCCGGCGTTGTGAAAGCGGTGCTTTCCTCCGGCAAAAAGGCGATCGGCGCCGGTGCGGGCAACCCTCCCGTCATCGTGGATAACACCGCCGACATCGCCAAAGCAGGCAAGGACATCATCGACGGCTGCACCTTCGATAACAACCTGCCCTGCATCGCCGAAAAAGAAGTGTTTGCTTTCGACTGCATCGCTGACGAGCTGATCGCCGCTATGAAGAAAAACGGCGCCTATATGCTCACCGCGGCGCAGGCTAATGAGCTGGCAAAGGTCGTGCTGGTCGAGAAAGAGAATCCCAAGACCGGTAAAACCTCCGTCACCGTCAACCGCAAGTGCGTCGGTCGCGACGCGGCGGTCATCGCCAAGATGATCGGCTTGCAGGTGGGCGCAGACGTGCGCTGCCTCATCTGCGAAGCAGGCTTTGAGCATCCTTTCGTCCAGCACGAATTGATGATGCCCATTCTCCCCATCGTGCGTGTCGCCAACATTGACGAGGCTATTGATCTGGCTGTCAAAGCTGAGCACGGTAACCGTCACACGGCGCACATGCACTCCAAGAACATCGACCACCTGTCCCGCTTTGCCAAGGCGGTCGAGACCACCATCTTCGTCAAGAACGCGCCGTCCTACGCCGGTATCGGCTTCGGCGGCGAAGGTCATACCACCTTTACGATTGCCGGTCCCACCGGCGAGGGACTGACCTCCGCCCGCAGCTTCACCCGTAAACGTCGCTGTGTTATGGCGGATTCGTTCCGTATCATTTAAGGAGGTTATTGCATGGAAGTCAACAGCCAACAGATTGAAAGCATTGTCCGCGAGCTGCTCGCCCAAATGAGCAATCAGGACAAAGCCTCTCACGGTTGCAAGGGTGACGGCAGTTGCGGCGCTAATTGCACCTGCGGCAAGCACAACGCCAAGATCCCCCAGACCGCCAAAGTGGCTATGCTGGTCAAGCCTAAGGATATTCAAGTGAAAGAATATCCCCTGCCCGCCATCGGCGACAACGACATTCTGGTCAAAGTCGAAGGCTGCGGCGTTTGCGGCACCGACGTTCACGAGTGGAAGGGCGACCCCTTCGGTATGGCTCCTCTGGTGCTCGGTCACGAAGGCACCGGTACCGTGGTTGCGCTCGGCAAGAACATCAAGTGCGACACCGCCGGCAAGCCACTCAAAGTGGGCGACAAACTGGTCACCTCTGTGACCAACTGCGGCGAGTGCTACACCTGCCGTATGCATCCCGACACCGTGAACCTGTGCGACAAGCAAGGTATCTTCGGTCTGATCCCCGACAGCAATGAGTATCACTTCAACGGCTGGTTCGCTGAGTATCTGGTCATCAGCCGCGAGGGTGCTACCTATTTTGAGGTCAATGATCTCGATCTCAAAGAGCGTATGCTTCTGGAGCTCGCCTGCGTGTGCGTGCACGCGCTTGAGCGTGGTCAGAAGACCGGTCTTCTCAACTTCAACAGCAAGGTGCTGGTACAAGGTTGCGGCCCTGTGGGCTTGATGATGATCGCAGTCCTGCGTGCTGCCGGCATCAACCACATCATCGCTATTGACGGTGCTGAAAAGCGTTTGGATATGGCGAAGAAGTTGGGTGCCAAAACCACCATCAGCTTCAAGGATATGCCCGACGCAGCCCAGCGTATTGCGGCTGTCAAAGAAGTTGCCAACGGTGTGGGCGTGGACTTTGCTTATCAGTGCACCGGTGCTCCCGTGGCACACGCCGGCATCTACGATTACATTCGTCGCGGCGGCGGTCTGTGCGAGATGGGCTTCTTCGTCAACAACGGCGATTGCACCGTCAACCCCCACTTCGCTTATTGCAACAAAGAGATCACGCTGGTCGGCTCTTGGGACTACACCGCTCAGGACTATCCCACCACGATGGCGTTCCTCAAACAAGCGCGTGAGATGAACATTCCGATCAAGGAACTCATCACCCACACGTATCCGCTTGACAAACTCAATGAGGCAATGGAGACCAACATCTCCCAGCAGGGCATCAAGATCTGCTACATTGCCGAGTAAGGACGGTTTTGCTGTATGGCATTAGGAATGATTGAAATGTTTGGTTACACCACCGCCATTCGCGCGGCGGACGCCGCTGCCAAAGCGGGCGACGTGACCATCGTTGCTATCGATCACAACAAACCCGTTGACCCCAACGCCGCCCCGATTCCGGTGGTTATGGTGGTCAAAATTGAAGGCGGTGTCGCCGAGGTGGAAGCGGCTATGGAAGCCGGTGTGTCGTTGGCGAAAGAGGAAAACCTCTATATCACTTCACACATCATCACCCGTCAGGAAGACGACACCGAAAAATTGGCAAAACTGTGTGCGCTCGGACGCGACAAGCTGCGCAGCTGACGCAACAGTTGAGATAGGTTGATCCATTGACTTTTAATAAGGAGTGTATTACAATGATGGAAGCTTTAGGTATGGTTGAAACTCGCGGTCTGGTCGCTGCTATTGAGGCGGCCGATGCTATGGTCAAAGCGGCAAACGTCGTGCTCATCGGTTCCGAGAAGATCGGTTCCGGCTTGGTGAGCATCATGGTCCGCGGCGACGTCGGCGCTGTGAAAGCGGCTGTTGAAGCCGGTGGCGCTGCCGCTTCCCGTCTGGGTGAAGTGGTTGCTACTCACGTGATTCCCCGCCCCCACAACGATGTGGAAAAATTGCTGCCTGTTTTGAAATAAGGGTGTGACGATTTTGGAAAGCTATGTTCCTCAAACAACAAAGGCCATAGCCATTCTGGAGGTGCAAGCGGTTGCCGCCGCCATCGCCGGTCTGGACGCTATGGTCAAAGCGGCTGAAGTCCGCTTGATCCACACGGAAAAGCATCTGGGTGGGCGTTTGATGGCGGTCGTCGTTGACGGCAACGTGTCTGCAGTGTCTGCGGCACTGGAAGCCGGCAAGGCTGCCGCCGCCGAGGTCGGCTACGTCAAAGCCGCCACGGTCATCCCGCTCCCCCACGATGAGGTTCGTAAGTTTCTTTACACCGACCCGTTGGTGTAAATAAGGAGGTCTTTTCCTTGGCAGAAACGAAAAAAGCCGCCACCGGCGGCACCAAAAAGTCGACCGCCCCTGCGGCGAAAAAGTCGACAACTACCAAAACTACCCGTCCGGCAGCAACGCCTGTCGTGACAGAAAAAAAGGAGACGTTTGTAATGGAAGCTTTAGGTATGGTTGAAACTCGCGGTCTGGTTGCTGCTATCGAAGCAGCAGATGCTATGGTCAAAGCGGCCAACGTTGTGCTCATCGGTTCTGAGAAGATCGGTTCCGGTTTGGTGAGCATCATGGTCCGTGGCGACGTCGGCGCTGTGAAAGCGGCTGTTGAAGCCGGTGGCGCTGCCGCTTCCCGTCTGGGTGAAGTGGTTGCTACTCACGTGATTCCCCGCCCCCACAACGATGTGGAAAAACTGCTGCCCGTCCTGAAATAAGTTATTACGGTCTTTTGCACCGAAAAGGTGCCGGACATATAACAGTCTACTAAAATCGAAGGAGGATTTTACAATGGAAGCTTTAGGTATGGTTGAAACTCGTGGTCTGGTTGCCGCTATTGAGGCTGCCGATGCTATGGTCAAAGCGGCAAACGTCGTGCTCATCGGTTCCGAGAAGATCGGTTCCGGTTTGGTGAGCATCATGGTCCGCGGCGATGTCGGCGCTGTCAAATCCGCTGTTGAAGCCGGTGGCGCTGCCGCTTCCCGTCTGGGCGAAGTCGTTGCTACTCACGTGATTCCCCGCCCCCACAACGATGTGGAAAAACTGCTGCCCGTTCTGAAATAATTAACGGCATCGTAGGTTGTCGCCACGCCCCAAAAGGGGCGTGGCGGACAGCCTGCCGTCCGCCCATAAACCACAGGTTCATAACATTGTCTATAATTTTCATTTATATATAGAGGTTTAGCAATAAAGGAGGACTTTTTCGATGGATATTGATGCGAATGCTTTGGCTGCTATTGTGCGCCGTATTTTGGAGGAAACCCCTGCAGACGCCCCGATGGATATCCCTGTCGGCGTTTCCAACCGTCACATTCACTTGACAAGAGAGCATACCGACATCCTGTTTGGCAAGGACTATGAATTACAGCCCATCAAGGATCTGTCGCAGCCCGGTCAATATGCTTGCAAGGAGTGCCTGACTATTATTGGTCCCTCTTTGCGCCCCATTGAAAACGTGCGCGTGCTCGGTCCCCTGCGCAAAGATACGCAGGTCGAGATCTCTCGCACCGACTCTTACACCTTGAAGGTCAAGCCGCCCGTCAGAGAATCCGGCAAGATCGCAGGCTCCGCAGGTATCACCATTGTCGGTCCCAAGGGTGTTGTCACCATCAATGAGGGCTGTATCATCGCCAACCGCCACATCCACATGAGTTTGGAAGACGGCGCACGTTTTGGCGTGAAAGATTGCGACTATGTCACTGTTGACGTAAACGGTGAGCGCCGCACCCGCTTCTATGACGTGCAGGTGCGCGTGAGCGATGCGTTCCGTCTGGAAATGCACGTAGACACCGATGACGCCAATGCCGCCGGTATTGGCAACGGTGCCAAGGTTCACATCGTGAAAGAATAAGAAAGCGGAGGAGAACACCTATGTTGATGGGTAAAGTTGTTGGACACATCGTGTCCACCCGCAAAAATGAAGACATCGTTGGTTTCAAGATTCTGGAGATCCAACTGGTGAAAAACCAAGTGGAAACGGATGACTATATCGTCGCTGTGGACAGCGTCGGTGCCGGTATCGGCGAAAGCGTGCTCATCACCACCGGTAGCGGTGCGCGTCTGGCGCTCAATAACCCTGCTACCCCTGTGGATGCCGTTGTAGTGGGTATTATCGACTGATTCCTTTTGGGAAGGATGACGCAACATGGATTTGCAACAACTTAAAAATTGCATACAAAACAGCGGTTGCGTCGGCGCGGGCGGCGCGGGTTTTCCCGCTGCATTCAAGCTCGCCGAGGGTGCCGATTCCCTCATCATCAACGCTGCCGAATGCGAGCCGCTCCTTTACACGGACTTCGCTGTTTTACAGCGGCATTTGGCTGATGTTTGCGACGGTGCAGAGCAAGTGATTGCGGCCACGGGTATCCGTCAGGCGTATTTAGGTCTGGAAAACCACACCGCCACACAGCTTCACCTCACTCACGGGCAAAAGTTGTCACCCCACGTGCAGGTTGCTGTTTTGCCCGACGTATATCCGATGGGCGACGAGATCATTTTGATCTATCAGGTTCTGCGCCGCGTGGTGCAGCCCGGTTGCTTGCCGATTACGCAGGGCGTTATCGTGCTCAATGCGGAAACGCTGTACAACATATCCCGTGCGGTGAAAAGCGGCGATGCTGTCACCCAAAAGTGGGTGACTATCAACGGCAAGGTGAAAGAGCCCGTTGTGGTGCGCGTGCCTGTCGGCACTCCTATCAAAGACTTGTTTGATGCTTTTGGCATCACCGTACCCGAAGGTTACGTGGTTTTGGACGGCGGCCCCGCGATGGGTGCTATCGTCGATCCCGAAACCGCGGTCATCAAAAAGACCACCAAGGGACTTCTTGTGCTCCCCCGCGACATCCCCGCCATCATTTCTAAGCTGACGGAGAATCGCGCAGTCAACGTGCGTGCCACCTCCAACTGCTGTCAGTGCAGTATGTGTACCGATATGTGCCCCCGTGCGCTGCTGGGATATCCTTTGGAGCCGCACAAAATCGTGCGCACCCCTCTGTCTGCGGTGGAAGCGGAGCCTGAAAAGTTTACCGCCGCCGCTGTTTGCAGTAACTGCGGTATTTGTGAGCTGACCGCTTGCACGCAAGGCATCAGCCCTCGCCGCGTGTATACGCAGGTGAAAGGCATCCTGGCAAAGAACCACCTACGCTATACGGGTAGCAAAGAGGCTGTGCCGCATCCTGACCGCGACGGTCGCCTTCTCCCCCGCGCCCGCTTTATTCAACGGCTCGGTGTCGGCCCGTTTGACGGTCATCCCGCCTATCGCGACACCGCATTCACTCCCAAAGCCGTTACCCT
>SVOU01000028.1 GCA_015066215.1 Oscillospiraceae bacterium | reverse complement strand
GTTAAAGAGGGACATATCCATACCGGGGGCGGTGGACTTCCACAGACGCAGGGTGGACACACCCTTGCCGTCCTTGCCCGCCACCATCAGGTCATACGCCTGCGCGATGACCTCGGTCGCGTTTTTCTGCATCACGTGGTGATAGTCGCCGTCCCAGCACTCCTCGAGCTGACCGCCGAACAGTACCTTTTTGTTGAGTTCGGGGCGGGGAAGCAGCCAACTGCTGCTGCCGCCGGGCAGCCAGAAATCGGGCATCTCGGTCTGCCAACCGTCCACCAGCTTCTGGCGGAAGATGCCGTATTCGTAAAGCAGGGAGTAGCCGATAGCGGGATAGCCCTGACTCGCCAAGCCGTCAAGGAAGCACGCCGCCAAACGACCCAGACCGCCGTTACCCAGACCCGCGTCGGGCTCCAGCTCATACAGCGCGTCCAATTTGACGCCGTGTTTTTTCAGCACCTTGCGGGCGGTGTCGGTCAGGTTGCAGTTAAAGAGGGTGTTTTTGAGTGAACGCCCCATCAAAAACTCCATACACAGATAATAGACCTGCTTGGCGTTTTGTTCGTGCGTTTCGTGGACGTAGCTGATACGGCGCTCGCGCATCATATCGCGCAGCACCAGCACCAACGCGTTATAAAAATGCTCGTCGGTGGCGTCTTCGGGCTGCACCGAGAAGTTGTGCAACAGCTTTGCGGTGAGCAAATTGTCCAGCTCGGCAGCGCTCAGCTTGGGGAAACCTTGTTTCTGAGCCATTGGTTCTCATCCTTTCTGTATTCACCCCCCAAAAGGGGGAAAATCGGGGCAAAATACCCCCGATAATAAGCCTTACTGTACCATAGTATAGTACAACACAAGGGAAAATGCAACAGGTTTTTCCGTTATCCCCAAAACAAAAATGAAAAAGGGTGAAAAACACCCCAAAATAAAGCAATTTGCACAAAAATCAGCCTTTTTCACAGCATAACGAATTCGCATAGACTGTATGTAGCGGTGTATAAATACAAGGCGAATGTATAAAATCAACAGATTGTACAATTTTTGGAAAATTTCCCCGCAAACAGATGTTTTCCCCCGTTTTCCACCGCGAAAAAAGGCTTAAAAGCCTGACTTTTTCACACTTTCCACAGAGTTTTCCACCGAAATCGGGGAAAAGCGGGACTTTACAAAGAGTAATCACACCTTTCATCTGCCGCATAAAGTGCCAAAAAACTGTCAATACTTGCCACAAAACCCGCAAACCCTTGTGGAATAAGCGTTTGCGGGTTTTTAGATGTTTTGACGAGAGCCGTTTTGGCGAAAAAAGGGGGATTTTTGTATGTTAAAAGGGGTCAGCCGCCAGATCGTGGAGCTGACCGACAGCCAACATCCGTATTTTGAGCGGGCGTGGCTGTTGGTGCGGGCAGAATGTGCCGAACAACCGCCTGAACGGCTGGAGGATGCGGGAAAAAGAATGCTCAAACACATAAAACCGCACACGGGATTGGTGAGATCCCGCCGCCGCCACCTGCTCACCCTCATCCTCGCCGCCATCGGCGGCGCCGCCTGCGGCTTTCTCGTAAGCTTGCTGTGCCGATAAGCGGCATACAAAAGCCTCCCTTGTGTAAAGGGAGGTGCCGAGGCGGAGGGATTGTCGGGTGCTCCCAACGCCGCGCCGCAAATCCCGAACACCCTTCCTGCGCATTTCAAATCATTAACTTTTTGTGAAACACGCGCGCGAGCCCTTGCACAATAAGAAAAAAGTGATACAATAAGGATACAGACTTCAAAAACAGGAGGGATATCCTTGTTTTTCTATAAAAACTGCCGTTGCCCCGTGTGTAACGGTGTGTTTTCGGAAGATGATGACATCGTAGCCTGCCCCCAATGCGGCGCCCCGCACCACCGTGCGTGCTGGCTTTCTGAGGGACGCTGCCACCATACGGACAAGCACGCGGAAGGGTTTGTGTGGAGCCGTGAAGAAGCCACGCCGCCCCCGCCCGTTGAGGAAGAATGGGACGAAGAGGACGACGAGGAATTTGACGAAACGGTCGAGCGCGACACGCCGTCCACCGACGACGAAGCCCGTCCGCCGCGCCATTGTCGCCGTTGCGGCTTTCCCAATCCGTCAGGCGCGGATTTTTGCTCGCGTTGCGGCGCACCGCTGACCGAGCGACCGCCTCAAGGCGCGGGCTACGGCGAATATGCGCCGCATCACGTCACCCCGCCCAACCCCTACGGCGGCGTTGACCCCAACGAACGGCTTGCGGGCGAAACCGCCGAGGATATGGCGGCATTCGTGCGCGCCAACACCGCCTATTATCTCCCGCGGTGGCACGATATGGACAAAACGGGACGCGCCGTCAGCTGGAACTGGGGCGGCTTCATCTGCGGTCCCGCGTGGTTTTTGTTCCGCAAACGCTACGTCTGGGGTGCCGTGCTGACCGTGCTGGAAGTGCTCACCCACGTGCTGATGATGCTGTCGAGCGGGCTGGTGACGCCGTTTTGGGATGCGATGGAAAGCGGCAATATACAGCAAGCGATTGAGCAGATGCAAACGATGCCTTATCAGCAGATGCTGCTGGTGCTGCTGCCGACGGTGGCGTGGGCGGTAATACATCTGCTGGGCGGCTTGTTTGGCACCCGCATCTATATGCAATCCTGCGCCCGCAGCATCCATAAGCTGCGCACCCAAAATCCTTATGGCTACAAAGCGTTTTTGCCCGCGCAAGGCGGCGTGTCGTTTATCATCGCCGTCATTGGCATCGTGGTGATTTGGTATTTGCCCGAAGTGATTTTCCTTTTGCTGTGACTTAAAAAAGCGGCACGGTTTTCACCGTGCCGCTTTTTTTATGGTTTTGCGCAATCAGGGCAAAATCAACACCGTAGGGCGGGGGCTTGCTCTCGCCGCCAAAATCGCACAACCTACAAATCGTGTGATATAGGGGCGACCATTGGTCGCCCGCGGGCGAACACAGTTCGCCCCTACATTGCACGATTTTTAGCCTGTGCTAAATTGGTTTTCTTTTGCTTCCTTTTCTTTTTCCAAAAGAAAAGGAAGTCAGATGTCGCAGTCGGCGATTTGGGCGACCTTTTTGAACGGCGGCGGCGTAAAGGTATCGGACAACGCCTCGGTCTTGGCCCCAAAATCCTGCCGCGCAAGGGCAACCGCCTCAGCGTGCTCGCACGCCGCCACGCCAAACGCCAAACAGAAGCTGTGCGGGCGCAACTCATATTTTTCCTCGGGCTCAGGTCCGCAGGAATGACTGCCAAGTCCGCGCACGCGGTAATCGATATACAGATAATTGTGGTCTGGACAATCCTTCAGCTCGTTGCGATGCAACGCCTTATCCAGCGCGTCGAGCGAGAACGGATGATACGAAAATGCAAAGGTCGGCGCACCAAACACAGACAGCACCCGCGCGCCGTCGGTGATCGTCACCGCCGCCGTCGCCTCGTGGTTACCCGTATCCTGCGGCACGTCGTAAAGCACGTTCATCTCCCCCACCGCGCGGGTATATACCCCCACAGGGTTGGCACAATGCGCGTCGGGATAGTTTTCATTCGGTCCGTGTCCCAGCCACGTGCAGACGTCAAACGCCTTGTCGGTCGGAAACATTACGCCGATACGCGGCAACACCTCGGGCAAAAAGCCGTACGGTTGCCCCTTGACCGCCACCGACACCACGCCGCCCGCCAAAACGGTATAGGTGATCTTGATATGGAACCCCTGATACTGCGCAACGGGCGCATATTGTCCCGCCACCTTGATGATCACGCGGTCGGCTTGCTCGTCTATATCTATATCGTACAGGCTGAAATAATAGTGCGCGAGCATCGCCTTTTGCCACTCGCCGCGACGGCGCGGGAACAGATTGGTGATGCCGTCGTTATCGTTGGGCGCGCGATAGAGATTGAGCTTCATCGCGCCGTCCAGCACGCGCACGCCGCCCTTTTCCACCACCGACAGCATACCTTTGTCAAATCCAACCGCAAAACCGTTACCCTTCACCCACAAACGGCGGCGGTCGTCCACCGACACGTTAAAGGTCGCAGCTTTGGGTACAAACGCCGTTTTCGGCGCCAAAACGCCAAGCGGCATCTGCTTTTGATGTACCGCTTCGCCGCCTTGCAGAAAGGTCACGTTTAAGAAATACCGCGCACCCGCAAGCGGCTGCGCCACCGTCAGATCGAGGTCAATAAACGCCGCCTCGTGAGGTTTGAGCGCGGGCAGTGCCAGATCGCCGCTTTTGACCACTTCGCCGTCTGCGACGATTTGGTACTGCGCCGACAGATAGTCAAGCGGCAGGAAATCGTTGGTGTTTTTCACCCACAGCTTGCCGTCTTTGAGGGTGGCGTAAGCGGCAAAAGATACCGCTTTGAGTTCCGCCCACGCAGGCTTGGGACTGCCGTCGGAAAAATGGAAGCCGTCGAGCGTGAAATTGCTCCAATGATACGCGTCGTCAAAATCGCCGCCGTATTGATAAAACCGCTCGCCGTTTTCGTCCTCTTTATAAAAGCCGTGGCTCTTATATTCCCACACGAACCCGCCGACAAAGCCGTCGTGGGTGTAGTTCCAATCCCAATAATCCTCCAAAAGTCCGGGGCTGTTGCCCATCGCGTGGGCATATTCGATCGCGATAACGGGATAGCCCTCGCTGGGCATCTCCTCCACCACCGACATCGGATAATAGCCAATCAGGCGGAAACGGTTGTCGGGGCTTCCCTGCACGATGAGCACCTCGTGGTCGGGATCAAACTCCCGCATACGGCGGGCGCAAATTTCTAAGTTTTCGCCGCGCCCGCACTCGTTGCCCGTGGTGCGCGCAAAAATACACACCTCGTTTTTGTTGAGTTCCAGCATACGGTACACGCGATCCCAATAGGGCGTGAGCCATTCTGGCTGCTTGGAGAGATAGCCCTCGTCGCCGCCCGCCACGTGCGCGCCGTGCGTTTCCAGATCCGCCTCGTCCATCAGATAAAGCCCTATTTCCGAGGCAATCTCATAGGTCGCGGGGTGGTTGGTATAGTGCGACAGGCGAATGGCGTTTAAGTTGTTCGCCTTGATGTCGCGAAGCTCCGCTTCGATCTGCGCCACCGTGATGGCGCGCCCCGTCTTGGCATTATGCTCGTGGCGGTTGACACCCTTGACGAAAATGGGGGTGTCGTTGACGAGGAACTGATTGCCCTCCACGCGCGAATGCATAATGCCCACCCGCTTGGTATGTACCTCAAACGGCACGCCGTCGCGCACAAGCTCGATGTGCAGGTCGTAAAGGTTGGGCGTTTCCGCCGACCACAGCCGCGCGTTTTTGAGCGCAAAGGTGTGGGTGACGGTGTCGGCGGCAGGGAGTGTGACCGTATCGCCGTCCAGCGTCAGCCGCAGGTCATACGCCGACGCGATTTTAAGCGACACCGCGACGGAAATACTCTCCCGCGTGGTGGTCACGCGATAATCCCACAGCGTGTCCGCCGCGGTTTCGATCATATACACGTCGCGGAAAATGCCGCTCGCGAGCAGCATATCCTGATTTTCCATATACGAGCCGTCGGAATAGGTGAACACCTTGACCGCCAGCAGATTTTCGCCCTGCTTCACCAGTGCCGACACGTCAAATTCCGCAGGAATGCGACTGCCCTTGGAAAAGCCGACGAATTGCCCGTTTAAGTAGACGTAAAACGCGTTGTCCACGCCGCCAAAGTGCAAAATGGTTTTGGCGGCAGGATCGTCCACCACAAACCGCTTGCGGTAATAGCCGACGGGGTTTTGCTTTTTCACGTAAGGGGGCATAAAGGCAAAGGAATAGCACACGTTGGGATATTCAGGCTTGCCATAGCCGTGATATTGCCACATCGACGGCACGGGCAGCGTGTCCCATTCCGCATCCGCGAGAGCGGGGTCTGCCCAGTCGGTGAGCAGATCTTCTTCCGCATAGAAAAAGCGGTAGTCACCGTTCAAACTCCGCACCATCGGAGAAGCGTCCTTGGTGCGATAGTTTAGCCCGCGTTTGTCGGCGGGAATCACCGTCACGCGCGGCGGCAGACGGTTTATATGGGTCAGTTCCAGATTTTCGAGGTTGGGGTCGTGCCCCGTGAGCAGATATTTGTCCATATATATACCTCCCGTGTGGGTCGTTGCCATAAGTATACCACGCCGCCAAAGCGTATGCAACCAAAAATCGCCCCGTTCCTACAAATCCACCCGCGACCTACCTGCGTGACCTTGCCTTCCCCCCACGCCGCACACCAACCTCAACGGCAACGCGTCCTTGCACACAACAAAAAACGCCCTCGGGCAGTGCGCCACAGTGATAAATCGCCCGAAATATGATACATTTGCGTTACACGGCGTTAAAAATGCTCGAAATACATAGAGTATTTCTGCGCTTTTTGCCTTGGTTAACACAAATGTCTGCACATTTCGGGTGCTATGCAGTTTTGAAGTAGCAACTTTTTTGGGTAACAAACGATAAAGCTCGCGGAATGCTGACGCATTTCGCGAGCTTTTCGTGTAGTTAAGCGGAAAAGGAGCTGTTCAAAACCGATTTAGCGCTGCGGTGCGCTGCCCTTTCGAGGGCGTTTTTGCTTATGTGCGCATATCAATATTTGATGCAGCCGTAGAAATTGAGGGTGGTAAAGGTCGTGCCGTTGATATCCTTACCGCCATGATCCTTGATGTTGGTGGCGCCGGAAATCTTGGTCTGCGGCACAAAAGCCTTGAGCGCATCCGCCATCTTGGAGGTCGTGGTGTTCGGATTGGTGAAGGCGGCGTCTTTGAAGTTCGGGTTTTGTGTCTTGGTGTTGGTCACAGTCAGACCCGCTTTACCGTTGGGCGTGCCGCCGGTAATCACGTTGTTGTCAAACTTGATGTTGTTGCAGGTTGCAGAAACATTGAACTTATAGCAACCGTCGCCATAGAAGATGTTGTTCTGGAAGTTATATTCCTGAATAGCACCCCAAGCATTCATCAGGTTGCTGTTACCGTTTTTGGCAATGGTGTTGTTATAGATGTTCATCTGAGCGAGGGTGTTGGTCGCCATAAAGACGCCCTGCCCCGCTTTGGAAGCATCGTTGAGCGAGAGGTTAAAGCGGATATAATGCTTGGTGTTGTAGACGACCTCATAAACATCTTTGTGGTCAGCTTCGCACATCAGCAGGAAGCCACCCTCGTTGTTATGAGAGTAGTTATACTGGATATAGTGCAAGGTGCAAAGGGCATCGATGTCAAAGCTCTCGCCGTCTGCACCGTACTCGGGCAGGTTGGTATAGCCGACATCGTTATACTGGATATACGCCTCGTGTACGTTCTGCGTCCACAAAGCCGCCGTCGCGTGGTTTTCGCCACGGTCACGGGCAGCCTTCAGCTTGGCAGAGGTGATGCAGAAGGCGTTGTTGATGAAGTTTTTCTCGACATACAGCTTGTTGGCACCGATGACGAGGATGCCGTCGCCAAAGACGTCGGTCATGGTGTTACCCGTGATGGAGAGGTTGCGCGTGGGAGTCCATTCCTTGCCGTCGATGGTATATTTGTCACCGGACTGACTGTCACGGCCGTTCCAAGAACCTTTCACAAACACGCCGCAACGGCCGACACGGTCAAAGGTGTTGTTGCGGATAACCATACCGTCGAACCAAGAGGGCTCGGTGCCGGAGGCGTTCGCCAGAATACCGCCGGTTTCATATTTGAAGGTGTTGCAATCGGAGTTAACGTTCTTAAAGGTGCAGTTTTGTACGATAATGCCGCGGTTGGCACCGGCTCTTGTCACACCGATGCTCAGGCCGATGGTACCCAAACGGTTGGAGAGGCTCAGGTTTTCCACCGTCACATATTCCGCGTTGAGCTCCATCGTGGCAGGAACACCTTCACCGCGGGTGTTGATGGTGGCAGGTTTGGTGCCGCCATAGGTGGAAACAGTCAAACGCTTGTTGGCTTCACCAAAGCCGGTCACCTTGAAGGAGCCGGTGAAGGTATCGCCGGATTTGAACAGAATCTTGTCGCCGGGCTGGAAATAGCGGCCGGAAACCTTATCGACAGATCTCCAGGGAGTTTCGGGGGACAAACCGTCGTTGTTGTCGTCGCCGCTGGTGGAGATATAGAAGGTCTGTGCCACACGACCCTCGAGGAAACGGTCGGAGTCGTTCATCTTGTCGATGTTGTTGATGCGGATACGACCGATGTTGGGGACATAGAACGCGGTGCCCGCATCCACAGCGGTAAACTCAAATTTAAGGAACTTGTTTTTGGTATCGATGTTGCGGACGCGATAGGTACGCATAATCCAGCCGTCACCGATTTCTTTGTCGCCCTTGGCATCAAAGGTCATTTCCACCTTTGTCCATTTGCGACCCCTGTCGGAAACGGACACCACAAAGGGCTGCGCATATTCACCCGCTTTGTTTTTGTGGGTGTAGGAAATGATCGCCGCTTCGCTGATGCCGGCATCCAGTTTATAGGAGAACCACCAGTTTGAAGAAGAGGTCTCGTCCGAGCGGATAAAGCGGTTGCCGTCGTTGTTGAACATGGCGCGGTGGTTGCCGTCGACCGCGATTTTACCGCCGCAGTCATAAAGCAGGCAGCCAGGGGAGCCAACATCCTTGGAGGCACACTCGTCATCGATAAACACAACGCCGGTCTTGCGATCGGTGCAGGTGCCGTTATCGTTACGAATAAAAGAAGGCAGCAGCGGCTCTTCTTTTTCCACCTTGGAGGTGGAAGAGGTGGTTGTGGAGGTGGTGGTATTGTTGTTGCCACCCGGAGTGCCACCTGCGTTGCCGCCGCTTTGCGTGGCGGTCGTGTTGTTCTGGCCACCCTGATTGGTGGTGGTGCTGTCGGCATTGCCACCGTCGGTATTGCCACCGTCGGTAGTGCCGCCGTCGGTAGTGCCACCGTCGGCATTGCCGCCATCGCCGGTGTTATCACCATCGCCGGTTTGAGCGGTGGTGGTTGTGTTGCCGCCGACAGGCTGGTCAGGCGTGTTGTTGCAGCCGGTTAAAAGCAGCGCAAACACCATCGCGCACACGACCAAAAGGCTACAAAGCTTCTTGAAAGTCATACTGTTTTTTCTCCTTTCGAAAAGAAAAATCCCATCGATATCATTATATCAGAGAACACACAAAAAGACAAGCGGTGCATTCTTGAAACCCAAATTTTGCCAAGCAAAAACAACAAAAATACAAGATTTACCGCGCTTTTGAGGGGTGTTTTCACAAAATGACAAAAACACCCCACACAAAAAGACAAGAAAAAATCGGCAGAAGCAACCGCCTCTGCCGACAAACTCAATCTTCAAAATCTTCCGCGTCTAACCCCAGCGTGCTTTCTGCGGGTATCTCCGCAACCGCCGCCGCGGTTTCCGCTTTTTTGTACCAATACCGCATCGCAAATATCAGCCCCACGCCCAGCACGATCATCAACAGCGCCCAGAATTGCGACGGCGTGACAAACCCGACCAGCTCGCCGCGTTCGTCGTCGCGCAAAAACTCGATCGCAAACCGAAATACGCCGTACGCGATGAGATAGACGCTCATATTGTGGCGAAAACGCCGTTTCCACCACAGGAAAAAGCATACGCCGCACAGCAAAAAGAGAAACGCCGCTTCATAGAGCTGCGTGGGATGCACGGGGTGGTCAAGATGCGGGAACTGCACGCCGAGAAAGCTGTCGGTTTCTTTGCCATAGCAACAGCCCGCAAAAAAACAACCCACACGCCCGCATCCGTGCGCCACGAGAATACTGCACGGCACGATGGATAACACTTGATAAAGCCGCGTGTCATATTTTTTGCGGAACAGGAAATAGCCGAGCAAAAAGCAGACCACACCGCCGATCAAGCCGCCGAGAAAGGTCATATTTTTGAGGGAGAATTCCCTGCCGTCGAGATAATCGTAGATCCCTTGAAACAGCGCGGCAGAGAAAAACCCGACCGCAATGGCAACAAGCCCGTTATAAAACACGAAGTCGATAAATTTTTCGCCCACACCCTGTTTTTTGGCACAGGCGGTGAACAAAAAGAGCGCCGCGATGACACCCACCGCCACCATCACGCCGTAAAGGTGGATCTCAATGGGAAAACTGTCGGGCAAAAGGGAATCAGGAAACATATCCTCGCCTCCAAAAAAAGATGTCAAATGTGAGATAAAAGATGAAAGATCGTATCGTATAACAGCCACCCGCGCCCCTTGCGGCTACACCGTAGGGCGGGGGCTTGCTCCCGCCGCAAACGCGGTAAAATTTTCCACACCGACGGACGAGCAATGCCGCCCCTACAAAAGCACCCGCCACCTACCCGCGAGACCTTGCCTTCCCCCTACGTGGGGAAGGTGGATTTTGCCGTAGGCAAAAGACGGATGAGGGGAATAACAGGCGGATAATATCCGCCCCTACAAAGCACAACCGAAATCTTGTGCTAAATCGGTTTTCTTTTGCCTATCCGTTTCCCTTGCGGGAAACGGCGGGCGAACACAGTTCGCCCCTACAATGCACGGTTTTTGAGTTGTGCTAAATCGGTTTTCTTTTGCCTACTTTTCTTTTTCAAAAGAAAAGTAGGTCAGGAGCGGTGGGTAAAAATGGTGTTGGGGGTGTGGGCGCGGCTGGAATAATAAACGCTCAGCACCAACCCGATACCCAGATACAGCGTCGCGGCCGAACTGCCGCCCGCGCTGAAAAAGGGCAAGGTAATGCCGATCACGGGCAACAACCGCGTTGCCATACCGATATTGATAATGCTCTGAAACCCAATATACGAGAGCATACCGACACACATATAAAAACCCATCGAATCGCGCGCCACCATCGCGGCACGCCATATCGCCAAAATCACACAAGCGATCAGCACCAACACGAGCAACGCACCCAAAAAGCCAAACTCCTCACCCGCGACGGTGAAAATAAAGTCAGCGTTGCGGGAATAGACGTCAGGCGACCCGCCTTCCATAAATCCCACGCCCGTCAGTTGCCCCGACCCGAGCGCCTGAATACCGTTATATTGTTGCCACCCCGCATCCATTTTGTATGTGTCTACCAGATGCGGCAACAGGCAGAGAAATCGCGCCTTTTTATATTCGTCAAGAAAATAGATCCACACCAGCGGCAACCCCGCCAACAGCCCCGTCGCACCGACCAGCCAGTACCACGTGCGCAATCCCGCGGCAAATAACATACACAGGAAGATGATGAGGAACATCAAAGCCGTGCCGTCGTCACCCTGTGCAAACACCAGCAAAGCGGGCACCGCACCGTGCAGACACAGCAACAAAAAGGTCGGCAGATGATCAATATGCTCACGCACCGCATAGAGATGCCGCGCAAAGGTGAGAATAAACACCACTTTGAGCAGCTCGGACGGCTGAAAAGTGATCCACGGGTTGTCACTGCCAAACGGAAACCCCAGCCACGCGGTATCGTCCGTACCCGTCACGTTCAGTCCGAGCGGGGTGTAGGTGAGCACCACCAACAGAATAGCCACCACCGCCGCCGCGGGCGAAAACCGCGCAAGGGTGCTGTAATCGACGCGCGACATCAATATCGCCAGAATAAGCCCCATCACCGTCGCGGCGAGCTGTACCACCCAGCTGCGCAAGCCGATGCCCATATAACTGTTGGCGGAATAGACCAAGATCAGCCCAAACGCCGACGTTGCCACGCAGAAAAAGAGCAGCGCGTGGTGCGAATATCGCCCAAAATCACGCAGTTCCTTCGTCAGTTTGTTCCACATAGCGCCGCCCCCCTTCGTTAAAGTAATAGGTAATAGTGAATAGGTAAATACCCGCCGCGCTTTATTTCCCTTCGCGGGCCAAGCGCTCGCGTTCCGCTTGCGGCAACCGCAGATAGAGCGGCTGCAACGCCGCCGCCGTCACCGCCTTGCCCGCGGCAAAGGCTTTTTCAGCCGCCAACGCCACGCCGACGGCGGTGGGATAGCGGCAACTGTCGGGCGCCAACCGCAACTGCGGCAACTGCGCCTGCCACGGCGCAAACCACAAAGCCGCGCCGTCGCCTGCGAGCGTCACGGGTTCGTCGCAGGTCGCCAGCCGCGCCAACACGTCGGCGGCGGCAATCGCTTCGTCGGGCGTTTCCTGTACCAGCCCGTCGGGTGTGACCGCAAAGGTGGCGGTGTAGACCTGCCCACAGCGGGCGTCCATCAGGACGCATAATTTGCCCGCTTGCAACACGCCGTCGAATTGCGCGGCGACCGTTTCCAGCGACGATACCCCGACGCAGGGCAGATCTTGCGCAAACGCCAAGCCCTTGGCGGCGGCAACGCCGATACGCACGCCCGTAAACGAGCCGGGACCCGCCGCGACGGCAATGCCGTCCAGTTGCGCCACCGAAACGCCCGCCACCGACAGCGTTTCGGTGACCATCGGCATCAAGGTCTGGCTATGTGTTTGTGCGGTGTTGACAAACGCGCTTGCCAGCACGCGACCGTTATCGGTGACGGCACAAGAAGCGCATTTGGCAGAAGTTTCCAAAGAAAGCAGTTTCACAGCGATAATCCCTCCACGGAGATGGTGCGGGTGGTGTCGTCCACACGCGTAAAGGTGATACGCACGGCGTCGAGCGGGAGCATATCGGCGATATTCTCACTCCATTCGACCGCGACGACCGCGCCCATATCGAGATAGTCGAAAAAGCCGGTGGTGAGCAGGTCGTCATAGCCGCTCACGCGATACATATCGAAGTGGATAAGCGGCGGAGTGCCGCCGTATTCGTTGACCAGCGCAAAGGTGGGGCTGGAAACCTGCGCGTCGGGACAGTGTGCCGACGCCAAGCCGCGCACAAACGCGGTCTTGCCCATACCGAGCCCGCCGAAAAAGGCAAGCACCATACCGCTTTTCAGATGTGGCGCCAGCGAAGCGGCAAAGGCTTCGGTTTCGGATGCGGAATAGGTTGTTACGGTGTGCATCTTTGCCACCTCTTTCTCAAAAAATGCCTATATATAGGTAGTATAACACGCCCCACCCCAAAAAACAACCTACTTTTCTTTTGGGAAAGAAAAGTAAGCACCCACTTTTCTTTTGAAAAAGAAAAGTGGGTAAAAGAAAACCGATTTTGCACGACCTAAAAACCGTGCATTGTAGGGGGACGTTTGCGAGCGCCGCCAGTGGCGGATGCAGCGAGCAATAAGGAGTGGCAGCAACACGGCGATTGGCGAGTGCATTTATGCACGACGACAGAGTCGATGTTGCAACAGGGCGGTCTCGCTGCGGCTCGGTCACCTCGCGGCTCTGACAGTCCGCCGGACTGTCATTCACTCCCGCTCGGCCGCTCCGCTACCTCGACGTCCCGCAAAAAACAGCACGACCTAAAAACCGTGCATTGTAGGGGCGAACTGTGTTCGCCCGTTGCGCACCCTATCTTTCCCACACAACCTCGCGGTTGCGCACATTCTCGGCCCCCTTGCCTAAAGGGGGCTCCCGCGTGAGCGGGTGGGGGATTCTCAAATCACCCGATAGGCTTGCCCAACGCAACGGTTTGACCGCAGAGGCGGATGATATCCGCCCCTACAATCTACCGTCTAATATCTAATCAGTACTTCACGCAGCCGTAGAAGTTGAGGGTATCGAACTTCGTCCCCGCGATGTCGCGACCGCCGTTATCTTTGATGTCGGTCGCGCCCGCGATCTTCTTGGTAGGCGTAAACGCCGCGATCGCGCCGCTCATATTGGCTTTGGCGTCCTTCGCGTGGGTAAACGCGGCGTTCTTGAACGCAGGATCGTCGGTTTTGGCGTTTTTGACTCTCACACCCGCGCGGGAAGGCGGCGTCGCACCGCCCGCAAAGATGTTGTTATCCATCAAGAAGCCGGAGATGGTCGCGCCGCTGGTGCTGTCGATCTTGCCGGCGCCCTTGCCGTAGAAAATATTGTTACGCCACACAAAATTCTTGCCCGCAGAGAAGATAAACGCCATCGGATAAGTGTCGGAACGCTGCACGAAGGTGTTGTTGTAGATCTCTGCGCCGGCATAGGTCGTGGTGGTCGAAATGCTGCCGTGCGCATACGACCAACCGTCGTCCACCGTCAGGTTGAAGCGAATGACGTGGGTGGCGTCTTTGGTGATGCTTTCCTGCCAGTCGCACATCAAAAGGAAGCCGCCCACGTTGTTGTGGGTGTAGTTATATTGCACCACGCAATCCTTGTTGACGCCGTCCAGGTCAAACGCCTCGCCGTCAACGTAGCCGGCATCGAGGTGGGTATAGCCGACCTCGTTATTCTGGAACACGGTGCCGTTGGTGTTGACGCACCAGAAGGTGGCGCACGCAACGGAGAAGCCGTTGTTGTTCAGATATTTCAGCTTGGTGGGATCGTCACCGATGTTGAAGCAATCGTTGGCGTAGTTGCCGTCAACGACGGTATCCTTGGCAGAGATGATAAGAATACTGTCGCCGTGGACGTTGGTCAAGGTATTGCCCGAAATAGAGCAGTTGACGTTGGGCCACCAGCCGTCCTCATCGCTCTTATACAGGCTGCCCGAAGCGCCCCAAGCAGCACCGGGACGGTCGCCCCACGCACAGGTCAGATAAATACCCACGCGGGACACGTTGTCGACGGTGTTGTTGCGCACCACCGCGCCGTCGAACCAGGTCGGCTCAATACCCGTGGCGTTGAGCTGAATACCGCCGTTGCTATAGGAAAAATATTTGTCGTCCGAGTTGATATCGTGCACGTTGCAGTTTTGCACCAGAATACCCTTGTTGGCACCCGTTTGCGCAGCGGTGACAAGCAGACCGATCTTGGCCCCCTTGCCGGAGATATCGAGGTTTTCGATAGTGGTGTAAGTGCCCGCGACGGAAACGACGCTGGCAATCTCACCGCGGGCAGACAGCTTCGCCTTTTCCGTTCCGCCGTAGGTGCCGATGGTCAGGCGGTCTTTGGCGGTGCCGTAGCCGCGGATGTTGAGCGTGCCCGCAAAACTGCCGCCCGCCTTGAACAGGATCTTGTCACCGGGCTGATAAAAATGCTTGTTGACCTCGCCGGGCGTTCTCCACGCCGTTTCGGGGGAGGTGCCGTCGTTGCGGTCGTCACCGGTTTTGTTGTCGATATAGAAGGTCTTGGACACGCGCCCCTCAAGGTTGCCGTCCTGATCGTTCATCTTGCCGATATTGTTCACGCGCACGCGACCGATGTTGGGCGCATAGAAGGGGTCGCCCGCGCCGACTTGGGTATATTCCACCTTGAGATATTTGTAACCGCCGAGATTTTTGGCGGTGTAGGTGCGGAACACCCAGCCCGAGCCGATGGGGGAATCGGCGGAAGCGTTATAAGTCAGATCCACCTTTTTCCAATCTCTTTTGCCGTTATCGGACACGTAAACGTCAAAGCCGTTGATGATCCCCGTGCCTGCATGGTTGGGAATGGTGAAGGACTGGATCGCGACCTCGGTGATGCCGCTGTCGATCTTATAGGAGAACCACCAAGACGCACCCGCCGTGCCGTTGGCGCGGATATAGCGACCGTCATCGCCGCCGAAGAAGTCTTTCTGGCTGCCGTCGATCGCCAGATTGCTCTGGTCAAAGAGCTTTTCGCGACCCAGCGAGTTGCAGGTGTCATCGATAAACACCACGCCCGTCTTGCGGTCGGTGCAGGTGCCGTCGTTGTTGCGGATAAAGGACGGCATCAGCGGCTCGGTGTAGACGCTCGACAGGGACGAGGCTTTGGTGGTCGAGGTCGAGGTGTTGGTCGCGGCGGAGCTGCTGCTCGCCGAAGTGCCGCCCTGATTGGCGGTGGTGCCGTCGGTGTGGTCGCCGTCGGTGTTGTCGGGGCTATTGCCCTCGTCGCCGCCAACGGCACCGTCGGTGGTGCTGTCGGTGCTGCCGTCGGCATCACCCGTAGCATCGCCGCCGTCAGCGTCACCGTTGTTGTCACCGCTTGCGGCGGTCGTAGTCGTCGTCGACGCGGTGGTGCCGTCGGCGGGTTGGTCGGGCGTATCGTCACAGCCCGCCAGCAACAGCGCAAACACCATCACGCAAACAAGCAACAGAGAAAGTGCTTTTTTCACAGGAAAAACCTCCTTTAATAAGCTGGGGATAAGATAAGTGTAGCATAAACTGCGCAAAAAGCAAGAAAAAAGTGAAAAACGGCGCGCCGCCGCTCCCGTTTTATAAAAAACGCCCCCGCCACAATCGGGCGGGGGTGTCGTGTCAGTCGGAAAGCTCTTTTGCTTCGGTGGTGGGAACGGTGTCCTCTTTTTCGGACGGCGCGGGCGTTTCTTTGGCCTCATCCTCTTCCGAAGCCCATTCGGTAGCCTTTTGTGCCCCGTGTGCCACGGATTTCACCAGTGTTTTGCCCAG
>SVOU01000027.1 GCA_015066215.1 Oscillospiraceae bacterium | reverse complement strand
AATTCTCGCTTCGCTCGAGTGAAATCGCTGCGGCGGTGGGTGGATTTAATTTCACATTTTGCGTTAGCAAAATATTTCACCAAAGGCGAAAGCCTTTGATTTCACCGTGCGGTAGCACGATTTCACTACCTCTTGCATCTCCGCCGCTTTTATGCTATCATACATTCTAGAGGTGATTATTTTATGAAATGTCCGTATTGTCAAAGGGAAATGGAAGAAGGCTATGTTCCTTTTAATTCTCCCTTTGTTTTGAAATGGGTTTCGTCGGTAGATAAGCGAAAGATTAGAATTTCAGATAAGTTAAAATGGTCTGAGGTGGCTAAAATTAAAAATATGCATTACTGTAATGAATGTAATGTATTTATTAAGAAAATCTAGGTTTTCGGGCACATTTCATTCGTGTCATTAAGTTCAAAACACCCACCCCTTCGGGCTTCGGCTCGAGGGGGCTTTTTGTTGCCTGCAACAGAATTTCATCGCGGGAGCATTTTTGTCTCTTGCATATCGTGAAATCGGGTGTATAATATATTGTGGGTTAAAACTTGCGTATGTGCTGAAAATACAAATAGCGGAGTGCAAAAACGGAGGATATAGATATGAATTTTGACGTGATCATTATTGGTGCAGGTCCCGGCGGTATTTTTGCCGCCTATGAGTTGATGCAACGCCAACCCACCCTCAAGGTGGCGGTCTTTGAAGCGGGTCACGAATTGGCCAAACGCCGTTGCCCGATCGACGGCGACAAGATCAAAAGCTGTATCGGCTGCAAGACCTGCAGCATTATGAGCGGCTTTGGCGGTGCCGGTGCCTTCTCTGATGGCAAATACAACATCACCAACGACTTCGGCGGCACTTTGTATGAATACGTCGGCAAGAAAAAGGCGTTGGACCTGATGCGCTATGTGGACGATATCAATATGCGCTTTGGCGGCGAAAACACCAAACTGTACACCACCAACGGCACGCGTTTTAAGACGGTGTGTATTCAACACGATCTGCATTTGCTGGATGCTTCCGTGCGCCACCTGGGCACAGACATCAACTATGTGGTGTTGGAAAACCTGTATGCTCACTTGCAGGACAAGATCACCTTCTTCTTTGACGCACCTGTCCAATCGGTCGAGGTGACAGAGGGCGGCTATGCGGTGAAGTGTAAGGGCGACGTCTATACCTGTACCGACTGCATCATTTCCGTCGGCCGCAGCGGCAGCAAATGGATGGAGCAGGTATGTAAAGAGCTGGACATCACCACCCATTCCAACCGCGTGGATATCGGTGTTCGCGTTGAGCTGCCCGCCGCTGTTTTTGCCCATTTGACCGATGAACTGTATGAAAGTAAGATCGTGTACCGCACCGAGAAATACGGTGACAAGGTGCGCACCTTCTGTATGAATCCCAAGGGTGCAGTGGTCAATGAGAACACCAACGGCATCATCACGGTCAACGGTCACAGCTATGAAGATACCGCTCGCCAGACCCAAAACACCAACTTTGCCCTGCTTGTTGCCAAGCATTTTTCCGAGCCGTTCAAGGATTCTAACGGTTACGGTGAATCGATTGCGCGTCTGTCCAATATGCTCGGCGGCGGCGTGATCGTGCAACGCTTCGGCGATCTGATACGCGGACGCCGTTCCACGCCGAACAGGATCGAGGAGGCGTTCATCACCCCGACTCTCAACGCTACCCCGGGCGATTTGAGTCTGGTGCTGCCCAAGCGTATTCTGGACGGCATCATCGAAATGATATATGCGTTGGATAAGGTTGCGCCGGGCACTGCCAATGACGACACCCTGCTTTATGGCGTGGAAGTCAAGTTCTACAATATGGAAGTGGAGGTCAATGATAAGCTGGAGTCCAGATATAAGGGCTTGTACATCATTGGTGACGGCAGCGGCATCACCCATTCGCTTTCACACGCGTCTGCAAGCGGTGTGTATGTGGCACGCAATATTGCCCCATAACGGCATCTGCTGATATGTTCAAAAGGACTGTGCCTTTTTGCGGCACAGTCCTTCTTTTTCACTGATATTTCAAACCTTTTCAATGATATATTGCCTTGTTTTTCCCGGCTTTTCTGCTATACTTAATGGCGAAAGGTTGGTGGTTTCAATGGCGAAAGGCACAAAATATCACGGCAAACGGACGCTGGCGGCGGTGCTGACGGTGATGCTCGCGGTGTTCTTACTGTGCGTCGGCGGTTGTGCGGACGTACCGGACGAGCCTGTTGAAACCCCACCGTTGGTGCTTGCTCAAAAAGGCGTGGAGCAGGCATTTCGTTTGGTGTTTGGCGGCGTGTCCGAGGAGATAACGCAGACGCTGTGGGATTTTAAGGATACGGTGGAAGCAGATTTCTCGGGTGCCGACGTGTTGTATAGTTGGATATATGCCGAGATTGAGCCGCCTTGCCTGCTGATCGGCGACACCGATTATGACGCGTCAAAAAAGCTCAAACAGGAGCTCGGCAAGGGACACAAATTCGGCATCAAAGTATATGGAAGTGACGTGGCGATTTGCGCCAGCGACGAAACGATGTTGCGGGAAGCACTTTCCTATTTCAAACGCAAGTATTATAAACCTGACGAAGAGGTGTTTTCCGTGCCGGGTGATCTCGATTACGTCTATGAGAAAAAGGTGGGCTGGTCGCTGTCCGCACCCGTCTACGCAGGCGGCACGTACGCCTTGGAGATCTATAACGGTGGCGGCGGCAAAAATATGGGTGACGATATCCAAAGCCGCACGCAGGTGATCACCGACACCAACCGCGCGGAGTTTGATGCGTATCTGCAACTGCTCAAAAAAAGCGGCTACACCGAAACGGCACGCAACGAAGAATTTGACAACGTGTACGTGCAATATTACGACAGAAAAACAAAAGCGCTGATCTACACCTATTTTTTGAGCGCGCTGGGTGAAACGCGCGTCATTTTGGACACTGCCGGCGTGCCGGAATCGGTGTTTGAATACACCTGTACCGACGGCAACGTGACGGTCTATCAATATGCGATGATGTATAACCGCAACGGCAACGGCGGGCAGATCGGCGACCCCTATGGCAACAACGGTATGTTTTACATCATCCGTCTGTCCGATAATCGCCTGATTTTGGTCGACGGCGGCGATCCGCGGCAAGCGACCGTTCAGGCTACGGAAGAACTTTACCGCTTTATGCGCGAGATCGCGGGCAAGGGCGAAGACGAAACGGTAGACGTTGCCTGCTGGTATCTGTCGCACTATCATGGCGACCATTGCAGTTTCATTGTGCAGCTCGCCGATCGGTATTCCACCGAACAGGTCAACATTGAACGCGTGATGTATAACATCCCCGACGGCTCTTTTGCTTGGGTCGGCGAAAAAATCGCCGCCCACTATCCCGACGCACAGTTTATTAAACCCCACACGGGTCAGCGTATCAAGCTCGGCAACGTGGAGCTGGAAGTGCTGTTTACCCACGAGGACTATGCCGATCCGCTGACGGGCAAAACTATCGTCAACGACGGCAACAGCACCTCCACCGTCCTGCGCCTGCACGCCAACGGCAAAACCATGATGATCGCAGGCGACTGGGGCGGCGGCGATACCGTTGCTCCCGCGGAATATGCCCCGGGTATTGCGCGGATGCTGGCGATGCACACCACCGCCGACGGCAGTAGCCTGAAAAGCGACATTTTGCAGGTGGCGCACCACGCGCTCAACCCCTATATGGAGCAGTTTAACGCGGCGGTGGCCCCCGATTACGCCTTTGTCCCCGCGGCAGATACGGCACTTGATCAACAGTCGCACCCTAACGTGATAAACGTCAACGTCAACCAACTGTTGGCGGCGGGTTGCGATCCCGACCGCATCTATTTTTCAAGCCGCTACACCTACGCACTGCATATCGCGCAAAACGGCAACATCACGGTGGCGGCAGAGCCTATCCGCGGCGCGGATAGCAAGGACGATCCGCTCACCGCGATGGTCGAACAGGATTACGTCAACGAAACGCTCAAAGCCTACAAGCCCTATCGCGTCCCTACTGCGGAGGAATTCGACAACTGGAAACGTATTCAATTTGGTCAAGACCTTGCGGTCAGCGAAGCGTTTCGGTATCGGTTTTCGGATCCCGAAAACAAAAACGTCCCGTTTAGATTGCAGGGCGGTTGCTTTGACGGCAAGCATTTTTATCTGGCGTTTATATCGCATAGCGTGCCCGAAGAGCTTGCCTATATCGTGGTTTTGGATAAAGACGGCAAAGAGGTCAAACGCAGCGGCGCGTTGAAAACGGGCCACTCCAACAGCCTCTCCTGGCGCGATGACGGGACGATACTGGTGTCGGTCGGCAACAGCGCCGAATACCATATCGTTGACAAGAAGACCTTGACGGTCATCGAAACCAAAAGCATTGCCCCGCACAACTGCCTGTCCATCGACTATTGCCCCGAAACGGGCACCTATGCGATGCTGGACGCAGGCTGGGGAACGAAGCTGTATCACGTGGACAGCTCGCTGACGGTTGGCGCGTGCTATGAGATGGAAGTCGAAGAATCCTCTGCCGGACAAAACTTCTTCTGCACCAAGGAGCTGCTGTATTCCGTGCGCTATAAGGCACTTGGCGGTCAGTTTTACAATTATATTTATGTGCACGACTGGACGGGGAAATTGGTTGACTTGTATTCTCTGCCGATTCCCGGCTCGTTTGAGGCGCAATCGATAAGCGTCGACGGAAAAACCGTCTATGTCCCGTGCGGCAATTTGAATGCCGAATGTATTCTATACACAGCAACGCTTTCGTGAGCTCATCAAGGCTCTACGAGTTTGGTCTAAAAACGCTTGCCAATCCGTGACTGATGTGATACAGTAAACGCAGAGGTGATGGCGTTATGAAAAAGAAGGTACACTTGATCTGCAACGCCCATATTGATCCCATTTGGCAATGGGAATGGCAAGAGGGTGCGGCTGCGGCTATTTCCACCTTCAAATCGGCGGCAGATCTGGCGGAGGATTTTGACTACGTATTCTGTCACAACGAAGTGACGCTGTATAAATACATCGAGGAATACGCCCCCGCGCTTTTCGAGCGCATCAAAGCGCTTGTCAAATGCGGCAAGTGGCACATTATGGGCGGCTGGTATCTGCAGCCTGACTGTACGATGCCGTCAGGTGAGAGCTTTGTCAGACAAATCAAAATGGGTCAGCGCTATTTTCGGGAGAAGTTCGGCGTAACCCCCACGACCGCGACCAATTTTGATCCCTTTGGGCACACGCGTGGCCTTGTACAGATTCTGGCGAAGTGCGGCCAGGACAGCTATCTGCATATGCGCCCGTATAGGCATGAGCTGGCGCTGGAGGATGACCAGTTTGTGTGGGTTGGCTTTGACGGTAGTGAGGTCAAGGTCAACCGAACGACCAACTATAATTCGCAGCTCGGCAAGAGCGTTGAAAAGATAAAAAACGATATGGAGATTTTGCCGCAGCCGACGATCGCCGCCCTTTGGGGTGTCGGCAACCACGGCGGCGGCCCGTCACGCTTTGATCTGCAACAGATCGCCCGCTTTATTCAAGATGCCAAGCAAGAGGGTATCGAAGCAGTTCACTCCACACCCGAGCAATTTTTCGCTGACATTACCCCTACAGCGCGATTTGAAAAATCCCTCTATTTGTGTATGCCGGGCTGCTATGTCAGTATGAGCCAACTGAAAAGACTGCACGTCTCGCTGGAAAACCAACTGTTTTTCACCGAAAAGATCTGCTCTGCTGCAGCCCTCAAGGGGCTGATGGCTTATCCGACGGAAACCCTTGATGCCGTCACCGAGGATCTGCTCAACAGCGAGTTTCACGATGTTTTGCCCGGCACGTCCGTCAAATCAGGTGAGGAAAACGGCATCAAACTACTCCACCACGGCTTGCTGGACGCCGAAAAAATGACTGCGCGGGCGTTTTTTGCACTGCTGTCGGTCGAAAAACCCGCCAAAGAGGGCGAATATCCCGTCTTTGTATTCAATCCTCACCCCTACGAATATGAAACGGATATCACCTGTGAATTTTCGCTCGCCGACCAAAATTGGAACAAACACAGTGTTTCGCTGATCAAGGTATATGACAGTGAGGATAACCTGCTTGTCAGTCAAGTGGTGAAAGAGGAGAGCAACCTCAATCTTGACTGGCGCAAATGCGTCGTCTTTGCCGCCAAGCTCCAACCTATGTCCCTTAACCGCTTCCGCCTAGAGGTCACCTATGTGCCGCAGGAGAAGCGTTTGGAAGAAAACTATATCGTGCAGGACGCACACAAATACGTGGAGATCGACCGACAGACCGGTCTGCTCAAGAGCTTTCGCCTTGACGGCAAAGAGTATATCCACGATGCTTTTCTGCCCGTATCCTTTGATGATAATGCCGACCCGTGGGGTATGGCGGGCGACCAACTGCGCCGACTGGGTAAAAACCCGCAGCCGTTTGCCCTTTGCGCGGAGCCGTCGGGTGTTTTTGGCGGTCTAAAAAGTATCGAGGTAATCGAAAACGGCCCCGTCTATCTCGGCGTGGAGGCGTTTTTCGAGAAGGACAACAGCAAGATCCAGGTTAAGTACAAAATCTATAAAGAGCGCGACTGTGTCGACGTCGACGTCACCGTTTTCTGGCAAGATATCGACAAACTCCTGCGGTTGGCGATTCCCGTCAACCAAAAAGGTACCCTTATCGGACAAACTGCGTTTGGCACGGATACCCTGTTCGTCGACGGCCGCGAAAATGTGTCCCACCGCTTTGTGGCGATGGATGACGGCGAAAGATGCTTGGCTGTGCTCAATAACGGCACCTATGGGTCGATGATGGAAAACGGAACGCTGTATCTCTCGCTTTTGCGCGGCGCGGCATATTGTGCCCACCCCATCGAGGACAGACCGCTGTTACCCGAAGGACGTTACATTCGCCGCATTGACCAATGCGAGCACACCTACGCGTTTCGTATCTGTGTGGCGCAAAGGACAGAGCTGGAGCGTTTGGCGACCGAGTTTAACCAAAAACCTTTCGTGCAAAACGTATTTCCCACAACCGTTGGTGAGAATGCGCCGACGGGCAAGGTGCTGAGCGTGGATAATCGCGACGTTGTGCTTGTTACGATGAAAAAGAGCGTCGAGCGTGACGGCTTTGTACTGCGCCTGATGAATAATGCAGCGGAGTCGGCGACGGCTACGGTCGGTATCGGCACCGACCGCATAGCGCTGTCGTTCGGAAAATTTGAGGTCAAAACGCTTATATATACCGCCGACGGCTTTGAAGAAAGCCCCGCTATTTTGATATAACAAGAGAATAGACCCCTTGCCAAAAAGACGGTTTCGCAAGAAACCGTCTTTTTTCTTGCTTATCGAAAAAATGTGTGTTACAATGAGGAAAACAAAGGTTGGAGGTTGATTTTTTATGAAACTGATCGTTGCGGGTGCCAGCCACGGCGTACCTGAAAAACACCGTTTTTGCACGTCTCTCTTTTTGCAGGTGAGCGGCAATACCTATATCATCGACGCAGGTGCGCCCATTTCCGCACTGCTCGACCACTATGACATTCCTCACAACACCGTCAAAGGTGTGTTCATCTCTCACTGCCACACCGACCACATCAACGGTCTGCCTGCTTTTTGCGCGGAGCTGATGTGGTGGCTCGGCTATCAGGACACCGACCCCGACTTTTTCTATCCCGACGAAATCGGTATGAACGCGGTGGTCGCGTGGGCGTCCCAGTCCTTCTCGCGCCGCAACTCCTTCAAAAATCACCTCTATGAAGAGGGTGTGATCTTTGACGACGGTGTCGTCAAGGTCACCGCCATTCAAAATAAGCATACCAACCGCTCCTTCTCCTTCTGCGTGGAGGGCGAGGGCAAAAAGGTGTTCTTCTCGGGCGACTTAGGCTATGGCTTTGGCGAATATCTCGACCTGCTGGGCGACGAGCAGTATGATCTGGTGGTCTGCGAAGGCGCACACCACGATCCCGGTACGGTCAACGAGATGCTTGCCAAAACCCCGACCAAGCAGATGGTCATCAACCACATCAATTTGGAGCGCGAGCCTGCGTTGGTGGAGTTTTGCGCCACCGCACCCTTCCCGTGCCAAATGGCCGAGGACGGCTTGACGGTCGAGTTCTAAAAACAACGTAAAAGGACGAAAAAGCTATGGATGCGCAGATAAAGCAGGCGTTTTTGGCGATACTCAAAGAGGAATTGATCCCCGCGATGGGTTGCACCGAGCCGATTGCGTTGGCTTACGCCGCGGCAAAAGCAAAAATGCTGTTGGGCGTTGTCCCCACGCGGCTGGTTGCCCGTTGTAGCGGCAATATGATCAAAAACGTGCGCTGTGTGCAGATCCCCCATTCGGGCGGCATGCAGGGTATCGAAACGGCGGTGGTGCTGGGCGCTGTCGGCGGTGACGTGACGGCGCAGATGGAAGTGCTGTCCACCGCGACGGCGGACGATATCGAAAAGACCAAAGCGATGCTGGCGCAAAACGTCTGCACGGTGGAATATCTCGATTCCGAGATCCCGCTTCACTTCATCGTCGAAGCTGTCGCAGGAGAGGATACGGTCACCGTCGAGGTGATGTATTCCCACCTCAATATCGTGCGTATCACCAAAAACGGACAGGTCTTGCATCAGGTGACCGTTGATCAGGATGCACAGTCGGTGGCGGATCGCTCGTTGCTCACGATGGAGCGTATCAAAGCCTTCGCGGATGAGATAGAAATCCCGCTGGTTCGTGGCTTGTGCGATCGGCAGATCCAATATAATATGGACATTGCCTACGAGGGCATCTCCAACGAATACGGCGTGTCCATCGGCAAAACTATCCGCGCGTGCTACGGCGACAGCACCGTCACCCGTATGAAAGCCTATGCCGCCGCGGCGTCCGAGGCGCGTATGGGCGGCTGCGATATGCCCGTTATCATCACCTCGGGTAGCGGCAACCAGGGTATCGCCTCGTCGGTGCCCGTTATCGTCTACGCCCGCGAAAATAATATCCCCAGTGAAAAGCTTTACCGCGCGCTGGTGTTTTCCTCACTGCTGACCGTCTATCAAAAAGAGTTTATCGGCAAATTATCCGCCTTTTGCGGTGCGGTGTCGGCATCCTGCGCCGCAGGCGCCGCCATCACCTACCTGTGTGGCGGCACGATGGCGCAGATCAAAGCCACCGTCGACAATACGCTGGCGAACATCCCCGGTATTATCTGCGACGGCGCCAAAATCTCCTGCGCTGCCAAGATCGCCTCTTGTATCGACGCCGCGATGATGGCGCATTTTTTGGCGATGAACGACAAAGCCTATCAAGCCTACACCGGCATCCTCAAAGAGGAAACGGGGGAGACCATCAGTTGTGTCGGCTATATCGGCAAGGTCGGTATGAAAGAAACCGACAAAGAGATCGTCAAACTGATGCTGGATACGTAAAAACGAAGCCGCTCCGTGCAAACGGGGCGGCTTTTTTGTGTTATGGTTTCAAGCAGTTTCAAACACCTTGATGAGCACCAGAGAGGCGATGCCGAGCAGGATGCCGATGGCGGTTTTTAGGCTGATACGTTCTTTATACATCACCGCCGCGACCAATGTAGAGATGATCGCGCCGCCACCGTTGATAAAGGTGAACAGCACGACGGGGGAGACCAACTTGGTGGACAGGGTAGCCAACTGGTTGATAACAAATACCGCTACCGCCAGTGCCACGCCGCAGAGAATGAGAATTTTCGGGAATTTGGCGGCGGTGCGCTTGTTCTTGCTGCCCGCCGCCATCACGCCGTAGAAAGCATAGGACAGCACCGCGATAATACCAAAGGACAAAAACGAAAACACACTCACATCGCCGTCGGGGACATATTCGGTGAACATTTGCTGTGCCAGCATCGTGCCGCCGTTGGCGACCAGCGAGCCGATCAGCAGTATGAGCGTTTTGTAACTGAAATTGGTATAGACGGTTTTGGAAGCCCCGATCAGCAGCCAAGCGGATACCAAAAAGATGCCAAGTCCCACGAATTGCATAGGAGCAACCGCTTTGTCAAACAAAAACACGCCTGCTGCAATCGGGATGATCATACCTGCAGTACTGAACATAGAGTTGAGGCTGACCGTACCGCTTTTCATCGCATAGATACCGCAAAAGCCCGCAAAAAAGAGGGTGATGCCCGAAAACGCGGCGATCACAATCGTTTTCCAATCCATAGCAAAGCCTGCGCCGACCGCCAGAATAAGCGCCAAGCCCAACACAGCCGATACGGCGTTTTGGAATGCGTTGAATTTTACCATCATCGGCAGCGACGTGATCTCGTTGCTCGACCGCTTGTTGAATATGGCTTGTACCACGCGACAAAGCAAAATGATGCCTATATATATGCCTGCCATAAAACACCTCTGCTGTCGAAAATATACTTTTTTGGACACGGCTACCATTATAAATGGACAGAAACAAAAAAGCAATAGCGGCTTTTGGGAATATATGGAACCGACGGTGAAAATATTGCCGAAATATGCCGCATTTCCTTGACAGACGTCGAAAAAAGGGGTATAGTATTGTATGTATATATGGTCTTATTGGTTGTAAGACCGAAATAAACTGTGAGGGGTTTTACTATGAGCGATTTGTTAATGGAGCCGGTAAAATACTTCGAGCAAGAGGGACGCGGCGAGTTCGACCAGAACGCCCATCAATATTTTGATGAGCTGGTCGCTAAATCGGGCATCGACGTGGATGCCAACCGTGCTACCGTGCGCGAGTATAACGCCGAAAACGAGATCATCAAGACTCTCGACAAGCGTATGTCCAGATTCAAGACCTTGCGCGTGTTTTTGATCATCGGCATCGTGATCTGCCTGATCGTGTTTGCTGCGAGCTTCGGTCAGTTCGAGGAAAAGGTTTGGGTCGGCATTCTGATGCTGGTGCTCGGTCTGGGTCTTGCCGGCGGCGGTATTTATCTGTGGTTCTGGAAGATCAACCCGATCCTCAAAGACGCCAACGCCGAAAAAGAGAAGCACGTGGAGAAAGCCAACGAGCTGTTGGCGGAAGCACAGGCGCAGATGGCACCGCTCAATGCGCTGTTTGACAACACCGACACCTTCAAGCTGATTGAAAAGACGATTCCCGAGCTGTCTTTCGACCGCTCCTTCAACCGCGAGCATGAGGATAAGTTCCTCAACCACTTCGGCTTTGTGGATATCGTTGACGGCGAGATGTCCATCGCCGATACCCTGTCCGGCCGTATGTGCCAAAACCCGTTCTTGTTCTTCCGTTACAAACAGCACGTGATGGGCACCGAGACCTACACCGGCTCTCTGGTCATCACCTGGACGGAAACCTATCGTGACAGTGACGGAGACATCCGTACCCGCACCCGCACCCAGACGCTGACCGCGTCCGTGGAGAAGCCGAAGCCTTACTATCACATGGAAACCGCGCTGGGCTATGGTTGCCAAGCGGCTCCCGACCTAAACTTCAGCCGTGACGCGGCGCATACCGAGAAGCTCAGCGATAAGGAAATTGCCAAAAAGGTGCGCTCCGGTGAAAAGGAACTGCAAAAGCAGGCGCGCAAAGCCACCAAAGAGGGCGGCTCCTTCCAAGAGATGGCGAACTCCGAGTTCGACGTGCTGTTCGGTGCCAATGACCGTGACCAAGAGGTGCAGTTCCGTCTGATGTTCACCCCGTTGGCGCAGCGCAACACTGTGGCGTTGCTCAAAGACCTCAACGGTTGGGGCGACGACTTCAACTTCGTTAAGCGCGGTCGCTACAACCTCATCGAGAGCGAACACGCGCAGGACTGGGATATGGACACGGGCGCTACCAACTACTGGTCCTATGACGTGGATCAGGCGCGCGAGAAGTTTACCACCCGCAACAACGCCTACTTCAAGTCCATTTTCTTTGATTTTGCTCCGCTGATGTCCATCCCCGCGTATATGGAGGAGCCTTCCTTCTCCATGGAGCCGATGGAATACGGCAGCAACTATACCTACTACGAGCACGAGGCTATGGCCAACGCTTTGGGTCAGGACGCGTTTGCGCATGAAGACGCGCACACCGAGTCCATCCTGAAAACGCAGTTCCAGGGTAAGCAGGGTAACAGCGATATCGTCAGCGTCACCGCGTATGCCTACACGACCGAGGAGCGTATCGACTACATTCCCGTCAAGGGCGGCGACGGCTACTATCACCAGGTTCCCGTGCCGTGGATCGAGTACATTCCGGTGGAGAAGACCTCCAACATGGCCGTGCAGGCGCTGGGCATCACCGAGCGCGAGTTCCGTGCCAATCCGGACATCACCGCCAATCTGACGACCGATTGGGCGTATTTCCACGAGATGATCAGCTATCTGTGCTGATTGTGATAACAAAAATTACTTATAGGAGGCTATCATCATGGCAAACGGTTTGGACGAAATGAATGACGAAGTATTGGAAGAGGGCCGCGACGTTAACGTTATTAACAAGCGTATCCCCGTGACGGTGGGCAAGGGCTCTTTGGTGTTTGAGATCATCCTGTGGGTGCTCGGCATCCTGCCCGGTCTGATCTTCCTGATCATGAAAGTCAAAGCAAAGAACTACTTCCAGCAGCTGGAGCAGAAGCTGCAGCACCACGCTTCTCAGATCGACAACTATATGGAGCAGCGCGTGGAAGTTCTGCAAAACTGCGCTCGCCTGCTTGAAAAGGCTGTGGATCTGGACAAATCCACCTTCACCGAGATCGCTCGCTACAGAAGCGGCTCCGCCAGCGAGCGCGACGCGCAGCGCAACGAGGTTGCCGGCGAGATCGACAGCTTTGCGAACAACGTGAAAATTGCTTTCGAGAACTATCCCGACCTACAGTCTCACAAAGAGATCGCCGACGCGATGAAGCAGAATATGTATCTGCAGCGTGAGATCACTGCCGCTCGCGAGCTGTACAACGACGCCATCAACACATGGAACCGCGATATCTTCGCTTGGCCGACCAAGCAGATCGTGGCTGCCAAGAACGGCTACACCACCCGCATTCCTTTTGCGACCACCTTCGAGATCAAAAAACAGGCTCGCGGTGTGTTCTTCTAATAGCCAACATAACCCGCATCCGCCACAGGCAAAAGTCTGTGGCGGATTTTTTGCGTAAGCACCCCGTGCGCGGCGTGAAAAAGACGGTTGTTTTTTGCGGTTGATTTTCTTTGCTATATATGATATAATAAGATGATATTTACTGTGGGTTGTTGCGTTTTTCGGTAAATGGAGGGGAAAATGAGCCAAAAATCTCCGCAAACATCGCCAAAACCACTGGTTTCCGTCTTCTGTATGACCTACAATCAAGAAGCCACCATTGCCCAAGCTATCGAGGGTGTGTTGGCGCAAAAGACGGACTTTTCGGTGGAACTGATCGTACATGATGATGCCTCGACTGATGGGACGGCTGCGGTCGTGCGTGATTATATCGCACGATTCCCGCAACGGATACACGGTATTTTCCAAACCGAAAATCAATATCACAAGGCAAACCTGTGGCGGCAGTTTTTGTTGCCGGCGTCCCGCGGGGATTTCATAGCCGTCTGTGAGGGCGATGATTTCTGGACGGATCCCGAAAAGCTGCAGCGGCAGGTGGACTATATGCGCGCCCATCCTGAGTGCTCGATGTGCTTTCACGCGGTGGAACAGCTTGGGGTTGACGGCGCGACGATGACCTATCGCCCGCTGAAAGAGAGTGGCACCGTTGCGGCGTCGACGCTGGTACGGCGCGGCGGTATGTTTTGCCCGACGGTTTCTCTTTTGTTCCGACGGGGTGTGATGGCGTCGTGGCCTGAATTCCGTGTGAATGCAGATGTGTACGATTATCCGGCACAGGTGCTTGCCGCCACAATGGGCACGGTGCAATATATTGACCGTGTGATGGCGACCTATCGGTTTGCCTCTGCCGGCTCGTGGACGCAGCAGCGTGCCCGCGTGACCGACGTTGCTCACGTTGACAATGAGACGCGTTGGCTGCAACAGTTTGACGCCTACACAGACGGGCGTTTTCGACAAGATGTGACCTTTCACATGGCGCACCTGTGGCTGTCGGAATACCGCAAGACGCATGACAAGGCGGCAAAAACCGCGGCAAAAGGCTATATTCGGCAGCTTTTCGGTAAGGATAAATGGGTCATGCGCTGCCTTTTGGCGGTGATTTGGGTTTGTGGCCGCCACGCGGACCGTGTGTGGCAGCTTTTGAAAAAAGGTATGTTCAAATAAGCAACGGTAAATGATAGAAAAGACGGTGGATTATTTGGATGAGAGAATTTTAGTCACTCGTTCCTCTATGCCTCCCTTTGAGGAGTATATGGAGGAGATTCGTCCCTTGTGGGAAACGCGCTGGCTGACCAATTCCGGTGCCAAGCACAGGGAGCTGGAGGCGGCGTTGTGCGCCTATTTGGGCGTATCGCACACGGCACTTTGCGTTAACGGACATCAAGCGTTGGAGTGCATTTTGGAGACTTTTGACCTCAAGGGTGAGGTCATTACCACACCCTTCACCTTCGTGTCTACTACCAACGCCATCGTGCGCAAGGGATTGACGCCCGTTTTCTGCGACATCAACGAGCGGGATT
The DNA here is from genome assembly GCA_015066215.1 of Oscillospiraceae bacterium. Taxonomy (GTDB): domain Bacteria; phylum Bacillota; class Clostridia; order Oscillospirales; family Acutalibacteraceae; genus HGM12789. The sequence goes on along the minus strand of SVOU01000027.1, from coordinate 1,744 downwards.
TCACCATTGACGTGGACAAGCTTGAAGCGTTGGTGACGGAAAAGACCTGTGCCATTATGCCCGTACACGTTTACGGCAACTTGTGTGACGATGCGGCAATTCGCCGTATTGCCGACAAATACGGGCTCAAAGTGATCTACGACGCCGCCCACGCCTTCGGCGTGAAAAAGAACGGCGTCGGTGCTGCCTCGCTCGGCGACGCATCGATGCTCAGCTTTCACGCCACCAAGGTGTTCCATACGGTGGAGGGGGGTGCGGCGGTGTTCCACACGCAGGAGGATTACGAGACCTGCAACCGTTGCAAGAGCTTTGGTATGATCGGTCCCGAGGAACTCGCTTTTGCGGGCGGTAATGCCAAAATGAACGAGTTCTGCGCAGCGATGGGTCTTTGCAACCTGCGGCATATTGACGAGTCTATTGCTTCCCGCCGCGCGGCGGCTATGCGCTATCGCGAGCGGCTGGAAGGGGTAGTCGGCATTCAACTGAGCGTCGAGCAGGAGGGCGTTGAGAGCAACTACGCCTATTTCCCCATCGTGGTTCATCCCGAACAGTGCGGTCACACCCGCGATGAGGTGTTGCAGGCGTTGGATGCGCAAAACATCGGCGCCAGACGTTATTTCTTCCCCCTGACCAGCTCGGTGGAAAGCTTTGGCGGAGCCTATCCCGCCGAAAACACGCCGATCGCGGATAAAATTTCTCAGCGCGTTTTGTGTCTGCCGCTCTACGAGGGGCTGTCGGTTGAAACTGCCGACCGTATTTGTGACATTATTATATCGTTAGTGAGGTAATAACTATGAACATTGGATTGATCATTGCCGGCGGCGTGGGTGCGCGTATGCACCAAAATATTCCGAAACAGTTTTTGACGGTGGAGGAACGCCCCGTTATCGTTTACACTATGGAGGCGTTTCAGCGCCATTCCGACATCGACGTGATTGCCGTTGTCTGCGTTGAAGGTTGGGAGCAGGTTCTGTGGGCGTATGCCAACCAGTTCAACATCACCAAGCTCAAGCACATCATCCCCGGCGGCAAAAACGGACAGGATTCCATCCGCAACGGCGTGTATGAGCTGGAAAAACATTACAGCCCCGACGATATCGTGCTTATCCACGACGCCATCCGCCCGATGGTGTCGCAGGAGATACTCTCCGACTGTATCGTGAAAACACAGCAGCATGACTGCGCAATCGCGGTCATTCCCTGTGCCGAGGCGATGGTCGTTACCGATGACGGTGAGCAATCTGCGGAAAGCTATCCGCGTGATAACCTCAAACGCACGCAGACGCCGCAAGGCTTTAAGATCGGCAAGATCTGCGATCTGCATCGCCGTGCGCTGGAAGCTGGGATCACCAATTCGGTGGCATCGGTCACGCTGATGATCGAGATGGGTGAGACGGTCTATTTTTCTGCCGGCTCTGAGAAAAACATCAAACTGACAACGGTTGAGGATATTGATATTTTCAAGGCGCTTTTGCACGTGCGCCGTTCTGACTGGATGAAGTGAGGAATGTTCGTGGTATTGTATGATTGTCCGTCCTATGAGCAAGATCTGCAAACGGCTTTGCAAAATACGCACAGCTTGGCATCCCTGCGCGGCAAAAAGGTGATGATCACCGGCGCTACGGGGCTTATCGGCTCGTTTTTGGTGGATGTGTTGCTTGCCTTCAACCGCACGCAGCAGGGCGACGTGGACGTCTATGCGGTCGGTCGCAGCCGAGAGCGGTTGGCGGCACGGTTTGCGGGG
>SVOU01000134.1 GCA_015066215.1 Oscillospiraceae bacterium | reverse complement strand
TGACACGGCTTTTATCCTATGGGCGGTACACCCTGCACCAAGGGCGCGGCAACTATTACATAATCGGCGAAGTCGAGCCGCTTCACAGTTTTTTTGATCTGCACAAGGATATTGAAAAGCTAGCATTGGCGCAGTATTTTTGCGAACTGTGCGGTGTTTTGGCACCGCGCGAGGAATCTGCGGAGGATATGCTCCGCCAGATGCTCTTGGGACTGCACTATCTGAATGGTGACGAACTGTCACCACTGTTGGTCAAGTGTGTGACCGAGCAACGCCTATTGCAGTTGGGCGGCTATGCTCCCGACCTGTCGGCTTGTCACCGTTGCAGGACAAGCGCGGCGCAAACCTTGTATTTTTCGCCCACAGAGGGCATTTTGCAATGTGAAAACTGCGGCAGGCTCCCCAACTCCGTGGCTCTGCCCGCGGGCGTTTTGGCGGCTTTGCGGCATATCCAAGCCGCTTCCCCCCAGCGCGCCTACCGTTTCACGCTGTCGGCGGAAAGCCTTGCCACGCTGGCCAAGGTGAGCGAGCAATTTTTGCTCTATCAGCTCGGGCGCGGCTTTAAGACGCTGGATTTTTATCATTCTTTGGCGGCTTTTGACGCCTAATTTTCTCTTTAAGGAGACCTTATGAATCGCGACTGGAAAGCTTTGGAACTGGATAAGGTGTTGGAACTGCTGGCACAGGAAACCACCTGCGCGGATGCAGCTTTGGCGGCGCGTGCGCTTTCCCCTGTCCCCTATTTGCAGGAAGCTACCCGTTTGATGGACGAAACCGACGCCGCCTATCAGTTGATGGCGGGCTTCGGATCGCCCTCTTTCGGCGCGCTCAAAAACACCGTCAATGCCTTACGGCGTGCCGCCGCAGGTGCGGTGTTGTCCCTGCGCGAGCTGTTGGATATCGGTGAGACCTTGCGCGTGATCCGCTCACTTTCCGAGTGGTACGCCCATTGCGCCGGGGTACAGACTGTACTGGACGACCGCTTCTGTGCGCTCAATCCTAACAAATATTTGGAAGAGCGCATTTTCACCATCATCGTGTCCGAAGAAGAGCTGGCGGACAACGCCTCGCCCGCTCTGGCGGATATCCGCCGTAAAAAGCGGGCGGCATCTGCACGCATCCGCGAGCAGCTTGACCGTATGGTCAAATCCGCAACCTATCAAAAGTTCTTGCAGGAGCCCATCGTCACCATTCGCGACGGGCGTTTCGTTGTGCCTGTCAAGGTGGAACACCGCCACGAGGTTTCGGGTCTGGTACACGATACCTCCGCCTCGGGTGCGACGGTTTTTATCGAGCCTATGGGCTCGGTGGAGGCTAACAATGAACTGAAAGTGTTAGACGCCAAGGAGGCGGCGGAAATTGACCGCATTATCAGCGAACTGTCCGATGAAGTCGGGCGTTTTGCCGATGCAGTTGCCGCCGACTACCATTTGGCGGTGGAGTTAAACCTGATATTTGCGAAAGCGCGGCTGGCATACCGTATGAAATCGGTGCGCCCGCAACTTAACGATACCGGTCACATCTTACTCAAAGGGGCGCGCCATCCGCTCATCGATGCCCAAAAGGTTGTCCCCATCGACGTGGAACTGGGCGGCTCTTTTGATACGCTGGTCATCACAGGTCCCAACACGGGCGGCAAAACGGTCACGCTCAAAACCTTGGGACTTTTGTCGCTGATGGCGATGTGCGGTTTGATGCCCCCTGTCAACGACGGCAGCACGCTGTCTGTATTTGACCATATTTTGGCAGATATCGGTGACGAGCAGTCTATTGAGCAATCGCTTTCCACCTTTTCGGCGCATATGACCAACCTCATCCGCATTCTTGACGAGAGCGACGAGCGCAGTCTGGTACTGGTGGACGAGTTGGGTGCGGGCACCGACCCCGTCGAAGGAGCGGCACTGGCCGTGGCGATTTTGGAAGAGTTGCGCCGCAAGGGGGCGCGCGTGGCATCCACCACCCACTATGCCGAGCTCAAAGCCTATGCCATTGACACCGTCGGCGTGGAAAACGGCAGTTGCGAATTTGACGTGGCGACCTTGCGTCCCACCTATCGCCTGCTTATCGGTGTTCCCGGGCGTTCCAACGCCTTTGCCATCACCCGCCGATTAGGATTAAACGAAACCATCGTCATGCAGGCGGAAGGGCTGGTTTCGGGCGAAAACCGCCGCTGGGAAAATACCGTGGTACAGCTTGACGAGCGCCGCCAAGCATTAGAGCGCGAGCTTACCGAAGCGCGCGCCGCTGCGGATGCCGCCAAGCGGCAAAACGAACAGGCCAAAGCCAAACGCGAAGCTACCTATAAAGCGCAAGAAAAGATATTGGATGAGGCGCGCGCCGAAGCCAAGCGATTGGTGGATAAAGCGCGCACCGAGGCGGAACGGCTGCTCGCCGAACTTGACGAATTGCGGCGGCAAAAAGAGGCGGCAGACTTTTCTGCGCGCACACAAGCCGCCAAAAGTCAACTGCGCTCTCGCTTGCGTGAGGTCGAGGAGGCTATTGATCCCGTCACCAAACGCCGTCAGGAGGGATATACTCTCCCCCGCCCGCTCAAAGTCGGCGACGACGTGCTGATCGTGGATATCGATAAGAAAGGCGTTGTTACCAAGGCTGCCGATAAAAGCGGTCAGGTTGAGGTGCAGGCGGGTATTATTCGCACGCGTGTGCCGCTTATCAACCTGCGGTTGCTCGATAGCCAAGGACGCACCGCGCAAAAGGGGCAAAAGCCGCCGTCTATGCGGTTGGGATTGGAATCCCGCGCGGTGCGCAATGCGAAAACCGAGCTTGACTTGCGCGGTATGACCGCCGACGAGGGAGTTATGGAAACCGACAGTTTTCTCGACGAGGCGGTTATGGCGGGACTTGAAACCGTCACAGTTATCCACGGCA
>SVOU01000026.1 GCA_015066215.1 Oscillospiraceae bacterium | reverse complement strand
CGAGTTCCCAGCATCCCTCGCAGAAACCGCAACTGTCGCAAAGACCACCCATACAGTCAGCACAGAACCAACAGTAACCGCACAGTTCATCTTCTGAAGTGTAGTGGCATTCGTTACAGCCAAGACAGTGCCAACCGTTATTGACATAGCAATCCTCGCAGCTAAGACATTCGGAACAATCGTCTGCCAACTTGTCGCAGGCGCCGCACTCGCTGCAGTGGGTGGATAAATAACAGCCTCCGTTGGTACATTCTTCACTGCAAGCACCGCACAGACCGCAGCAATACTCATCCCAGTGGTAATGGTTGCAAAACCAGCATTCCATACCGTCTTCCCAGTCTGCAAGGGCTGTCATCGGTGACAGACCCAGCAGTAATACTACTGCAAACAAAAAACTGAGTATCCGATTACACGCTTTCATTTGCTCTACTTCCCTTCTTGACTGAATCGTGTCCTCATTGTATAATAAAGGCAGAACACATTTGGCAGTACGCCTTATAAGGATATTTTATAGATTTTTCCGCCGTATGTCACCACACTTTTGCCCCAAAAGTGTGGGAAGCATCGGTTTCTTTTGCAAAAAAGTGCAGAAAGACCGTTTTTGGGGTTTACCGTTACGATCAAGGGAGCGGTTTTATGAAGAAATGTTTACTCGCAGCTCTGTCACTGCTTATTACAGCGGTGTTTTCGGGTTGCGTTTCTATTGGTGAAAAGGCGACAAGTTTTTCCTTTATCTACGGTGCCGTTACCGTCCTTTCTTTGTTACTTTTGATCGGCTGCTGCGTTATGGTGCGCAAAAAGAAAAGCTGGTTCATTCTGCTGTTTTCCTCGGTGCTTGTGGTGAATACCGGCTACACGATCCTTTCGGTATCCACCTGCCTCAACATGGCACTGTGGGCCAACCGTATCGCCTATCTTGGCTCAGTATTTTTACCGCTTTCGATGTTGATGATCATTTTGAACGTCACAAATACCAACCACGCCAAATGGTTGGACGGTGCTTTGGTGGTGCTTTCGCTCGTTATGTTCTCGATCACCGCCAGTCCGGGAGTTTTTCCAATATATTACAAAGAGGTTTCGTTTGCGGTAATAAACGGTGTTTCGACACTCGTCAAGGTATACGGTCCGCTTCATCCTCTGTATCTCGTCTTTTTGTTGGGATACTTTTCGGCAATGATCACAGTTATCGTGCGTGCTTCCGTCAAAAAGACCATCGCCGCCGCTTCGCACGCCGTGATATTGGCAATCGCCGTATTTGCCAATATCGGCGTGTGGTTTGTTGAGCAGATCTCTGACATTGCCTTTGAAATGCTGTCGGTTTCTTACATCATCAGCGAGCTGTTCCTTTTGGGTGCTCATCTTGTTATGAATGAAAATCAGCGTTTGCGGGAGCTTGTCAGGCAGAAGGAAAAGGCACTTCAAGCGGCACATACCCCTCCGCAAAACAGCGTGTCAGAAATAGAAGTTGACTGCTTTATGCGCGGACTGGAAGTGCTGACTCCCACGGAAAAGACCATTTATGAAGCCTATCTGCTCGGCAAGTCGACGAAGGACATTATGCAAGAGTTAAACATCAAAGAAAACACCCTAAAATTCCACAACAAGAATCTTTATAGCAAGCTGGGTGTTTATTCACGCAAGCGTCTGCTTGAAGTTCAACGAGCAATCACAGCCAAAAATTCCGCGCCTTGACGCAAAGACCGCCTTATAAGTCCACAATAAGCAACAGCACCCTGCAAAGTATGCAGGGTGCTGTTTTGTTTACGCTTGTCAATCCTCTTCCCACTCGCGGAATTGTTGTCGGTGCAGTTGGGCGTAGATGCCGCCTTGCGCGACGAGGGCGTTGTGGTCGCCCTGTTCGCTGATGCGGCCGTCGCTGATGACGGCAATCTCATCGGCGTTTTTGATGGTAGACAGGCGGTGTGCCACCACCAGCGTGGTGCGGCCTTTGCAAAGCTCGTCCAAAGACTGCTGAATGAGCATTTCGGTGGTGTTATCGAGCGCACTGGTCGCTTCGTCCAAGATAAGAATAGGCGGATTTTTGAGGAATACGCGGGCAATACACAGGCGCTGTTTTTGACCGCCCGAAAGCCGCACGCCGCGCTCGCCGATAACCGTATCGTAGCCATTTTCAAGCGTTTGGATATAATCGTGAATATTGGCACGCTTGGCAGCTTCGATCACTTCTTCTTCGGTGGCATCCAAACGACCGTAGAGGATATTATCTCTGATGCTGGCGTTAAACAGATAGATGTCCTGTTGCACGATGCCGATATTGCGGCGCAGAGAGTCGCGCGTATAGGTGCGGATATCCTGTCCGTCAATGGTGATGCGACCCGTCAGCACTTCATAAAACCGCGGGATCAGGTGGCAGATGGTGGTTTTTCCGCCGCCGCTGGGACCCACCAGCGCAAAGGTAGCACCCGCAGGAATATGCAGGGACATATCGTGCAGCACGTCCGTCCCCTCGTCATAGCCGTAGGACACGTTTTCCAGTTGTATATCGCCGCGAAGGCGCCCTGCGTCCACCGCATCGTCGGCATCTTGCTCGGTAGGGGTATCCATCACTTCAACAAACCGCTCAAAACCGGCCGCACCGCTTTGGAACTGCTCCATAAAGCGAATAAGGGTGTTGATGGGGTTCAAAAAGAGGTTGATGGACACGATAAACGCGGAATAGTCCGCAAAATCTATCTGCCCGTTATACATAAACAAGCCGCCCGCGATCAGCACGACCACGTTAAACACATCGGTGATGAAGGTAGTACCCGAGTGGAACTGCCCCATCGCTTTGTAGGCGTCGCGGCTGGCTTCACGGAACATCGCGTTGCCTTTTTCAAAGTTTTCCTGTTCCTTTTCGGCGTTATTGAACGCCTTTGTCACGCGAATACCCGACACGCTGCTCTGCAAGGCACCGTTGATCTCTGCCATAGATTTGCGGCTTTTTTGGAACGCTTTGCGCTGGCGGTCACGCATAAACAGAGATATTGCCACCAAAAACGGCACGCAAGCGAAAATAATCAGCGAAAGACCTACGTGAATGGTCATCAGATAGGCAAAGGATATGACCACCGAGGTCAGGCTGATGATAAGCGTTTCGGGTCCGTGGTGAGCAAGCTCACTGATATCGGTCAGGTCGTTTGTCAGGCGGGACATAATTTTGCCCGTTTCGTGTTCGTCATAGAAGGAGAAAGGAAGCTTTTCCAAATGGCGGAACAGGTCGCTGCGCATCTGCGCTTGCATGCGCACACCCATCACGTGCCCTTGGTACTGGATAAAAAAGTTGAGATACATTCTGATGGCGTACAGCACCAACAATCCCACACCGCAAGCAATGATCCACTCATATTTTTGGTTGGGTATCAGGTCGTTGAGCATACGGCGCGTGACGACGGGATACAAAATCGCCAAAAGTGACACGAGCAACGACGCACCCATATCCAACGCAAACAACTTCATATGAGGCTTATAGTAGGATATAAACCGCTTGAACACTTGCCTCTCTCCTTTTCTTCCATATACGGAAAATTATAGATTTTTCTGTCCTTTTTGTCAAGCGTGACACAAAAATGTCCCGTTTCTGATTGTACTGTTTGTCTCCTCCTACGATTTTTATAAAACATCTTGGAAAAAGCAAAAACTGATGCTATAATAATGATATGGCTCTTTTCAACAAAGAAAGGACGGGACAAAATGAAACAATATAGAAGCCCTGCCAGTCGCAGAAGTCGGCGTAACAAAAAATATGACGATGGTTTGACTGCTGTTCTTACCGTTCTATTTTTACCTGTGGCAATACTTATATGGATTTTTAGTGACAAACGCAAAAAGTGAGGGATACTATTGTTCGACTACACAATTTCACGAGAAGCCAGCAATACAGCTTTCAAAAAAGCCTGTGCAACCATTGAAACCAACATTATGGGATTGCATAAAAATGAACTGCTTATTGATGTAGACGGAACACTTATACAAATCTATCGGTTGGAAAATAAGAAAATCAAAATCATAAACGACTACGAAGTTGATGCTGTTTATGTGGAATCGGAAGTGAATTTAGAGACTCTTTTTACAAACGAACTATAAAAATGCCCCATCTTGCGATGGGGCATTTTTCAAAGCTGGCTTTTGATAAAATTGAGCGCACCTTTTTCCAGACGGCTGACCTGCGCTTGGCTGATGCCGATTTCTGCTGACACCTCAATTTGCGTCATTCCTTTGAAAAAACGCAGGTTGAGTATGCGTTTTTCCCGCTCGCCCAGACAGCGTATCGCCTCTTTGAGGGCGAGTTCGTCCAACCAGTCTCCGTCGTCGTTGCGATCCCCCACCTGATCCATCACGTAAATGGTGTCGCCGCCGTCCGAATAGATCGGCTCGTAAAGGCTCACGGGTTCAACGATGGATTCAAGTGCCAACACCACGTCCTCACGCGGCATTTCCAAGCGGGCGGCGATTTCTTCCACACTCGGCTCACGCTGGTTTTCGTGCATCAGACGCTCTTTCACTTGCATCGCTTTATAGGCAGTGTCACGCATACTGCGGCTGATGCGTATGGCGTTGTTATCTCGCAGATAGCGTCGGATCTCGCCGATGATCATCGGCACGGCATAGGTGGAAAAGCGTACGTTTTGGGAAATATCAAAGTTGTCAATGGATTTCATCAGCCCGATGCAGCCCACCTGAAACAGGTCGTCTGGATTTTCGCCGCGCTGTGAAAAGCGTTGTATGACGCTGAGCACCAAGCGCAAGTTTCCTTTGATCAGCTCCTCACGCGCGTTGCGGTCGCCCTCCTGCATCGCCCGCAAAAGCCGCATCTTCTCCGCTTCGGGCAACACCTTGAGCGTAGCGGTATTGACACCGCATATCTCCACCTTGTTGTACATAAAAAATCGCCCATCCTTTCTGCCGTTCTTCGCAAAAAGTATGGACGATTTTGGGTTGACTCATACACCCTACCGTTTTGGAAAAGGTAGGAAAAAGTTATCCTTGCGCCCGCTCGATATCGCGTTTCAGGCGCAGGATGATGCGTTTTTCCAAGCGGGATATGTAGGACTGCGAGATACCCATTTTGTCTGCCACTTCCTTTTGAGTATGCTCCTTGTGCCCGCCGATACCGAAACGCAGTTCCATAATTTGTTTGGCGCGCGGCTCCAAGCGGTCGATGCATTGCAAAAGCAGATGTTTTTCCGCTTCCTGTTCCAGATCGCGGTTGACCTCGTCGGGGTCGCTGCCCAAAATATCCGACAGCAGCAACTCGTTGCCGTCCCAGTCCACGTTAAGCGGTTCATCAATCGACAGCTCGTTGCGCAACGGGGCGGTCTTACGCAGATACATCAGTATCTCGTTTTCGATACAGCGTGAGGAATAGGTCGCCAGCTTAATGTTGCGGTCGGGGCAAAAGGTATTGACCGCTTTGATAAGTCCGATGGTGCCGATGGAGATGAGGTCCTCAATCCCCACCCCTGAGTTTTCAAACTTGCGGGCAATATACACCACCAGCCGCAAATTATGCTCGATCAGACGGTCACGCGCGCCGTTATCCCCCGCTCGCCAAGCCGCCAGTGCCTGGGCTTCTTCTCCTCCCGTCAAGGGGGCGGGCAAGGTGTCTGCGCCATGGATATAATCCAGCCACATCGCCGTTTTGCGACGATACCACAAACGCAACCGTTCAAACCACTTTATCATCGTTCTGCCTCCCTTTTTCCGTCACCAAACACGCCACCGCGGTGCCGATCAGCGCGGTGTACTCTCCCCTGTTCAAATCGTCACAGATCGCTATGTATACCCCCGTTATTTCCTGTTTGCACCGTCCGCTCGTCACCCACACGCGCGTCGGGCAAAAGGCGGGCAGCATACCCGTGCCGCCCACCGAGCGATATGGCACGAGCCGCCATCTGCCGCCCGTGTGCGGCGGTGTGGCGTGATTGTCAAACGCTGTCACCCATTGCTTTTGGTCTGTGGACAGCAAGGGCCATACCGCTTTTTTCGCCGCCACGATAACAGGTGCGCCTGAAAACTGTTCGGTCAGCCGATTGCCCGAATCATACAGTGCGCGCAAAGTACCCGTTCCCCCGTCTGCGGTGAGGTGTAACACAAACACCTGCCCGATATGGCGGTGACGGTTAACACGCTCCCACAGACACAAACCGCCGTAGGACACCGCGGTAAGCAGGGCGAGAAACCACGGGGAAACGTCATAATATATCACACCGTTGATCACCCGCAGTCCCTGTGGGGCGGCAAAGGTGTATATCATCAGCACAACGCCCGCCAGTGCGGTGGATAATAGAAAAAACACCGCCGAGCGGGATAAAAACTGCGTGACACGGCATTTCCCAAATGCCAGCCAGATAACGGGAAGCGCCGCCGTCAGCCGCAATATAGCCGCCGCCCACGAGGGGATCGGCGGCAACACCAGCACCGCCGCCAAAAGAGCCCCCACCAACGATGCCCAGACCCGTCTGCCGCGGCGGCAGGGGATATGCATCAGCCGTGCCGTGCCGCAGAGCAGCAGATAATCCAAAAACCAGTTGAGTGCCACCAGCACATCCATATAGATCACGGCTTCACCCCCTTGCGTCAAGTATACGCCTTGGCGCAAGACGGAATCTGCCGAAGCGTGGTGAGCAATATTTTTCTCTTACCTTCACTCTATGACATTTTGCGTGCGCTTATGCCTTTTTCCAAGATAAGCGTCCACCGCCTTTCCGAGCCGACGGTAAAGATAGGCGGCGGGCAGACTCAACCCCATCCATAAAACCGCATACAGCAGGCATATCTGCCCTGCAAGATTGCCCCACTGGCGGCTGTAATCCCACACCTGCATCTGCCACCAGAGGTTGATAATACAGCCGCTGAGCAGTTCCACAGTCGTCACCGCCGCGGCGCTTTGCAGACAGCACAAAAACGTACCCTTGCTGGCGCGGTCGGCAAAAATGCGCCCGATGAGATGAAAGCACAAACCACCCACCAAGGTCATCGTCCAGTGCGTACGCCCGCGCCAGCAAAGCTCTACCAGATTATAGGCCAGTCCGCCTGCTGCCGCCAACGAAACCGCGCGCAAAAACGCCTGTTTTTTATCCTGTTCCATTTGATCCGCTCCCTTTGTTTTCTCACCTTATCCTTTGCTGAAAACGCTGAGAAAATACAGGCGGAAATCCTTGAAAATATGAGAAAAAGGCTAAAAATGGAAGAAACCGCGGGAAGTCCGGGCTGTTTTCTGTGGTTTTTTCGCGAAAAATGCAGGATTTGGGGGAAATGTATTGACTTTTTCCTCAAAAAACCGTATAGTAAGAATGTTGTTTTGGTTGTGGGAAATATCCCCGCCGACAATGCATCTGAGCAAAAACCGATAGTGGTATCAAAAGCATCGCCGCAGTCACGCCCTTGGCAGATGACTGTGAAAAACCCTTTGCGGAGGGCGGTGTCCATGATGCTGCGGTTTCACGTTCATTGGACACGGCTGTCCGCGAGAAACTTTGTACCGTTCAACCGAACGGTATACACCGCAAAGGGGGATGCATTCTTTATGGAAAACAAGTGTATTATTGATCTGAAAAACATCGCGATCACTTTCGACGGAGAACAGATACTGCAGGGGCTCAACCTGAGTATCAAGGACGGTGAATTTGTCACGCTGCTGGGTCCTTCCGGCTGTGGCAAAACGACGCTTTTGCGTATCATCGGCGGTTTTGTGTCTCCCGACAGCGGCGATGTTTTTTTTGATGGTAAACGCATCAACGATCTGCCGTCTCACAAGCGCCCGGTCAACACCATCTTTCAGCGCTATGCGCTGTTCCCGCACATGAACGTGTTTGAGAACGTGGCGTTTGGCTTGCGCGTGCGCAAAAAGAAGGAGGACGAGATCCGTCAAACGGTTGAGCAAATGCTCAATTTGGTCAACCTGCGCGGATTTGAAAAGCGTAATATCTCTACCCTGTCGGGCGGTCAGCAACAGCGCGTTGCCATTGCCCGCGCTTTGGCTGTGCATCCGAAGGTGCTGCTGCTCGATGAGCCGTTAGCGGCTTTGGACCTCAAGCTGCGCAAGGATATGCAGGTGGAGCTGAAAAAGATCCAGCAGCAGTTGGGTATCACCTTCCTGTACGTCACCCACGATCAGGAGGAAGCACTCTCGATGTCCGACACCGTCGTGGTGATGGATGCGGGACAGATCCAGCAGATCGGCACGCCGCAGGATATTTATAACGAGCCGCAAAATGCTTTTGTCGCCGACTTTATCGGCGAGAGTAATATTTTGGACGGCATTATGCACGCCGACTATCTGGTGGAGTTTTTCGGTCGCAAGTTCGACTGCTTGGATCACGGTTTTGACCCCATGGAACCCGTCGACGTGGTTATTCGCCCCGAGGATATTGACATCGTTGAGCCTATCAAGGGGCACCTGACGGGCACGGTCACCAGCGTCACCTTCAAGGGTGTGCATTTTGAAACCATCGTCGATTTCAAGGGCTTTAAGTGGCTGATTCAAACCACCGACTACTACGCTCCCGACACCACCATCGGCATCGTCCTCAACCCTGAGGATATTCATATCATGAAAAAATCCGCCTATTCGGGTCTGTTCGGCGATTACAGCTCCTATTCCGAGGAATTTGACGAGCTGGCCGACCCTGACGCTGCACCGGAAGGCGGTGCCGCCGAATGAAGCGTACACGCCTGACTTTATTTCCATTCGGCATCTGGATGATTTTGTTTACCATCATCCCGTTGGCGATGGTGGTCTGGTTTGCGCTGACTGATGACAGCGGACACTTTTCGCTCGAAAATATGGCGCAGATCGTCAACTACCTGCCCAGTTTCTGGTATTCCATCTGGGTCGGTGCACTTTCCACCTTTTTCTGCTTGATTTTGGCGTATCCGCTGGCATACAGCATCTCCCGCCGCTCGGGACGGACACAGCGCACGATGGTGCTGATCGTGATGCTGCCGATGTGGATGAACTCGCTTTTGCGTATTACAGCGCTCAAATCCATCATTGACGACAACGGTTTGCTCAACCGCTTTTTAGAGATGATTGGCTTGGAGCCTGTCAAGCTGGTCGGCACGACCGCGGCGATCGTTTTGGGTATGGTCTATGATTTTCTACCCTTTATGATCCTGCCGCTTTATTCCGTGATGACCAAGATCGACAACCGCACTATTGAGGCGGCACAGGATTTGGGTTCAAACGGCTTTCAGGTGCTGTCCCGCGTGATTTTGCCGCTGTCGGTGCCCGGTATTCTGTCGGGCATCACCATGGTGTTCGTCCCCTCGGTTAGTACCTTCGTCGTGGCCACCCTTTTGGGTAACGGCGGTGTGACCACGCCGCTGATGATCGGTGAGATCATCGAGTTCCTGTTCAAGGGCTCGGCACCTGCCTATAATAATATGGGCGCGGTGCTGTCGCTGGTGCTGATGCTGCTGATTCTGCTGTGTATCGCCGTGATGAACTCGGTGGATAAGGACAGCGACGAGATTGGGGGTATGGTACCGTGAAAACGTTATCCCGTATCTACAACACCCTCATCTTCGCTTTCCTCTATGCCCCCATCGTGGTGCTGGTCATTTTCTCTTTCAACGACTCCAAGAGCCGCTCGATCTGGAACGGGTTTTCTCTGCGCTGGTATGAGGCTCTCTTTTATGACGAGGAGATCCGCGAAGCGCTGGGCGTCACTTTGCAGGTGGCGATCCTTTCCGCGCTGTTCGCCACCGTTATCGGCGTGCTGGCGGCGGTGGGTATTCACGCACTCAACAAAAAGCTGCGCAAGGTCTTTTTGACGGTCAACAATCTGCCGATGGTCAACCCCGAAATCGTCACCGGCATTTCGCTGATGCTGCTTTTCGTGTTCATCTATCAGACCACGGGGCTTTTGCGCACGGGTTTTCTCACCCTTTTGATCGCGCACATCACCTTCAATATCCCCTATGTTATCTTGCAGGTGATGCCCAAGCTGCGGCAGATGAACCAGCATATGTACGAGGCGGCACTCGATCTGGGTTGCCATCCCACCCGCGCGTTCTTCAAGGTGGTTATGCCTGAAATTATGCCCGGCGTCACCACCGGTGCGCTGATGGCGTTTACGATGTCGCTTGACGACTTTGTCATCAGCTATTTCACCTCCGGCTCGACGGCACAGACGCTGTCGGTCACCATTTACAATATGACCAAGCGTCCCATCACGCCTGTGATCAACGCTCTGTCCACCTTGATGTTCGGTACGATTTTGCTGTTATTGTTGGCGGTCAACATCTATCAGATTCGTGACGACGCCAAGAAAAAACGGACGGTTTGACGGAAAGGAGCGAGATTTTTGAAACGTTTTTTAGCTCTGCTTTCCGCGCTTTTGATGTTGCTGGTGTTCTCCTCCTGTGCCGCTCCCGACGATGAGCCGATCGATGACGAGGAAGAGGACGTTGCTTGGGATTACCAAGCGGAGTTCCCTAAAGCTGCCCCCACGGGTGTGACCATCAACGTCTATAACTGGGGCGAATATATCGACGACGAGATCTTGGACGTCAACGCGGCGTTTACCTACGTCACGGGCATTGAGGTCAACTACAAAACCTTTGAAAACAACGAGTCGATGTATGCCCTGATCAGTTCGGGCGCCGCCGACTATGACGTCATCATTCCCTCCGATTATATGGTGGGCAAAATGATCGACGAAGGTATGTTGCGCAAGCTCAACTTTGACAACATCCCGAACTATCAGTATATCGGCGAAAACTACCGCAATCTTAACTATGACCCCGAAAATGCTTATTCCGTCCCCTACACTTGGGGCACGGTCGGCATTTTCTACAACACCAAATACGTTGACGAAGCAGATCTGGCTTTGGGTTGGGATCTTTTGTGGTGCGACAAATATAAGGATCGCATTTTGATGTTCAACAACCCGCGCGATGCGTTTGGCGTGGCACTGATGAAAAACGGCCATTCTCTCAACACCACCGATCCCGCTCACTGGAACGCGGCGTTTGATGCGCTGGTTGAGCAAAAGCAGGTGCTTTACAAGTACGTCAACGACGAGATCTACGACCTGATGATCGGTGAAACCTGCTGGATCGCCCCCTATTATGCGGGCGACGGCGTGTTGATGATCTATGAAGAGGGCGCCAACGAGGATATCGCTTTCTTTATCCCCGAAAGCGGCACCAACTTCTTCGTGGACGCTATGTGCGTGCGCTCCACCTCCAAGCATCCTGCCGAGGCGGAAGCCTATATCAACTTTATGTGCAACCCCCACGTTGCCGCCGCCAACGCCGAATATATCGGCTACTCCTGCCCCGAGCCTGCCGCGATGGAGCTGATGGATCCCGAGATCACGGAAAATCCCTATTTCTATCCGCCGCAGAGCATTCTGGACAGAACCGAGATATTCCTCACCCTCCCCAAAGAGACCAACAAGCTGCAAGCCGATTTGTGGCTCAAGCTCAAACAGATCACCCGCAAATAAGCATTCAGGACACCCACCTTTTGGTGGGTGTCTTTTTTTATGTTGACAAATGTTTCCTGTTGTGATATTGTATTATTGTACTCATACAATAATACAATTGGAGGTGGCATATGGGCTGGGCATTTTCTTCCCTTTCTCCGGTGTACATGCAGATCGTTTCACGGTTGCGGGCAGATATACTGGCAGGACGCTACACGGCTGACGCACCTTTCCCCAGTGTGCGACAATTGGCTTTTGAAGCGGCCGTCAACCCCAACACGATGCAGCGTGCGCTGACAGAGCTGGAAAATGAGGGGCTTTTGTATTCCCGCAGCACGGCCGGCAGATTTGTCACGGCAGACGTCGGCGTCTTGGACGCGGCACGGCGCAAGCAATGTCAGGAGGAGTTAGCGCAACTGACTGAACGTGCGCGCGCCTTGGGGCTAAAAAAGCAGGACGTTATCGACTTTATCAACGAACAGGAGGATTGGGAACTATGACCATTTTAGAAGCCAAAAACGTGTGCAAAGCCTATGGTACCAAAAAGGTGCTTAACGACTTTTCGCTGACGCTGGAAAGCGGGCGTATCGTCGGGCTTTTGGGGCCTAACGGCTGCGGCAAGACCACGTTTCTCAAGTTGGTATCGGGACTGCTGGTTCCCAACGCGGGTGAAATTGCCGTCTGCGGCACACCCGTGTCCGAGCAGACCAACCGTTGGGTCTCCTATTTACCTGAACGCTCCTATTTCACCGCAGGTATGCGTGTGCGCCAGCTTTTGGACTATTTTTCCGACTTTTATGAGGACTTCGACCGTCAAAAAGCGGAGCAAATGCTCCTCGATCTGCAAATCGATCGCGATATGCCGCTCAAATCCCTGTCAAAGGGCAACAAAGAAAAGGTGCAGCTGGTGCTGGTGATGGCGCGACGCGCGCGGCTGTATCTGTTGGATGAGCCGATCGGCGGTGTTGACCCCGCAGGGCGGGATTATATCCTCAAAACTATCGTCGGCAACTATGCTGAGGATGCGACCGTTTTGATCACGACGCATTTGATCCACGATATTGAGCCCGTGCTCGACGAGTTTATATTCTTGGGGTTTGGCGGGCAGATCGTTATGGGCGGCAACGCCGATCAGACGCGTGAATACTACGGTCGGTCGCTCGATCAACTGTTTCGGGAGGTGTTCCAATGCGGAAATTATTAAGATACGATATGCAATCCTTCTCCAAGCTTTGGTGGATCGCCACCATCGCGGTCGGCGGCTTTTTCGCTATCGCCACCGTTTGTATGCGCGGGCTGATGTGGCTTGACAGCTATGAGATAACCGTTTCTATGCCCGCATGGGAAGTACCGTTGCGTATCGTTTGCATTTTGGGCCTTATTATTTCTCTTTTCGCCTCCACAGCCTATTTCGTATTGGTGATCGTTTTCATTATACGCCGTTTTTACACACACCTTTACACCGACCAAGGCTATCTCACCTTTACCCTGCCCGTCAAGCGTTCGCAGATTTTCGGTGCCAAACTGGCAATGGGCTGGATATATTACACCGCCGCGCAGTTGGTCTTTGCCATTGGATTTTTCCTTTTTCTGCTGATCGGCACCGCAGAACACGGTTTTATCAACGCAGATATATTCACCGGCATCGGCAACATATTCAGCTCTTTGTGGGAAAGTTTGGGCTGGCGGTCGATCGTGCTGGGTTTTGAACTGTTGGTCTTGCTTTGCGTCTCCAACGCGATGACACTGCTGTTTTTCTACACCTGTATCACCGTGGCTTCCGTGTTGGTCAAGCGGATGAAACTGCTGCTTGGTATCGGCATTTATTATGGGCTGACCAATATTTTCACCTTCATTTTGCAGATATTCTTCATTTTGATCATCAACACAGACATACTGATGTACATTTCTATGCTGGAAGAGACCCAAATAAAAAACGTCGTCCTGTTGTTGGTAGCACTCGTTACCCTTGTTGTTATGACAGTCTCTTGGGTGCTGTTCCGTTTCAACGTACATTTGATGCGGAAAAAGCTTAATTTGGCGTAAGGGGGTGCAGATATGAAAAAGTATATTAGACTTTGCTCTGCTGTTTTCGCTCTGTGCCTTGTGTTTGCACTTTTGGCAACCCTCACGGTGCAAGCAAACGATTACGGCGACTTCACTTATCTTGCCGACGACTATAGCGATAGTCTCACGCGCAGTGACGGTGTGGAGTTTTTGAAGGCCACTGAAACCTTCTCTTTCCAATTTACGCTCGAGGACTGCCTTTACCGTGACGAAGAAGTTTCGGTGTTTGCTGTGACAGGCTTCTCCCCCGACGACGTCTTGTGGGTCGAGTACATCTACTACTACGGAGGTATATATTTGCGCAAGGGTACAGAAACGGCCTTCGAGTATAAAATAGCCAATTTCACCCCCGCGGACAGTTTTGCACTCGTCAACGCGTACGGCAGTGCCCCTTGCTATCTGCCGCTTGACAAGGATTGGCTGGATGGACTATACGACGGAGAAGCAATCCAGATGGACTATACGAAAATCACGGAAGAACAAAGCACCTATTTTGAAAAATACGTGTATGTATTTGACGAAAACGGTGCCTTAGGCGCACCAATCGGTTGCTTTTTGCGTTCTGAATTTAAAGATAGCTGGATATATTTCTTAGACTACCGTCTTGTCAGTGAGATAAGTTTCGATTACAGCACTGCACCACCTGATGATCAGCCTTTGGCAACAGCTACGGTATATCTGCTCGATGAAATAGATTTAGAGATTTTCAAAGACTGCGTTGACCGATTGGACGATATGGAATCGTCGTTTTACGAAACGTACGGCAATCCGCCTATTAATCTGGAGCCTGACCACAAAAGCTCGGTCATCGAGACGGTAATGCTCATTATTTTGGCGGTCATCTTCCTGTTCATTCCGCTGGCGGCGATGGTACTGAGCATCATCTGCCTATGCCGCAAAAACACCACCCACTCCTTCTGGGCTGTGTTGCTCGTTTTGTGCGTATTGATTATGCTCGTCTTTGTGGCACTCCTGCTCTATATCCTGTAAGTGGGTTAAAAAAATCCCCGATGCGTAAGGCATCGGGGATTTTTATTTGTCAGAAAAAGCTCAACTGGCTGGTCGCGGGCAGGTCGCCCAGGGCGCCGAGCTGGCGCAAGGATTCCATAACCGTTTTGGAAACGCCGCTGCGGCTTTGCAGATCGTCGCCGGAGATGAGCTCCTCGCCGCTATGCACCACCTTATAGAGGCTTTGTGCGGCGGCTTCACCCAAGCCTTTGACCGCGGCATAAGGCAAGCGGATGGCACCGTCCTCCATCAGGTATTTATAGTGGTGCGATTTGTAGATGTCCACAGGCAGGAACTTGACGCCGCGCAGCATCGCCTCGTTGATGACCTGCAACGCGTCCGCCAGCGACTGCTCTTTGGCGGTGGCTTCCTTGCCTTTTGCACGCAGTTCGTTCATACGGGCGCGCACAGCGTGGTTGCCCTGTTGCACCACCTCTGCCTCAAAGTCTTCGCCGCGGCCTGTGAAATAGGCGGCGTAATACTCGGCGGGGTGATGCACCTTGTACCAGCCCACGCGCAAGGCGGCGATGATATATGCCGCGGCGTGCGCTTTGGGGAACATATACTTGATCTTCATACAGGAGTCGATGTACCACTCCGGCACGTCGTGGGCGCGCATCGCTTCCAGATGCTCCTCGGTCAACAGCTTGGTGGCGTTGCCCTTACGGACGATCTCCATAATTTTGAACGCCATCTGCGGGTCGAGGCCTTTGTGCATCAGGTAGGTCATGATGCTGTCACGTGTACCGATAACCTCGGAAATGGTGCAGGTGCCGTTTTTGATAAGCTCCTGCGCGTTGCCCAGCCACACGTCGGTGCCGTGGGACAGACCCGATATTTGCAGCATATCCGCAAAGGTGGTGGGGCGGCATTCCAGCAGCATCTGGCGCACAAACGGTGTACCCAGTTCGGGGATGGACAGCGTGCCCGTTTCGCAATCGATCTGCTCTGCCGTCACACCGAGCGGTTCGGGCGTGGTGAACAGCTTATAGACCTCGGGATCGGACATATCGACGTCCATCACCGAAATGCCCGTGTATTCTTCCAGATATTTATAGATGGTGGGAATGACGTGACCGAGGTTATCGAGCTTCAAAATGGTATCGTGGATGGAGTGGAAGTCGAAGTGGGTGGTGACGACCTCGGAATCGGGGTCATCGGCAGGACGCTGCACAGGGCAGAAATCCTCGACGTCGTAGTCATTGGGGACAACGACCATACCGCCGGGGTGCTGACCCGTCGTACGTTTGATGCCCGTGCAACCCAAGGTCAGGCGGTCGATCTCCGCACGGCTGCACAGTTGTCCGCGCTCTTCGAGATACTTTTTAACGTAGCCATAGGCGGTCTTGTCCGCCAGCGTGCCAATGGTACCTGCTTTGAACACGTGACCGTCACCGAACAGCGTTTCGGTGTAGCGGTGTGCTTGCGTTTGATACTCACTCGCGAAGTTAAGGTCGATATCGGGGGATTTGTCGCCTTTGAAGCCGAGGAAGGTTTCGAAAGGTATCTCGTGACCGTCGCGCGAGAGCGGCTCGCCGCATTTCGGGCAGGTCTTGTTGGGTAAGTCAAAGCCCGAACCGACCTCACCGTGCAGGAAAAATTCGGAATATTTGCACTTCTTACAATAATAGTGCGGCGGCAGGGGGTTAACCTCCGAAATGCCCGCCATACTGGCAACGAAGGATGAGCCGACCGAGCCACGCGAACCGACAAGATAGCCGTTGTCGACCGAGTTTTTGACCAGCTTCTGCGCGATCATATACAAGACGGCAAAGCCGTGCTTGATGATGGATGCGAGCTCTTTTTCCAAACGCTCTGCCACCACGGTGGGCAGCGGATCGCCGTATATCTCTTTGGCGCGCCCCCAACAGATCTCTTGCAATTCCTCGTCCGCGCCGTCGATGCGCGGTGGGAAGTTGCCCTCGGGAATCGGGCGGATATTTTCCACCATATCGGCAATGCGGTTGGGGTTTTCGACCACCACCTCAAAGGCTTTTTGTTCGCCGAGATAGTCAAACTCTGCCAGCATTTCGTCGGTGGTGCGCAAATAGAGGGGCGCTTGCATA
>SVOU01000025.1 GCA_015066215.1 Oscillospiraceae bacterium | reverse complement strand
CGTTTTCGTCGGTGGTTTTGGCTTTGATGCGGGACACCTCGGTCAGGCCCGTCACGACGCCGTTGCCGTTTAAGTCGCGCAGACCGCGGTTGACCTGATGCTCGGCATACATTTGCGGCTCGATATGGTTGTTGACGGTAGACAAGTCTGACAGCTCTTTGATGTAGGAAGTGATTTCGGAGTAGGAGTCTCTCACTGCCGCCACCTTCTTTCGTGAAAAATATTGGGTTTAGTATAGCATATTTTGCCGTCGCCGTCAATCGTATTCCGTCGGCAAACCTGCGGCATAAGAAAGAGGCGAACGCTTTCACATTCGTCTCTTTTGATTTACCAATTCAAAATTTCGCTTAAGGGCGCTTCCAGATCATCTGCTATGCGGCGTTGCCCTTTGGCATTGGGGTGTCCGACCGAGCCCATTTCCTCACGCGTGACGGGGACGATGGGGAGATAGTGCGTATTGCCGTCGGTGGCGGCAAAGGCGGTGACCGTGTCGCGCACGGTGTCCTCCATCCACAGCACCATCGCGCCGTAGAGCCATACGATGGGCGCGGCGGGATAGGTTTTGCGCAGATCCATAAGCATCGCGGCGATGCCGTTTTGCAGGCGGTCGGCGGGACTTTGTGCCGCCGCGTCGTTGGTGGCGAGATTGACCACCACCACGTCGGGGGTGAAAGCCGCCGTATCCCATTGTTCGCCCTCACCGTTGGCGTTAAACTGCACGAACGGTATCACGGGCGGCATCAGACCGTCGGTGGTGCTGCCGCCGTTGGAGGTGGCAACGCCGTAGCCGCTGGCAGACAGGATATGCCGCTGAGCGTCAAAGCGGTCGGCGAGCAGCCACGCATAGGTGGCGGTGATATCCTCGGTGTCGGTGGAAAAGGGGTCTTCGATAGCGGAATAGACGCCGTAGCCGCAGGTGATGGAGTCACCGATAAAGAGCATCTTACGCGCGGGCTGTGGGGCAGCAGGCAACACCTCGGCGGTGGTCTGCACGCCGTCAAGCCACGCGGCACCGAATTGCGGCTCGCTCACCTTGATAAGCCGCACCGTGGTCACGCGGTCACGGGGCAGGTCTTGGGCGAGCATATACCACTGTGAGGCGGCGGTGACGGCGAAGGTGACGGTGGGGGCGCCATCGACCAGCACCTTGCAACAGGGACTCCCCTGCCCGCCCGTTTCTTCGGCGTGCAGGCGTACGCGCACCGCGCCGCCTTGCACCCGCAGGGTGATGCCACACCCGCTCCAATCCAGCCGCACGCTGTCTTCGGCGCGGCGCACGCGTCCGTCATATTGCAGACGGGTATCGGTCAATGCCAATGCGTTAAACATAAAATTCTCCTTTTTACCAGCCCATAATCTCGCGCAGTTGGGGTTCCAGTTCGTCGGCGGCGCGCTTGTGACCGCGCTCGTTGGGATGCGTGCCCGAGCCGAGCTCAACGCCGCTGACGGGGTCAACGTACAGATAATGCACCTTGCTGTCGGTTTCAGCGACCTCCTCCACCGTCAGGCGGATGGTCGATTCCTGTGCCGCGGTCATCAGACCGTATACCCACACGACGGTGGCGTTGGGATAGTTCTGTCGCAAGGTGGCGGAAAAGTTCTTGATGCCGTTAGCCAATCGGTCGGCAGGGCTGCCTGCAAGGGTATCGTTGGTGCCGAGCCCTATTAAAATCAGGTCGGGCTGATAGCTGTCAGCGTTCCATTGCGGACCGCTGTAATCCGCTTCGTAATGCACGAAGGGCATCTGCTGCGGCAGCAGACAAGAGGTGGTGCTGCCCGAGTTGGAGGTGGCGATGCCGTTGCCGCTGACCGCGAGGATATGCTTTTGGGCATCAAAGCGGTCGGCAAGTAGCCACGGATAGGTCAGCGAGCCGTCTTCGGTGGGGGTGGTGAAGTTGTCGCTCACGCTCGCGGTTTTGCTACCCCAACCGCAGGTGATGGAGTCGCCGAGAATGAGCATTTTGCGGTCAGGCAGCGTAGGTTTGGGTCCCAGCACACCCGTCAGCTCGATGTCTTGCAGTTTGGCGGCAGAATACTGCGCTTCGCTGAGCTTCATAATAGAAACGGTGGTGTAGCGGTTGGCGGGCAGGTTGCTGGCAACGGTTTGCCATTCCGTTTCGCAGTTGGCAACGACGGTTTTTTTGCGTTTACCGTTGATGTAGACGGCAAAATAGGGTGCCAGCAAGCTCGACTGGGCGTGGTCGCTTGTGAGTTTCACGCGCACGTCGCCGCCTTGCACCTGCATCGTCACGCCCGTGCCCGTCCAGTCGAGCAGCACGCTGTTATTTTCAATCATCGTGCGGCCTTCATAGTGCAGGCGATCATCGGACAGCGCCACCTTATAGGGCTCCGTGGGGGTAATGGGCGCGAGGGTGGTGGTCGGCGCTTTGGTGGTGGTCGTCTTTTTGGTCGTGGTGGTTTTCGCCGTCGTGGAGGTGGTGGCAGGCGTCTGCGACACCGTGGTGGCGGCAGTCGCGGTGGTTGAGGTGGTCATATCGGTTTCCTCCGCTGTGGTTGTGGTGGTTGCCGCCGTGGTCGTGGTGGACGCGGCAGTGGTCGTGCCGTCCGCAGGAGTATCGGGAGTGGCAGTGCAACCTGCCAGCAGTGCCAGCACGGTCGCACAAGCAAGCAATATCGAAAATGCTTTTTTCATAGAAACGATCCTCTCTTTTTATTCCGGGGATATTTTAAGTGTAGCATAAAACGCGCAAAAAGCAAGCGGAAAGTAAAAAGCCGACGGCGTGCGTCGGCTTTTTGGATGTATACAGCATTTACAGCGCGTCAACGTAGTCGCAAGCGGCAAGGGCGGCTACTGCGCCGTCGGCGGCGGCAGTGGCGACTTGACGGATGCGTTTTTGGCGGCAATCGCCCGCGGTGAACACGCCCGCGGTGGGGGTGCGGCAATCCTCGCCTGCCGCCGCATAGCCGCGCTCGTCCAGCGTAATGAGGTTGGCAAACGGCTCGTTTTGAGGGATGAGACCGATGGCCACAAACATACCGTCGAGCGCAAGCTCGGTCTTTTCACCGTCGGCGGTGCGCTGCAGGGTGATACCCGTCAGGGTGGTATCCCCTTTCACCGCCGCGATGACGGTGCCAAGCGTGATGGTGACGTTGTTTTTGAGACTAAGCTGCTCTTGCAGTTTTTGCTCGCCCGTGAGGAAATCGAGATTTTGGATGACATGCACTTCTTTTGCCAGTTCGGACAGGAGAAGTGCTTCCTGTAACGCAGAGTTGCCGCCGCCGATGACCGCGACGGTCTTATCTTTATAAAACGCGCCGTCACACACCGCGCAGAAGGAGATGCCTTCGCCGATGAGGTCTTCCTCGTGGGGCAATCCCAAGAGGCGGTGTTTCGCGCCCGTGGCGATAACCAGCGCTTTGGCGGTGAATTCTCCGCCGTCGGTGACCACGGTTTTGGTTTTCCCGTCATCGCGCACCGACAGCACTTCGGCACTTTCCACGTCGGCACCCTGTTCGAGCACTTGCTCCACCAATTTTTCGGCAAATTCGTTGCCCGTCACTTCCAAAAAGCCGGGGATATTTTCCACCTTGGGGGAATAGGTGATCTGACCGCCGAAAGAGGCTTTTTCGATTACCAGCACGGTTTTGTTGGCACGGCGGGCATACAGCGCGGCGGTCAGACCCGCAGGACCGCCACCCACGACGATAATATCATATAGCACAGTTAGTCACTCCTTCAAATGGCGTTATCCGCACCCAAAACGAGTGCGGATAACGCGGAAATCGTGCGGATTTTATTTTAGTTGAGCCACTTTTTGATATCGGACACGCCGGCGAACTTCTCGATCTCGCCGCCCTTGACCACCACCAGCGTGGGAGCCTGTTTGATGCCCAGCGCGTTGACCTCTTCGACGTGCTCGTTGGCGAGCAGCTTCGCATAGGACACGCCCGCTTTATCCAGCGTGGCGCAGGCGATCTTGCAGTTGGGGCAGGTGGCGGTGGTGAACAGATAGCAGCCGTCTGCCATCACGGGGGCAGCCGCCGCGACCTCTTCCACTTCCGCTTTGGGACCGGTGTGGGTCAGCTTGGAGTTGGCGATGTCATACACCTTGCGGTCGACATACTCCTGCGCTTTACCGTCGTTCCAGTTCTGCACGGGACGGTAGTAGCCGGTGATGCGGCTGTACACTTCGGTGACTTCACCGCAATCGGGGCAAACTTTCACTTCGCCGGTCAGATAGCCGTGGTTTTTGCAGACGGAATAGGTCGGGGACATGGTGTAGTAAGGCAGCTTGTAGTTTTCAGCGATCTTACGCACCAGATCCGCCGCCGCTTTCCAGTCGGGCAACTTCTCGCCGAGGAAGGCGTGGAACACGGTACCGGAAGTATACAGCGTCTGCAGCTCGTCCTGCACGTCCAGCGCGGAGAAGATATCCTCGGTGTAGCCGACAGGCAGGTGAGAAGAGTTGGTGTAATAGGGGGTGCCGTTCTCGTTGGCGGTGATGATATCGGGATAGCGCTGTTTGTCGTGCTTCGCGAAGCGATAGGTTGTGGACTCTGCGGGGGTCGCTTCCAAGTTGTAGAGGTCACCGTAGGCTTCCTGATAGTCGGACAGACGCTCACGCATATGGTTGAGCACGTCCTTCGCGAAGGCCTGAGTCTTCTCGTTGGTAAGATCCTGTTTGAGCCAGCGCGCGTTGAGACCCACTTCGTTCATACCGATCAGACCGATGGTGGAGAAGTGGTTGGAGAAGGAGCCGAGATAGCGGCGGGTGTAGGGATACAGACCCGCTTCCATCAGACGGGTGATGACGGTGCGCTTGGTTTTGAGTGAACGGGCAGAGATATCCATCAGACGGTCCAGACGCTTGTAGAAGTCCGCCTCGTTTTCCGCCAGATAGGCGATGCGGGGCAGGTTGATGGTGACGACGCCGATAGAACCGGTGGATTCACCCGAGCCGAAGAAGCCGCCGGACTTTTTGCGCAGCTCGCGCAGGTCAAGACGCAGACGGCAGCACATCGAGCGCACGTCGTTGGGCTCCATATCGGAGTTGATATAGTTGGAGAAATAGGGGGTGCCGTATTTCGCGGTCATCTCGAACAGCAGCTTGTTGTTCTCGGTTTCGGACCAGTCGAAATCGCGGGTGATGGAGTAGGTGGGGATGGGATACTGGAAGCCGCGGCCGTTGGCATCGCCCTCGATCATGATCTCGATGAAGGCTTTGTTGACCATATCCATCTCTTTTTTGCAGTCGCCGTAGGTGAAGTCCATCTCTTTGCCGCCGACGATGGCAGGCAGGTTCGCCAGATCCTTCGGCACCGTCCAGTCGAGCGTGATGTTGGAGAAGGGCGCTTGCGTACCCCAACGGCTGGGGGTGTTGACGCCGTAGACGAAGGACTGGATGCACTGCTTGACTTCTTTTTGGGTCAGGTTGTCCACCTTGACGAAGGGGGCGAGATAGGTGTCGAAGGAGGAGAAGGCTTGTGCGCCCGCCCACTCGTTCTGCATAATGCCGAGGAAGTTGACCATCTGGTTGCACAGGGTGGACAGGTGGCTGGCGGGGGCAGAGGTGATCTTGCCGGGGATGCCGCCGAGACCCTCCTGAATGAGCTGTTTGAGCGACCAACCCGCGCAATAACCGGTCAGCATCGACAGGTCGTGCAGGTGGATCTCCGCGTTGCGGTGGGCGTTGGCGATCTCCTCGTCATACACCTCGGAGAGCCAGTAGTTGGCGGTGATGGCGCCGGAGTTAGAGAGGATCAGACCGCCCACAGAATAGGTGACGGTGGAGTTCTCTTTCACGCGCCAGTCGTTGATTTTCAGATAGTTGTCGACGATCTGCTTGTAGTCGACGATGGTGGTGCCGAGGTTGCGGATCTTCTCGCGCTGTTTACGGTAGAGAATGTAGGCTTTTGCCACATCGTCATAGCCCGCACGGATCAGCACGGATTCCACGCTGTCCTGAATATCCTCAACGGTCACCTGACCATCCTCGATCTTGCCTTCGAAATCGGCGGTGACTTTCAGAGCCAGAAAGTCGATGATCTCGTCGGCATATTGTTTGCCGCAGGCGTCAAAAGCCTGCATGATGGCGTTGCTGATTTTGGAAAGGTTGAAGTTGACGACCTTGCCGTCACGTTTTACTACGCGGTACATACAATATCCTCCTTATATAATTAATGATAATTTATTGGCAGCAATCGCATTATAGCATGCCCCATATTCCCTGTCAATAGGTTTTTTCCATATATTGTGGTTTTTTATAGTCCACGAACCCCAATATACTGTATATAGGGGGTGGCAACTTGTTGCATTTGGGTCATCGTTTCGGGGGAAACAGCGGAAAGTCCCGTTTTGATCAGGTCACCCGAATCCTCGAAGTTTTGCAGAAAATAGCGTTTGGCACCTTTTATGAAGCGGGCGGCGGCTTCGATATCTTCGACGCGGTGGAATTCTTTGACGACGGTGGTGCGAAATTCGTAGTCGACCGCGTCCGAGAGCAAAAACGCCACGCTTTCGGCGATGGGGGCGGTATCAAAATCGGGAAGGCCGACCGTTTCGGCATAGCGGGCGGGGGCGTTTTTGATGTCCATCGCCACGTAGTCGACCAGCCCCTCCCCTACCAGCGCTTTGAGCGCGGTGGGGTTTGACCCGTTGGTGTCCAGCTTGACCGCAAAGCCCATCTCCTTGATACGGCGCAAAAACGCGGGCAGTTCGGGCTGCAAAAGCGGCTCGCCGCCCGTCACGCAGACGCCGTCGAGCAGACCTTTGCGTTTGGACAAAAAGGACAGCACCTGCTCATCGGTTTGGGTGCCGCCGTTGTCGATATGGGTGACCAGCGAGGCGTTATGGCAAAACGGGCAGCGGAAATTGCAACCGCCGAAAAAGACGGTGGCGGCGACCTTGGTCGGAAAATCCAGCAGGGTGAGCTTTTGCAAGCCGTGAATGAGCACGCGCTTTTCCTCCTTTTTGTGGGATAGTATACCTATCTTATCACAGTCCATGCGGTTTGTAAAGAGGAAAGCCGCACAAGTTACACAACTTGTGCGGCTTTTTTGTTGGAAATTATACTATATGTAGTATATTTGGTCTTATCGGGCGAATTTGCCGCCCAGCACGGCTGCCACATCCACCTCGCGCAGCGGCAGGTCGTTTTTGATGGCGTAGGCGTTGACCGCGGCGGCGTTTTCTGCCATCTGGCAGCAGTCGGCGGTGACGCGATAGGACGCCATCGCCTCGTGGGTGCCCGAAATGCAGCGACCCGCGACGATGATGCCGTCGAAGCCTTGCGGAATGAGCGCGCGCATCGGGATCTGATAGGGGGTGACGCCGTGGCACTTTTGCCCCTTGTTGCTGACGGTGTGGATATCCACGCCGAAGGCTACGTCCGCGACGGCGTCGGGGAAGGCTTGCCCCGCCGCCAAGTCGTCCGCGTTGACGGTATATTCGCCCACGATGCGGCGGCTTTCGCGTACGCCCAGCGCGGGCGCGGACGCGATCAGCTCCAGATCGGCAAATTCGGGATCGTATTTCACCAAGCCCTCAAACGCTTCCAGCATTTGGCGGCGTCCTTCGATGGTTGCCTCGGTGATATCCTTGGCGGAGAGGGGGTTATACTCATACATGTGCGTAAACTGCACGTTGCCGTAGCTGACGCCGGGGGCGGGGATCAGAAACGGCATCGTGAACGGGATCGGCTTGCCGAGTTTTTCATAGACGGCGTTGAGCTTTTCGTAGATCATCAGCCCGTCTTTGTATTTTTCGGGAATGTTGCCCACCAAAAACATCAGCGTCATCGCCTGGCACTGCTTATAGTCACCGTCTTCGCCGATCTCGAAAGCGCAACCTGCGTCGGCGCACACGTGACCGTCTCCCGTGCAATCGAACACGGTTTTGGCGAGATAGGCTTTTCTGCCCTCTTGGTTTTCGGCGATAACGCCCTTGACGGTCTTGCCGTCCACGATGGTTTTGGAAAAGGCGGTGTTAAAGAGGATATCCACGCCCGCTTCCTGCATTTTTTGTTCCAGCAGGCATTTCATCACCTCAAACTGGAAGCTTTTGCCCCAAAAGCCGCCCCACGCACCGTGGGCTTTGAGGTCTTCGACCAGCTCGTAGACGATGCCCTCGTGTTTGGTTTCCACGTCGAAAAGGGGGTTCATAAAGCCGTTTGTCCACATACCGCCCAGACAGTTGAAGCGGTCCATAATGAGCGTTTTCATACCGTTGCGCGCGCTCGCCAGCGCCGCGCCGCAGCCTGCGGGACCTGCGCCCACCACGATGACGTCATATTCGCCCGCCACGGGGGTAGTCAGTTGCTCACAAATCGTCTGCATCCGAAACACATCCTTTCAAAATCAGCCGCCTTGGGACTCCAAAGCGGCCGTTTTTGTCATTTAGGCGTCGTAGCCCTTGGGGTTGCCCGACTGCCAACGCCAGCTGTCGCGGCACATATCTTCAAGACCGAGTTCGGCTTCCCAGCCCAGCAGCTTCGCCGCTTTGGACGGGTCGGAATAGCACACGGCGATGTCGCCTTCGCGGCGGGGGGCGATGCGGTACGGCACTTTCACGCCGTTGACCTTTTCAAACGCCTTGACCAGATCCAGCACGCTGTACCCGTGACCCGTGCCGAGGTTGATCGCCTCGCAACCGGTATGCGCCAGCGCATACGCCACCGCTTTGACGTGACCGCGCGCGAGGTCGACCACGTGGATGAAGTCGCGCACGCCCGTGCCGTCGTGGGTGTCATAGTCGTCGCCGAACACCGCGAGCTGTTGCAGTTTGCCCACGGCGACCTGCGACACATAGGGCATCAGGTTGTTGGGGATGCCGTTGGGGTCTTCGCCGATGCGACCGCTTTCGTGTGCGCCGATGGGATTAAAGTAGCGCAGTTTGACCGCAGACCACTCGGGGTCGGAATAGCACAGATCGTCCAGCACCTGCTCGACCATCCATTTGGTGCGACCGTAGGGGTTGGTGACGCCGCCGATCTCCATCGTTTCGTTGAGCGGAGAGGGGTTTTTCATACCGTAGACGGTGGCGGAGGAGGAGAATATCATACGCTTGCAACCGCAGTCGCGCATCACTTCGCACAGCGTGACGGTGCCGCCGACGTTGTTGTCGAAATATTCCAGCGGCTTGGACACGGACTCGCCCACCGCTTTAAGACCCGCGAAGTGGATGACCGCTTCGATGTTGTGGGCGGCAAAGATCTTTTTGAGACCTTCGGCGTCGCGGATGTCGCACTCATAGAAGGGGAAGTCCTTGCCCGCCAGCTCGCGGGTGCGTTTGAGCGCCTCGGGCTTGGAGTTATAATAGTTGTCGATGACGACGATGTCATATCCCGCCTTGATCATCTCAATGCAGGTGTGGCTGCCGATATAGCCGCAGCCGCCGGTAATCAAAATAGCCATTTTCATTCATCCTTTCCAATAAAGCGGGCGTAGGCTTCCCGCAGTTCTTCTGCTTTTTCTTCGGGGCAGGTGGGGTTGCAGCACGCCCACGCACCCGTTTCGCTGGACGCGTTGAATTTGATCTTGTCGGCGCTGCGCATCGGCGGATAGAACACGATGTGGAAATGGAACGCATCGGAATCGTCCTCGCCGTTGACAGGCTCGTTATACATACACATCATATAGGGGAACTTGAAGCCGAAAAGGCTGTCGAGCATACCCGTGGTGCAACGCAGCGTTTCCGCCAGCGCCTCGCGACCTGCGGCGTCGAGCTGGGTGATGTTGGAGATATGCTCGTTGGCCATAATATACACGCCGTAAGGATAGTCGGAGAAAAAGGGCAAAAACACGGTGAAGTAGTCGTTTTTGAATATGATGCGTTTGTCCTGCTCGATCTCGGCGTCAAGCAGGTCGCAGAACAGGCAGTTGCCCGTTTCGTCAAGGTGGCGGCGGGCGTTGTCCAGCGTCACTTCCAGGCGTTTGGGCAGGAAGGAATAGCCGTAGATCTGACCGTGGGGGTGGGGCATGGTCACGCCCACCGCTTCGCCGCGGTTTTCAAAGATCATAATATAGCGAATGCCCTCGTCGGCGCGCAGCGCCTCGTAGCGCTCCACCCACAGGTCGACCAGTTTGGCAATATGGGAGGTGGGCAGCTCGGGCAGGGTGACGGTGTGCTCGGGAGAATAGAGGATGACCTCGCATTTGCCGTAGCAGGGCGCAGTCTCAAAGAAATCGGTCGCCACGGGGTCGGGCGTGGGGGGATCCTGCGACAGCGCGGGGAAATCGTTGTCGTATTTGTAGACATCATAGTGGTCGGGCACCTTTCCCGAGCCGGGGCAGAAGGGGCAATAGTCCTTGGGCATCTGGGGGCGACCCTGTCGATGGGACGCGATCATGATCCAGTCACCCAGAAGCGGGTTGCGACGCAGTTCAGCCATTGTTAGTTTTCCTCCTTTAACACGGTGTCAAGACAGATGCCGCCATAGGGGCGGATACGCAGCACGTAGCAGTGACCTTCGCCAAAGGCGTTATCCATCGCCGCACGGAAGGCGGGCAGGATGGAAAGCGGCACGAAGTTTTGGGTGGTGCCGGCAAAGCCGCCGCCGTGCACACGCCAGCCGCCCTTTCCTTTGAGCAACGCTTCCGCAAGGCACAGCGCGAGCGACAGACCTTGCTCTTCCACCTTTTTGGTGGTGTAGACGTTTTGGAGATATTCGAAAGAGGAGCGACCCGACGCGATGATCTCGTCAAGGAATGCGGCGAAGTCGTTGTTTTCGAGGGCGGCCACCTGTGCCGCGACGCGCTCGTTTTCTGCGAGGAAGTGCAGCGCGCGCAGGACGGCGCGATCGCCGCACGCGGCACGCAGGGCGGGGAGATTTTCAAGCACGGTTTCGCGATCGGTCTCGCGCAGTACGGTCTTGCCCAGTTGCGCGGCGACCGCCTTCATCTCGGCGGGCACGGCGGCATAGTCGGGGGTCAGGTCGGCGTGGCAGCCGCCCGTGTCCACGATGCACAGCGCACAACCCGCGCTGGCAAAATCAAACGGCACCTGACGGATGATGGGGGCGGCGGGATCGGCAAAGTCGATGGTGATGATGCCGCCGACCGCGGAGGCGGTCTGATCCATCAGACCGCAGGGCTTGCCGAAGTAGACGTTTTCGGCGTATTGCGCGATCTGCGCGATCTGCACCGCCGACACGGTTTCGTTATTATAGAAGGTGTTGAGCATCGTGCCGACCAGCACTTCAAACGCTGCCGACGAAGAAAGTCCCGAGCCTTTGAGCACGTTGGAGGTGGTGTAGGCGCACAGTCCCCCCACTTGCAGACCCAACTGCACGAAGCGGGCGGCGGTGCCGCGCACCAGCGACGCAGAGTGACCGTCTTCGCTTTCCACAGGCTCCCACTCGCCCACCGTCACGGTGTCGGTGCCAAATCCGTCGGAAGTGATGCTGATCTCGCCCTCGGCTTTGGCGGCGACGGCGATCACGTCGAGGTCGACGCTGCCTGCCAACACACGACCGTGGTTGTGGTCGGTGTGGTTGCCGCCGATCTCGGTGCGACCGGGGGCAGAAAACAGGGTGGCTTCTCTGTCGCCGTACAGCTCCACAAAGCGGGTTATGGCGGTGGCATAGCGCGTTTGTTGCATCGCCACGTTCTCTTCGCCGTAAAGGCGGGCGAACAGCTTGTCATAATCGCCGTTCAAAACCGCTTTTTTTAAGGCGGATGCTTTCATCATCATACTCATCCTTTCTCAAAAAGGGAATATCCCTTTTGCTTCCTATTTTATTATAAAAAAACGGCGAAAATTTTACCATTGTCACATCACGCAAGTATATGGACAAATGTTGCATATTGTGGTATACTCTTTTGCAAGAGAGGTGTTCTTGATGGAATATAAACACTCCTATCATCACAACACGCAAAAAGCGTTGAGCCTATCCGTCTTTAACGCGGGCAGTCAGCAGTGCCGCCCCGACCAGAGCTGGGGACCCGCCGTGCGCGACCACTACGTGTTGCACTACGTCGACAAGGGGCAAGGGGTCTATCTTTGCGGCGGGCAGGAATACCGTTGCCGCGCGGGAGACGCCTTCGTCATCTATCCCGGCGAGCGCGTGGCGTATCGCCCCGACGCGGGCGACCCGTGGGAATATCATTGGGTCGGTTTTGCGGGCACCGAGGCGAAAGCGTTGTTGCATCTGTGCGGGTTTGGGCGGCATACGCCCGTGCGGCGGTTGCCGCCGTCGGCGGCAACCTATTTGCAACAGATCTACGATGCAGTCGGTCCGTCGGCGGCGGACGATATTGAGATGACGGGGCGGTTGTATCTCTTTTTGGCGCATTGTATCCGCGAAAACCCCGAGCCCGCACCGCGCGCCGCGCAGGAATATATGGAGCAGGCGGTGCGGTTTATCCGCGGACAGTATGCGCAGGTGTTGACGGTGTCGCAGATCGCCGCGCACGTGGGCGTCAGCCGCAGTCAGTTATATCGCGCGTTTCAGGCGCGATACGATCAGTCCCCACAGGCGTTTTTGTTGCAATATCGCCTGCGCGAGGCGGCGGCATTGCTCACCTCCACCGACCTGTCGGTGGAAGAGGTGGCGTCGTCGACGGGATTTCACGATCCGCTCTATTTTTCACGCGTGTTCCGCCGCCAATACGGTGCACCACCCAGCGTGTACCGTACGAAGGAAAAGACGCAAGGGTAATCAAAAAAGCCCCGACAAACGTCGGGGCTTTCGTTTTTATCATCTCTCAAACAATTTCTTGGGCATAAAGCGCCAGAGCAACAGACCTGCAAGGGTGGCGGAGAGAAGCTCTCCTGCCGCAACCTGAACGGCACACAGGGCGAAAATCCCCCAAGAAAAATCGAAATACACCATCGACAGTTCCAATCCCACCACCACGGCGTTAAACAGCACGGGCGGCAAGGTGGCGGCGATCGGCAGTCCAAACCAACGCACGCGACGCAGTGCGCGGGTGCAAAATGCCGCCGCCAGCGTGGCGGCTGTGCCGAACAGCACGTCCCACGCACCCGCGGGGTTGGTGGCGATGCACAGGAGATTTGACAGGGCACAGCCGACGGACAGACCGCCGACAGCCGACGGCATTCCGACGGGTAAAATCGTCAGGGCTTCGGACAGGCGCACCTGCACGGGTCCGAAGGCGATAGGTTGCATCAGCACCGTCAAGGCGGTGTAGAGTGCGGCGATCACGCCGGCTTCACACAGCCGACGCACGGAATTTTTTTGCATAGTATTCGCTCCTTAGTTTTGTTTGACTCGGTTTCGAGTCGGTCAGGATGGTTTCGAACTGACCTTGCCCTTTTTGGGGCGGGGTTTACAGAGAAAACAGGCTGAAAACACACCAGAAAAGCCCGTATAGGATCGGCTGGTGTGCGACGTAGACCCACAGGGTATAATTGCCCACCTTGCCAAGAAGCGGCAGGCGGGATTTGTTCATCCAGCGGGGAAAGCGCCCTTCCTTTGCCCAGCGACCTAAAAATACGCCGCCGAAAAAGACGCCGATCCACTGCAAAAGCGGGAAATAGTCCGCGCTTTCGCCGATACCGATGCCCAGCGGGAACAGCCACCGCTGCACTTGCCACGCGGCGGGAATATCCCACGAGAGCAGTCCCTTGACGCCGATATAGCCGCCCCATTGCGGGGAGATGTGCCAAAACAGCACCGACATACCCACGGACACCGCCGCGAGCAGTAAACCGCGCTTGAGATTACTGCGCGAAAAGCGGCAGCAGATGCCGCACAGCAAAATAAATATGCCCGCGAAAAAGGGCGATGCGGCGGCAAAAAAGTCAAACAGCCAGCGTCCCCACTGCGCGCCGAAGATATAGCCCGCTGTGTAAAACGCGTGGTGAATGACCATCAAAAGACAGCAAAGTCCGCGCACCTCGTCCAAAAACGCGATGCGCGGGAGTTTTGTTTGCCGATCAGCCGGCATAGGTGGTCACCTCAATGGAGTTGATGGTCACCTTTTCCTTCGGCTTATCGTTGTCGTCGGTTTCAACGGCGGCGATGGCATCGACCACGTCTAACCCCTTGAACACTTGACCGAACACGGTGTGACCGCCCGAAGCACGCCACGCGCCGTCGAGGTGGATACTGCCGCCGTGTTTCTCATACAGATCCCACACCTCGTCGGGAACCAGACGGCTGTCAGGGCTGATACCGCCCATCAGCTCGATAAAGGTTTCCAGATCGGGGCATTCCTTGGTGAAATCCTGTCCCTGCTGGGCATAGTACAGGCAATATTGCTGATAGTAGTTGGCATATTGCGCGTGGGTCTTTTCGTAGTCATAGTTTTCGCGACCCGCAAAGGCATCGGCATCACCCTGATTGATAAAGAACTGGCTGCCGTTGGTGTTGACACCGGAGTTTGCCATCGCGAGAGAGCCGCGAATGTTGAGCAGTTTTTTGTCAAATTCATCTTCAAAATCCTCGCCCCACACGGACTCACCGCCCGTGCCGTCACCCTTGGGGTCACCGCCCTGGATCATAAAATCCTCCATCACGCGGTGGAAGGTCAAGCCGTCATAATAGCCGTTTTTGGCGTGGGTGGTGAAGTTTTCCACCGCCTTGGGGGCGGCTTCGGGGAACAGGCGGATGTAGATGTCACCCATCGAGGTTTTCATAATGAGGATCTCCTCCCCCACCTCGGGGGCTTCGAGCTGGAAACCGACCTCTTTGTCGGTGTAGACGTCGGTCACCTTTTGGGTGGCGGTGGCATCACCGCTGCAACCTGCCAGCAGGCAGATACCGAGCAACATCGCGAGCAAGCCCGCAACAATACGTTTTGTCATCAACAATCACTCCTTATGTGCATTACGCCGCGGCAACAATTGCCAGCGGGGAATCAGTGCCGCCAGTTGATCGATCTCGGCGGCTTGCTCTTTTAGAAATCGGCGCCCGCTCTCGGTGGCAGCGAGCAGGCGTCCCGCCTTGCGTACCGCGCGGATAAAGGCGCGGTCGGGACAATATTTCCCTTGCACCAGCGGGCAAACGCGCCAAGCGCGCGGGTCCCATACCGCGCGCACCCGTCCGTCTGTCCCGAGATAGGGGAACAGCGGGAATATTCTGCACGCGAGGGGGCGAGCGTGACGGTCACAGGTGCCGTCACACACCGCCAATCTGCCGCCGTCTGCCGTGTCGCTCACACGTAAATCCTTTGGCGGCGGTTCATCGGGAAACAGGCGCATCCCCTCGGCTTCTTTGTCGGCGTGGCAACATCTGCCGCCGCAAAGCTTGCCGCAATCCACGCGAAGCGGTGTGACCGCTTCGAGCAGGGCAAGCGCCTTTTCGATATTAGTTTTCATCTTGGGCGGCGATATCTTCGCCGTCATAGCTGGCACCGTCTTCTTCATAGGTGGACACCGCGATGCCCTCCATCACGACAGGCTCAATCGGCTTGTCGCGACCGTCGGTCTTGACGGCGGCGATGGCGTCGACCACGTCCATACCGAGATAGACCTGACCGAACACGGTGTGGCGATAGTCCAGATGCGGGGTGCCGCCCACCTTGGCGTAGGCCTTTTCGGTTTCCTCGGGGAAATGCTCGCGCAGGTCTGCCATCTGACCCAACAGGGCGGGGTGGCAGGTGTTGCACTGCACGATGAAGAACTGGCTGCCGTTGGTGCCGGGACCTGCATTCGCCATCGACAAAGCGCCGCGCAGATTGTGCAGGTCTTTGTCAAATTCGTCACCGAAGGGGCGACCCCAGATGGATTCGCCGCCGCAGCCCGTACCGTCGGGGTCACCGCCCTGAATCATAAAGTCCTTGATGACACGGTGGAAGGTGACGCCGTTATAATAGCCGTTTTTGGCGTGGGTGATGAAGTTTTCACAGGTTTTGGGGGTCTTGTCGCAAAACAGTTTGATGTGGATATCCCCCATATTGGTGTGGATGACGGCGACGGTATCGCCGTTTTGCGGTTTTGCCAGCTGATTCATACGAGTCATCCTTTCTCAATCAATACGCTTTGCCCCAATAGACCATCTTCTTGGCGGGTTTGCCGCAGCAGACGCAGGTGTCGGCAAGCTCTTCCTGCTCAAACGGCATACAGCGGCTGGTGACGCCGGCTTCTTCCTTGAGCTTCATCTCGCAAGCGAGGTCGCCGCACCACATAGCCTTGATGAGACCGGGCTTTTGGTCGGCGGTTTCTTTGAGCGCGTCAAAATCGGTGACGGTGTAGGTCATGCTCTCGCGGCGGGCGAGGGCTTTTTCGTACAGACCGTCGTGCACCGCTTGGAGCATCTGCGGCACGACCGTTTCCAGCTCGTCGAGCTTGACGACGGTTTTTTCGCGGTTGTCGCGGCGCACCAGCACGCAGGTGCCGTTTTCGATATCGCGCGGACCGATCTCCAGACGCAGCGGCACGCCTTTCATCTCATATTCCGCAAATTTCCAGCCTGCGGATTGGTCGCTGTCGTCCAGCTTGACACGCGCGACGGATTTGAGGCGGTCACGCAACGCGGCGGCGGCATCCAGCACGCCGGGCTTGTGCTGGGCGATGGGCAGAATGACCAACTGCACGGGGGCAACGGCGGGCGGCAACACCAGGCCGTTATCATCGCCGTGGGTCATGATGATGGCGCCGATGATGCGGGTGGACATACCCCAAGAGGTCTGGTGGGGATATTGCAGTTTGTTGTCACGGCCCGTGAACTGGATGTTGAAGGCGCGGGCAAAGCCGTCGCCGAAATAGTGGCTGGTGCCGCTTTGCAAGGCTTTGCCGTCGTGCATCATCGCTTCGATGGTGTAGGTCGCTTCGGCACCCGCAAATTTTTCCTTGTCGGTCTTGCGGCCCTTGATGACGGGGATCGCCAGCGACTGCTCACAGAAGTCGGCATAGACGTTAAGC
>SVOU01000024.1 GCA_015066215.1 Oscillospiraceae bacterium | reverse complement strand
TTTTAATATGCCTTTGAGCGAATTGACGATCGTGGGAAGCATCAGCGAGAACACGACCGCCGTCACAATGCCCGCAACCACGCGGGTGGGGATAGCCACCAGAACGGTGTATACCGAACCATATCCGTAGATAACCTGGTCAAGAAGCAACGCACCCGTATTGCAAAGCGTGACGAGCAGGGAACTGATGCCTGTTTCCAGAATGAGAACGCTCGGCTTCATACTCTTTTTGAACGCGCGGAACAACAGCCCCATCGACAGACCGCGAATCACCGCGGGTAATACCCACAAAAGGGTGGTCGCGCTGAAACCGTAGGTGATCATCTGTCCGACCAGCGCACCGACGAAGCCTGTCGCCGCGCCCCAGAGCGGACCGCCGAATATGGACACGATGATCACAGGCAGACCGCTGAAAGAGATTTTCAGTTGACCGCCAAAGGGCGCGCTGATGCTCACCGCCAGAAAATCCAACCCCACGTACAGGGCGGCCATCACGCCGGCAAGGCACAGCATTTTGAGATTGTTTGCACTTTTACTCATAAAAAAAGACACTCCTTCCCATCCAGCACCGGTATGCCGATAGCGAGTGTCGACACCACAGCGGGATGCGATACAGATACCGCAGGGAACACCCTTTCGTCTGTCAAGCAACTCCCCGTCTTGACAGCACTTAACGCATCTGTATCTACTCTGTAAACTGTGACCTATCATAGCACAGTTTCTGCTGTTTGTAAACTGTTTTATGAGAATTATGCGCATAAACCTTGCAATTCACGCATAAAAAAGGTATAATAAATTGATATTATCATTTCTCAACGAAAGGAATGTACTCTGTATGGATGCTATGATCGAAAAAAGTTATCTGCTTTGGCGCGAAAAAGCCACCGAGGACGTGGATATCGCCGCGGAGCTCGCCCGCATTGACGGCGACGAGGAGCAAATTCGTGACCGCTTTTATCGCTCTTTGACTTTTGGTACGGGCGGTCTGCGCGGTGTCATCGGTGCAGGCGAAAACCGTATGAACATCTACACCGTGCGCAAAGCCACGCAGGGCTTGGCGAATTATCTCAAAGCACAGGGTAAACCTGCCGCTGTGGCGATCTCCTTTGACTCCCGCATCAAATCCGATCTGTTTGCCAAAGAGGCGGCACGCACCTTGGCAGGCAACGGCATCACCGTCTACCTGTTTGACGAGCTGGAACCGACACCCGTTTTGTCCTTTGCGGTGCGTGAGCTTAACTGTCAGGCGGGTATTATGGTCACCGCCAGCCACAACCCTTCCAAATATAACGGCTACAAGTGCTACGGTGCCGACGGCTGCCAGATGACCGACAACGATGCCGATGCGGTGACCGCTCACATTCAGGCGTTGGATATTTTCAATGACGTGCAAGTCGCTGATTTTGACACTGCCCTCAAAGACGGTCGTATCCGTATGATCGGTGCCGATCTGGTGGATCGTTTCCTCGATTGCGTGGCCACGCAACAGGTCAACGCGGGCATTTGCGCCGAAGTACCGCTCAAAGTTGTCTACACCCCCTTGAACGGTACGGGCAACAAGCCTGTTCGCAAGATTTTGGCACGCGTTGGACTTAACGACGTGACGGTGGTGCCCGAGCAGGAGCTGCCCGACGGCAACTTCCCCACCGCGCCCTATCCGAACCCTGAGATCCGTCAGGCTTTCGCCTGCGCTTTGGAGCTTGCCAAAACGACCGATCCCGATCTGTTGTTGGCGACCGACCCCGACTGTGACCGCGTGGGTATTGCCGTGCGCGACGGTGACGGCTACACGCTGATGACCGGCAACGAAGTCGGCTGCTTGCTTTTGGAATATATTCTCTCCTGCAAGACTGCCGCCGGCACTCTGCCCGCTGACCCCGTGGTTGTCAAGACCATCGTCACCTCCAATTTGGCGGCGTCCATTGCCAAAAAATACGGCTGTGAGATCCGCAATATGCTCACCGGCTTCAAATATATCGGCGAGCAGATCGGTCTGTTGGAAGCCGCGGGACATCCCGAACGCTACGTGTTGGGCTTTGAAGAAAGCTACGGCTATCTGGCGGGCACGCACGTGCGCGACAAGGACGCCGTGGTGGCTTCTATGCTCATTTGCGAGATGGCCGCCTTCTACAAAAAACAGGGACGTTCTCTGCTGGACGTGCTGGCTGACCTGTACGGTGAACACGGCGTCTATCGCCATTTGCTGGTCAACGCCGAATTTGAAGGCGAGCAGGGTATGCTGACGATGCAAAGCATTATGGACACCCTCCGTCATCAGCCCCCCGCCGAAATTGCAGGTCTTGCTGTGATTGGCACCGCCGACTATCTCAACAGCGTGAAAAAGGATCTGCTCACGGGCGAAACCGCTACCATCAATCTGCCCGCTTCCAATGTGCTGTCTTTCACCTTGGAGAAAAACGCCGAAGTGATCGTGCGCCCCTCCGGCACCGAGCCGAAGATCAAGGCGTACGTCACCGCCACGGGTGCTACCGTCGCGGATGCAGACGCGATGGCGAATATTCTCAAAGCGGCTGCCACCGATATGCTCAAAGGTTAAAACCGCATACCAAAAGCCGACAAGCGATGCTTGTCGGCTTTTTTATTTGGTGGTCGCCCACTGCCCGTAGGCTTCGGGAACTTTTCCCACCAGCACCGTCTCGGTCACCAGATAGTCGGTCACCACGCTTGTTTCAATATGCTGATCAAAGGAAAGTGCCAACACCATATCGACCTGCACCCGCAGCGTTACGCGATGTGCCGTTTGGTTGATACCCGCACCTTGCCACGAGGTGGCAATATCGGTGGACACCACGCTGTCCAGCCCTACGTCGAGCGACAGCATCGGCCCTTTGCTTGTGAATATTTCAGGTGCCAGCAGCGTACCGAGCGGCACCGAAAAGTCGCAGACGTCCTCTGTGTCGAGTTTGCGCAAAACCGCCTCGGTCACCGCCAGTTTCAAACTGTTCACCTGTTGGGAATTGACTTCCAACAGCATAATATCCCCCTGTTCATCCCGCTCCAATCGAATCCACGCCGCTTGCGCCGTATTTGCCAAACACGTAGTCACCTCTGCGTTGACCAGTTGCGTGACCTTCGCTTGTGCCGATTTGACCCCGTATTTTTCCATAATCGGCTTGACTTGACATTCGATATAGGCCCACAAGGCTATTATCAAAGCTAAAAGTGCAAATAATATCCAAAGGAAACGACGCTTTCGTCTCTTTTTCATATCACCCCTCCCCTTAATACTATATCCCGCTCATTTTGTCCTTTGTGAAAAGATTTTGCGAGAAAACGCCGAACAGCGTTGACACTTTTGGCGGGATGTACTATAATGGATGAAGGTGTGAGGAGGCGACTTGCTATGAAGATCGGTTTTGATAATGCACTGTATATGCAAAAGCAAAAGGAGCATATTTTGGAGCGTATCGCTCGCTTTGAGGGCAAGCTCTATCTGGAATTCGGCGGAAAATTGTTTGACGATTACCACGCCGCCCGTGTGCTCCCCGGTTTTGAAAAGGATGCCAAAATTCGCTTGCTGTGCGAGATGCGCGAACAGGCTGAGGTCATCTTCTGCATCAGTGCCGGCAATATTGAAAAAACCAAGATTCGCGCCGACCTCGGTATCAGTTATGAGGCCGACCTTCTCCGTCAGATCGACGCTCTCCACCAGTTGGGCCTGTTGGTCAACAGCGTCGTCATCACCCAATACACGGGACAGGCTGCCGCCGACAACTTTGTGAAAAAGTTGACCGCACTGGGTATTACCTATTACATTCACCGCCCCATCAAGGGCTATCCCACCGACGTGGACTATATTTGCAGTGAAGAAGGCTTTGGCGTCAACCCTTACATCGAAACCACCCGCCCGCTGGTCGTTGTCACCGCTCCCGGTCCGGGCAGCGGCAAGCTCGCCACCTGTCTGTCGCAGGTCTATCACGAGCAAAAGCGCGGTATCTGCGCGGGCTACGGCAAATATGAGACCTTCCCCATCTGGAACATCCCGCTCAAGCACCCGGTCAATATGGCGTATGAAGCCGCCACGGCGGATCTGCAGGACGTCAATATGATCGACCCGTATCACCTCGAAGCTTACGGTGTCACCACCGTCAACTATAACCGCGACGTGGAGGCATTCCCCATCGTCAGCACCATTCTCACCCGCATCACCGGCAACAGCAAATTTTATTGCAGTCCCACCGATATGGGCGTGAATATGGCGGGCTACGCCATCGTTGACGACGAGGTGTGCCGTCAGGCGAGCTGTCAAGAAGTCATCCGCCGCTATTACAAAGGTCTTGCCGACCTCAAACAGGGCAAAGAAAGTGCCGAAACGGTGGAAAAACTCAAATCGATTATGCAACAACTCGGTGTACGCCCCGAAAACCGCACCACCGTTTTACCCGCGCTGACCAAGCGCAATAATTCCAACGCCCCTGCGGTGGCTATTGAACTGCCCGACGGGCGCATCATCACGGGCAAAGCCACCAACCTGCTCAGTGCCACCAGCGGTGCCGTACTCAACAGCGTTAAGGTGATGGCAGATATTCCCAAAAGCGTTCTTCTGATGAGTCCCTCTGTTTTGGAACCTGTGAAAAAGATGAAAACCGAGCTTTTGCACAGCCACAGCAGTTTGCTCAAACTCGACGACGTGCTGACGGCTCTGTACATCTGTGCCGCCAGCGACCCGACCGCCGCCAAAGCGGTCGAGCAGCTCCCCCGCCTGCGCGGTTGTGAACTGCACTCCACGCAACTGCTCAATTCCGGTGACGAGGCAACTTTACGCAAGCTCGGTATGAACGTCACGTGCGAGCCCGTATTCCCCGGCAAGATGCTCTTTTTCTGATTTTGGAGGTGTTTTTATGACCTTTCGCTTCAAATGTCCCAAATGCGGTGAAGTTTTTGATGCCAACGGGGATACCGTTTGCAAATGCGGCACGCCGTTGAGTATCCAGGGCGGCGGTATGCTCAAACTGTATCGCAAGGGCTCCCCTCTCGGTATTGCCAATGGTTTTGGCATTTATCTCAACGGTGAGGCCGCCGGATATATCGGCAACAAACAAACCGTCTGCATCCCTGTTGCCTTTGGCAGTTATAATATGCATATCGCCTGTGGTATGAACCGCCGCTGTGAAGACCTCGTACTCACCGTCACACCCGAAGCACCGCTGGCTTGCGCCAAGGTGTATATGAAACCGGGCTTCTGGACTAACTCCTTTGTGGTCGAGCCCGCCACCCCTGCGGATATGCCCGAATAATTACATAAACGCAAAAAGCGTACGGTCTTCACCGTACGCTTTTTTTGCCTTATTTTTCGGTCATCACCATACAATGCGTGATACCATAATAGCGAAAACACGCCACGGCGTGATCGTCGATACGCTCGCCGCAAGCCAAAATCGGCACCGCGGGAGGGCAACCGACTGTGGCATCCGCCAGCACCCGACCGACGCTTTCCGTCACAGGCACCTCTTTTGCCACGGACAGCAGCGCCTCACGAACAGAGCAAACGCGCTGCGCCCTATGAAATGACGGCGCGGTCTGCAAAATAGGATCGCGACGCGGGATCGCCGTAAAAACAGCCGCCAAGCGTTGCAAATCCTCTACACTTATTTCAGGGGTGAGCATCAGCACTACGTAATCGGGATCAAAAAACTCGCAAACGATATTTTTTTCACGCAACAACGCCGCAAAAGCGTCCCCCGTGTAGCCATACGGCTTGGTGCAAAGCGTAATTTTGAGTAGCTCCGCACCATACAGGCAAAAGCCTTGCGCT
This sequence comes from Oscillospiraceae bacterium, assembly GCA_015066215.1. Taxonomy (GTDB): domain Bacteria; phylum Bacillota; class Clostridia; order Oscillospirales; family Acutalibacteraceae; genus HGM12789. The sequence goes on along the minus strand of SVOU01000024.1, from coordinate 11,452 downwards.
TGCAATATCTCTTTCAGCGTTTGCACAAGCGGTAAAAAATCACGCAAGCGCTTTGTATGCTCACACAGATAGGGATTTGCCGCATCCAGCGATTGCAAGGTCAGATAGGACGGGCTCGTGGAACCAAAAAGCGCCAAAGCCGCCTTGACCTGTGCTGCCGTCGCTGATAGCGAGGGCGATATATGCAGATAGGCACCGCCCGTCAGCACAGGCAGCGTTTTGTGGGCAGAATCGCAGCACATCGTAGCCCCCAGATCCATCGGGTGCTGTGAGGGCTCCAAAAATCGCAGATAGGCACCGTGAGCATTGTCCACCAACAGCAACACGTCGTGCTCGCGACAAACGGCGGCAATCTGTGCAATATCTGCCACGTTGCCCAAATAGTCAGGGCTGGTGAGATACACCGCCACGGGCTTTTCGGGGGCAGTTTGCAACATCGCCCTCACCTGTGCCGCATCCACGTTACAGGAAAGATAAGAATCCATATCCTGCGGATAAAGCCAGAGGATCTCCACATCCAACAACGCCGCCGCACTCAAAAAGGTCTTGTGGACGTTTCTGCCCGCCGCAACAAGCGGCTTTCTGCCCGTCCGTTTGGCGTGCAACATAGCCAGATACAGCATCGCGCGGATGCACTGTGATGAGCCTTCGGTAGAATAAAAGGTCGGGCAACCAAACAGCTGTGACGCGTTTTGTTCGCTTTCCCGTATGATCCCCTCGGGGGCGTACAAATTGTCAGCACCCTCGATCTCGGTCAGGTCAAGCGACTCCATTCCTAAAAAAGCTGCGCCTTTATGTCCCGGCATATGTACCCGTAAGGTGTTGCGGCTGTTATACGCACGGACGAAATCACAAATCGGCGTGTTCATATTCATTCACCCAACGCGCGGGCAACCGCCACCATAATGGCACATTCCATACGCTTGCGGAACAGTTTACAGCCATATTCATACACGCCCGTCACACTACCGGTGGCATGATAAGCATTGGCGGCACACCCGCCCGAGCAATAAAGCCGCGCCCAGCAATCTTGGCACTCGGGGTGTGCATAGACATTGCAGGCGGCAAATTCGTTTTGCTTTTCCTTGTTGGTGACGCCGTCCCAGATATTGCCGAGTTTGAACTCTTCCTCGCCCACAAACTGATGGCAAGGATACAGATCGCCCCACGGCGTGACAGCCATATATTCCGTACCGCTGCCGCAACCCGAAATGCGTTTGTAAATGCAAGGACCGCCCGTCAGGTCGATCATATAGTGGTAGAAAGTAAAGGGCTTGCCTTCCTTGTCCTTTTTGAGCATCAGCTCTGCCAGTTTTTCATACTGTTCCATCACCACAGGCAGATCTGCATCCGTCAAAGCGGAAGGATCGTCGGCAGCACAGACGACAGGTTCCATACTCAACTCGTTAAAGCCCAGATCCAGCATTTGCTGAATATCTTTTAAAAAGTCGGGGTTTGCGTGGGTAAAGGTGCCGCGCATATAATAGTTTTTGCCGCCGCGCGCTTCCACAAAACGCTGGAACTTGGGTACGATCTTGTCCCAGCTGCCGTTGCCGGCATAGTCCACGCGATAATGGTCGTGAATCTCCTTGCGACCGTCCAGACTGAGCACTACGTTGCTGCACTCGCGGTTTGCCCACTCGATCACGTCATCGTCCACCAGCACACCGTTTGTGGTAAGCGTGAAACGGAAGTTTTTCCCTTTCTCCTTCTCGATGCTGCGCGCGTAGGCGACCAGATCCTTCACAACCTGAAAATTCATCAGCGGCTCGCCACCGAAAAAGTCCACTTCCAGATTATGACGCGTGCCGGAATTTTCAATCAAAAAGTCAAGGGCGCGCTTGCCCACCTCAAAGGACATCACCGCGCGGTCGCCGTGATATTTACCCTGACTGGCAAAGCAATAGGAACAGTTGAGGTTGCAGGTATGGGCAATATGTAAGCACAACGCCTTGACAACGCCTGCGGTCTTTTCTTTGAGTTTGCCCGCCATCGACGCAAAGGTGTCGGGCGCAAACAGCTTGCCCGACTCTTTGAGCGCGTTTACTTGTTCATAGCATTCCGCGATATCCGCCACCGTAATATCGGTGCGGTCGGCGTATTTTTGCGCAAGCGTATCGAGAACACTCTCTTTGCTCTGCTGTTCGAACAAGCCGATAATATCATACGCCACTTCGTCTACAACGTGCACCGCGCCCGAGCAAACGTCCAGCACGATGTTATATCCACCCAGTTTGTACTGATGAATCATAAGTTTTATCCCCTTCACGAAAAAATGCCGCCGATACGGCGGCATTTTGAGATCGGCAATTACTTGCTTTCCTTGGTGCTCTCGCACTGCTGATTGGCAATACCGCAGCTGGTTTTGCAAGCAGACTGGCAGGAGGTCTGGCACTCGCCGCAACCACCGTTTTTGGCACTTTCACACAGATTGCGCGTTTCAATCGTCTTGATGTGTTCCATAAATTCACCTTCTGTAAGCAAAATGTTCATTAGTATAGTAGCATAAATCCAAGCACCTGTCAATCCTTTTTTACAGGTAGCGTGGCAATTATGCCAACGTGACGATACCCGCATCCACCAGTTTTTGCAGCGACTGCAAAATGCCGAGTTTTGCGTGATACCACGTAAGACCTCCTTGGAAATACACCGCATAAGGCGGGCGGATGGGCCCGTCGGCACTCAACTCAATGGACGAGCCTTGCACAAACGCGCCCGCCGCCATAATGACGTCGGTATCATAACCCGGCATCGCCCACGGTTCGGGCGTGACGTAGCTGTCCACGGGGGCGGCGGCTTGGATGCCTTTGCAGAAAGCCACCATCGCCTCGCGTGAGCCGAGTTCTACCGCTTGAATAATATCGTGGCGGGACTCGGTGCTGTTGGGGATCACCTTGAAGCCCAACTGCTCATAGATATTGGCAGCGAAAATAGCGCCTTTGAGTGCGCCCGCCACCACCGTGGGAGCCAAGAAAAAGCCTTGATAGAACGACGGCAGCACGCCCAAGTTGGCGCCGACCTCCTGTCCCAGACCGGGGGCACTCAAACGGTAAGCGCAACGCTCCACACAGGCGGCGGTGCCGCAGATATAGCCGCCGATAGGCGCCAAACCGCCGCCGGGGTTTTTGATCAGCGAACCGACGATCATATCGGCACCGACGTCCGACGGCTCGATACGCTCCACAAACTCGCCATAGCAGTTGTCAACCATACACAGCACGTCGGGCTTGATCCCCTTGATAAAGCGGATAAGCTCGCCGATCTGCTTGACCGAGAAAGACGGTCTGGTCTGATAGCCCTTGGAACGCTGGATCGTCACCAGCTTGGTTTTATCGTTAATGGCGGCGCGAATACCATCGTAGTCAAAACTGCCGTCGGGAAGCAAATCGACCTGACGATACTGCACCCCATACTCTGCCAGCGAGCAGGGCGACGGGCGAATGCCGATAACTTCTTCCAAGGTGTCATACGGCCGACCGACGGGCGACAGCAATTCGTCGCCCGGACCAAGCTGGGAGGACAGCGCCACCGCCAGTGCGTGGGTGCCGCAGGTGATCTGCGGGCGCACCAACGCCGCCTCGGTGTGAAAACAGTCGGCATAGACCTTTTCCAGTATTTCGCGTCCCATATCGTCATAGCCGTAGCCGGTGGTTGCCGCAAAGCAGGTCGCGTTCACGCGATTGTTTTGCATCGCGTGCAGTACCTTAGCTTGGTTAAACTCCGCCGTGGCGTCAATTTCGGCGAAGCGGTCTTTGAGGCTTTCCAGCACGCGCTCGCCCAGTTGCAACACAGCCGCGGAAACGCCCAGCTGTGCATACATCGCATCCAGTTCCATTTTTGACTTCCTTTCCGCAAAAAGTCCGCCCGTCAAAAAACGAGCGGACCGCATATCAATGAAAAACGCCGCTAAAAAATGCCGTCAACACCACCGCACCCAGCGCGATGCGGTAATAGCCAAACGCACGAAAATCGTGTTTGCGCACATAATCCAGCAGGAATCCGATCACCAGCAGGCTGATGCCGAAGGAGACGACCATACCCACCAGCAGGATGATCAGTTCTTCCCCGCTGAAATCGAAGCCAAATTTCATCAACTTCAAAAGGCTGGCACCGCACATAGTCGGGACGGCAAGCAAAAACGCATATTCTGCCGCCACCTTGCGGGATAGTCCCAAAAGCAACGCGCCCATAATGATGGCACCCGAGCGGGACGTGCCGGGAAACACCGCCGCCGCCACCTGAAACAGACCGATTGCCGCCGCTTGGATATAGGTGATACCGTCTACGTCGGTCGTGCGCGGCGAGGCGGCGCGGTTTGCCCATTCGATAACCAAAAAGGCGACACCGACCACGATCAGCGCGATCGACACCGACACAGGGTTGTAAAACAGGCTCTCAAAAAAGTCGTCCCACAAAACGCCGACCACAGCCGCGGGCACACAGGAGACCAAAATCTTGCTCCAAAGCGGCACAGCACCTTTTTTGATGAGCGAGCCGCCTTTTTTGCGCAGATCAAACGGCCACAGGCGTTTCCAAAACATCAAAACGACCGCCAAAATGGCACCGAACTGGATCACCACGTTGAACATATCCATATAGCCGTCGGAGACATCCAGCGGTAGCACCTGTTCAAGTAGGATCAGGTGTCCCGTGCTGCTCACGGGCAGCCATTCGGTGATACCTTCAACGATGCCGTAAACGACCGCTTTGAGAATATTCCAAACGGTATCCATTACAGATCCTCTTCGTTGAGCAGGTCACGCAGCAGAATGATCTCGTCCGCCGTCAGGGTGACGCCCTTGCCCATCTTGGTGTGTTCGGGAGCCCAGTCGCGCACGTCATATTTCGGTGCGCGATCGTTCCAGCTGATGAGGTTGAGTTCTTTCGTCCAACCCGTGGGAGATTGGGACAGAACACCGATGGTTTTGACAATTTCATATTTGAGTTCAGGCATAATGATTCTCCTTTTTATCACGCGCCACACGGCGCCACATTTTTATGTATAAGAGTATATACGCAGACTCCGAGGATTATACCCCTTCGTCGGCTTTGGGCTGGGCGTTTTGTTCCAGCCGTTGCATCATCGTATCCAGACGTTCGTTCACAGCATTCTGCCGTTCCAAAAGCCCCTGACGCAACTGTGCCAACTCTTGCCGGCTGTCGGCCAACTGCGCCTCCAAAATAGTCAACTGCGCCTCGATTGCTTCGGTCAACTCCACGCCTTCGCGGCAGGTGGAGTCCAAGATGCTCTGGTTCATCTGGCGCACGTCAGCCACAAAGGTGCCAACGTGACCGATCAGTGCGCGATAGCGGCGGTTTTCCGCCACAGCCTGCCGCGCGGCATCCTGCTGACGCGCATAGGCTTCCAACTGTTGCGCCGACACGCGCTGGGTCGCCAGTTCTGCCGACAGCGCGTCGATCTGCTCCTGTTGTTGTACCGCAAGGGCTTTTGCCTGCTCCAACTGCACTTTGAGCGCCGCCACAGATTGCTCTGCCTGCACCTTTTGAGCGTGCAGCTCCACACGCTCGCGGTTGAGGGCATCTGCTTTGGCGGCGGAATCGCCCAGATCCTTGACCGTGCGGCGATAATCATTGACCAGATCCTGCAACTGAGTCGCATTTTCTTCCGAAGCCGAAAGTGCCTGTTGGGCGTTGCCGAGCGCCTCACGCAGTTGCGTCACTTCTTGTTGCAAAGTGGCGATCTGCGCCGTTGCCGCCGTTTCCTGTGCGGCAGCGCGGCTGTTCATCTCTTCGATATATTGCAGCACTTCCTGCTTTTTGAATCCGCGCATACTGGTGCGGAAGATACCGGATTGTGCCATTTTCATCCACCTTTCCAGTGAAAAAACTCATTTTTCGATACTATACGCCATTATTAAAACTTATTATAGCACTTCTCCTGCCGCTTGGCAATGTTTTTTCTACGAAAACTTGCAATCTGTGCAGGAAAACGATATAATGTGCGTATGGGAAGGTGAAACGGATATGGAACAAAGCAAATTGGATCGCATCAACGAGCTGGCAAGAAAATCGCGCGCAGAAGGGTTGACCCCCGAAGAAGCCGAGGAGCAACAAAAACTGCGTAGCGAATATATCGCCTCTTTTCGCCGCAGTTTGCAGGCGACGCTGGACACGGTCTACGTTGAAAACGAAAACGGTGAGCCTGTCAAATTGCAACGCAAAACGCCGCCGCTTTCTTAAAAATCACAGTAAAAAAACTCCGAAGCGTGTCGCTTCGGAGTTTTTGCTTACCTTATTCAGCAGCCTCGGGAGCGGTTTCTTCAACGGCTTCCTCAGCGGGCTTGTCTTCCAGCAGAGCACGGATAGACAGGCTGATGCGTTTGGCATCGAAGTCCACGTTGGTGATCTTCACGTCGACCTCTTGACCGACCTTGAGCACGTCCTGCGGCTTCTCAATGCGATGGTCGGCAATCTGAGAAATGTGGATCAAACCGTCGATGCCGGGGATGATCTGCGCAAAAGCGCCGAAAGCGGTCATACCCACGACCTTCGCCTTGGTAACGGAGCCGACGGGATTGTTCGCTTTGAAGATCTCCCACGGATTGTCTTCCGCTTTGCGATAGCCCAAGGAGATCTTGCGTTTCTCGGCATCCAGATCACGGACGTACACAGTCACGGTGTCGCCCACGTTCATCACCTCAGAGGGGTGCTTGATGCGGGACCAGGACATCTCAGAGATGTGCACCATGCCGTCAACACCGCCCAGATCCACAAACGCACCGTAAGCGGTCAAGGATTTGACAACGCCGGTATATTCCTGACCGACTTCGATCTTCTCCCAGAACGCAGATTCTTTTTCCTTGCGCTCTTCACGCGCCACCAGACGGACGGAGCCGACAGCGTGGTGACGGCGCTGATCCACTTCGATGATGCGGAAGCGCACGGTGGTTTTCAGCAGCGGAGAGAGATCCTCCATACGGTTGAGAGAAGCGTGGGAAGCGGGCACGAACACGCGCACGCCATTGGTGACGACCAGAATGCCGCCTTTGATCACATCGGTGACGGTGCCTTCCAGCACTTCGCCGCTCTCTTTGGCAGCAGCGACGGTATCCCAGCCTTTTTTGGCGTCGATACGCTTTTTGGAAAGCATGATGGTGCCTTCCTGATCGTTGGTACGCATGATGAGTAGCTCCAGCTCATCGCCCACTTTGACCAGATCGGCAGGGTTGGCGTTGGGGTCGGCAGACAGCTCGTTGGCGGGAATGTAACCGGTCTGCTTGCGGCCGATAACCTCCACCTGCACCTCGTTGGGAGCAATGTCGGTGACGATGCCGCGAACCTTCTCATCTGTAGTTAAACTTTGAAGAGAAGCCTCAAGCGCCTCTTCAAAACTCATTTCGTCAAAGGACTTGGGCGCGGTCTCCACCGCAGGGGTTTCGTTGATGGTTTCGTTGTTGACAATTTCGGACATGGTTGTGAGTACCTCCTTTATAATATCGGCAGGGGTAGATGCTCCGGCAGTAACTCCGACGGTTTTGACACCGACAAAATCCGCCGCACGCAACGCTGCCGCCGTCTCCACCAGCACTGTGGGGCAGTGCTTTGCACAGACGTCACGCAGCTTTGCCGTGTTCGAGCTTTTGCTCCCACCGACAATAACCATTATATCACACTTTTGTGACAATGCAACAGCTTCCTCTTGTCTTTTTGCCGTCGCACCGCATATTGTATCAAATATTTTCGCGTTTGTACAGCCTTTTCTTGCGATTTCTGAACATTTTTTCCAGGTAAACAGATTAAAAGTGGTCTGTGCGACCAAAACAAGCGGTTTTTCGACTATGTCAGGATGATCATCTAAGAAAGCGGATAGCGCCGCTTCGTCGGGAAATACAAACGAGTCACCTTCACAATGACCGCGAATACCGATCACTTCCGCGTGCGCTTCATCGCCCGCTATCAGTATCGTCGCTCCTTTTGCCGATTCCTCCTGCACGATGCGGTGGATCTTGGCAACGAAGGGACAGGTGGCATCGCACACCGTCACGCCGCGTTTTTCAGCTTCGCTAACCACCGCACGCGGCACGCCGTGGGAACGAATCACCAGCACGGCATCGTTTGGCACTTCATCAGGCGAATCCACCGTTTTCACGCCCAGTTTTTCCAGCCGTTCCACCACCTGTGGGTTGTGGATGATCGGACCGAGCGTACAGACGGACTTCCCCTCTTTTGCCAACTGCTCCGTCAATTCCACCGCACGGCTCACACCAAAGCAAAAGCCTGCACTTTCTGCCAAAATCACGGGCATGGGAACACCTCGTCATGCAACGCCTTCACCCGCGCAGCCAGCACGCGCGTAGCTTTGCGCAGATTGGGCGTTTCGGTTTCGGTATAGCCGAGCTCTTCGCGCGTGATAACGGGGCCAAAACGCACGATGGTCTTGCGAAACAGCTTCACGCGCCCCGACTTCGTGCAAATACAGATGGGCAGCACGTCTGCGCCCGTATGCTGCACGATATACGCCGCACCCGACTTAAATTGCCCTTGCGTGCCGTCTTTGGAACGCGTACCTTCGGGGAAAATGCCGAGCAGTTTTTGGTTGTTCACCAAGTTGGTGGCAACGTCCAGCGCAGACACGTCGCCCTTGCCGCGGTCGACGGGAAAGGCACCCATCACCTTGCCGCAGAACCAGCGCCCGAACCAGTTGGAAAATACCTCAGCCTTTGCCATATAATGGATATGTTTCGGCACGGAGCAAAGGATAAACGCGGGGTCAACGATAGAAATGTGGTTGCAACAAACCACCAATTGACGCGTATCATCCTTTTGCGGGATATTCTCCTTGCCCTGCACCTCAAACGGAAACAAGAAATGCACGATCGGGCGTGCGATCGCTACCACAAACCGAGCCGATCTCATGCCATCATCTCCTCAACCAAGCCTTTGAGCGTTGCCACAGACTGCTCCAAGGTGAAGCCCGTGGTATCCACCAGACGCGCGTCATCCGCTTGTTTGAGCGGCGCCGCGGCACGGTGGGAATCGTCATAGTCGCGTTTTTGCATATCTGCCAGCACCTCTTCAAAGGTGGTGGCGATCCCCTTTTCCTGCAATTCCGCGAAACGGCGCTGGGCGCGATCCTCTGCGGTAGCGGTCAGGAATATTTTCAGTTCAGCCTGCGGCAGCACCACCGTGCCGATATCGCGACCGTCCATAATGACGTTCTCGGTCGCGGCAATACGGCGCTGGGTATCCAGCAAAAACTGCCGCACGGGCGGCAAAGCCGACACGGCAGACGCCGCCATCGACACCTCAGGCGTGCGAATATAACCGCCCACGTCGGCACCGTTGACCAGCACCTGCTGCTCACCGCCGACATAGCGCATCTCCAAAGTGAGATCCGTCAGCGCCGCCACAACGGTGTCGGCATCCTTGGGATCAATATTATTGGACAACATATAATAGCCCACCGCGCGATACAGCGCGCCGGTATCCACGTAGACAAAGCCTAACTCTTTCGCCAAGATACGGGAAATGGTGCTTTTGCCCGCACCGGACGGGCCGTCAATGGCCACCGCCATATGCTTCTTTTCGGACATATTGATTCCTCCGTTTATTGCGCTTCGCCCGCGGCGTGACCGGTGGCAAAGGCTATCTGTAAATTGAAACCGCCGGTGTAACCGTCTACATCCAGCACTTCTCCTGCAAAATACAGGCCGCTCACCAGTTTTGACGCCATCGTGCGGGTGTCGACCTGTTTCACGTCCACGCCACCCGACGTCACGACAGCCTCTTCAATGGGGCGGAAATCCGCCACCGTCATCGTGAGATTTTTGAGCAACTGTGCAAACGCCATACGCTTTTCACGGGTGATGCTGTGGCACTTGGTATGGGCAGGAATGCCCGACAACCTCACCATCGCGGGTATCAACTTACGCGGCAACAGCGTGCCAAGCGCGTTAACAAAATCCACGTTGGCATTTTCCGCAAACTCGCGCACCAACCGCGCATCCAGTTGCTCTGCAGTGCGACCGGGTTTGAGATCGATCGACAGGGCATATCTCCCCTGCGTCATCTCCCCCATATGTGCCGACGCACTGAGTACCAGCGGACCCGACACGCCGTAATGGGTGAACAGCATCTCCCCCGTTTCGGCATATATCGCCTTTTTCGTCTTGGTGTCCGTCGCCGTCAGGGTGATGTTTTTCAGCGAAAGCCCCTGCAATTCACAGGGCCAGTATTCCACCGTTTCCAACGGCACCAGCGAGGGGCGCGGCGTCACGATTGTGTGCCCCGCCTGCTCCGCCAACATATAGCCGTCGCCCGTGGAACCTGTCACGGGATAGGATTTGCCGCCGGTGCAAACAATAACGCTGTCACCGCACAGCACCGTACCGTCTTCCAGCACCACACCGCCGCACACGCCGTCCATCAGTTGCAATTTCACCACGCGACCTTGCAGAAAACGCACGTCTGCGCGCTTGGCCGCGTTGACCAAGCAATCGACCACGTCCACCGCTTTGTCCGATACTGGAAACACGCGGTTGCCTCGCTCGGTTTTGAGAGGCAGACCGCGTTCTTCCAGCCAAGCCATCAACGCTTGCGGCTCAAAACGGGATAATGCGCTATACAAAAACCGACCGTTGCGCGGAATATTCGCGATGCAAGTGGTCACGTCGCACCGATTGGTCACGTTGCACCGACCTTTGCCGGTGATCATCACTTTTCGTGCGGGGCGGGGATTGCGTTCTATCACAGTCACGCTGTGACCGTTTTCCGCCGCCGTAGCCGCCGCCATAAGCCCTGCGGCACCGCCTCCGATTACAACAACTTTCATTTGTCCTCTCGGGGTACCGTCGGCGTCGACTGATACACCTGATAATCCTCCCACAATTTTTCCAGTTGCGTCAGCATCGGACGGTCCTCGTCCAGCTTCTGCCACGAGATCGCCACGATAAGCGCATTGAGCACGCTAAGCGGTACCACCAGCGAGTCCACGATAGAAGGCATATCGCTGTGTGCTGTGAGCAGATGCGTCGCATATTCCGCAATCGGGGACAGTTCCCCATCGGTGATCGCCACCACCTTGGCACCGCGATTATTCGCAAAGTGGGTGGTTTTGACCGCCTTGCTGGAATAGCGCGGCAGACTGAACACCAACAGCGCATCGCTGGCATCGATATGCAGCATTTCTTCAAATATTTCCGCTTCACTCGAGGTGTGGATCATCTGCACGTCGGGAAGCAGGAGTTTGAGATAATAGGCGGCAAATTGTGCCATCGCGCGGCAACTGCCCGCGCCGAAAATATATACACGGCGCGCTTGTACGATCGCTTCGACAGCATCATAAAACACCGCGCGCGAAAGCTCGTCCAGCGTTTGGCGAATATTGGCGGTGTCGTGAGCCAATATTGTGTCCAGCACCTCCGCATAGTCCATACGGGCGCGGGTCACTTCAATGCGCTGGATAGAGGTCAGGCGACTGCGCACCAGATCC
>SVOU01000023.1 GCA_015066215.1 Oscillospiraceae bacterium | reverse complement strand
ACCTCGTTGGTCACCTCAACACCATTATCAGAACATCGTGTTGGCAGGCGTTGACGAAAATGGTGTTGAGGTGACCAACGAGGTCACCTATTTGGTGCTGGATATTATGGAGGAATTTGGCATCAGCGACTTCCCGACGACGGTGCGTGTCAACAAAAACACCGATGAAAAGCTGCTCACGCGTGTGGCAGAAGTGCTGCGCCTTGGTGGCGGTGTATTGGCGGTCTATAACGAGGAACTGATTATCGAGTCCCTGGTTGACTATGGCTATTCGCTTCGCGAAGCACGCAAATTTGCCAACGATGGCTGCTGGGAGATGCAGGTGCCGGGCAAGACCCATTTCATTTATCAAGCACTTGATGCGCTGTATCTTTTGCAAAATCAGACGCTCAAAAGTTATAACGGCACGGTCAGTTATGACACTTTCGAAGCGCTGTTTGCACAATTTGTTGCGGATTTGGGCGAAAAAGTGCAGGCGTTTGGCGACGGCTTGCGTGGGGCGTTTGTGGATACGTCTTTCGCCACAAAAAATTGGAAATGGAAGCCCACGGTGCCTTGCACGGTCATCTCTCTCTTTGAACAGGGCTGTATTGAAAAAGGTCTGTCTTATTTAGAGGGCGGTCCTGTCTATAATATGGTGTCGTTGCATATCGGCGGTCTGCCTGACGCGGTCAACAGTCTCTACGCCATCAAAAAGCTGGTTTTTGATGACAAGGTGACCACCTTTGGTGAACTGATGGCGGCACTCAAAAACAACTGGGCGGGCTATGAGTCGTTGCGACAGCACGCGCTCACTAAATACGCCTATTTCGGCAACGATAACGACGAGGTGGATGCGATCGCTGTGCGTATGATCGACGCGTTTGCCGACGCGTGTGACGGTCTTGGCGGCTATACGGGCTATATGACGCCTGCGGGCGTGAGCACCTTTGGCAGACAGATCGAATGGGCGCCGCACCGTTTGGCGACGCCAAGCGGCAGAAAAGCGAACGATATTTTGTCGGGCAACTTTTCGCCCACTCCCGGTACGGACAAAGAGGGCGCTACCGCCATCATCAAATCCTATTGCAAAGCCGATCTCAAACGTATTGTTTCGGGTGCGGCATTGGATATTAAGCTGTTGCCGAGTGCCGTCAACCACAAAGACGGCGTGCAAACGCTGGTGGCGCTCATACACGGTTTCGTGGCACTGGGCGGTTGTTTTATGCAGCCTGATATTGCGGACACCGCTCTCTTAAAAGCGGCGCAGGAGCATCCGGAGGACTATCAAAACCTGTCCGTACGCGTGTCGGGCTGGAACGCCCGCTTTGTGACGCTTAACAAAGAGTGGCAGGATATGATTATCGCCCAAACGGGCAGCCAAATTTAACGGCGAGGTGTGTTATATGAAGCTGACGGTAGACTTTAACACCGTTGTCGGTGAAATCAAACCGATGCACGGCGTGGGACAGCCGCCCGTTTTGGGTATGGATTTTTCTATGACCGATTATCTCAAAGCCGCGCGGGTGCCGTTTTCGCGCCTGCACGACGTGGGCGGCCCGTTTGGCGGCAATATGTTTGTGGATATCCCGAATATTTTCAGAGATTTCTCTGCCGATCCGCTTGATTCCGCAAGCTATGATTTCGGCTTCACCGATCAGCTGATAAAAGCATTGATGGAGCGGGGGATAGAGCCCTTTTTCCGCCTGGGTGTCACCATCGAAAACTATCGCGCCATACGTCCCTATCGCATCCACCCGCCGCAGGATTATCAAAAATGGGCGCAAATTTGCGAGGGCATTATCCGTCACTATACCGAGGGCTGGGCGGATGGTTTTACCTACAACATCCGCTACTGGGAAATCTGGAATGAGCCTGACAACTTTGAAAGCCCTGAAGAAAACCAAATGTGGACGGGTACCCCCGAGGACTATTACCGTCTGTACGAAGTGGCGTCCAAGCATCTCAAAGCTTGTTTTCCGCACTTGAAAATCGGCGGCTATGCCAGTTGCGGCTTTTATGCCATCACCAACACCAAGAGCGCCTTTGCCGCCTGTTCACCGCGCGAGCAGTATTTTGTGGACTTTTTCCACGGCTTTATGCGGTATATCACAGAACATAATTGCCCGCTTGACTTCTTTTCGTGGCACAGCTATGCTGGCATCAACGAAAACGTACGTTGGGCGGTATACGTGCGCGAGCAGTTGGATGCTTATGGCTATACCGCCACCGAACACACCTTAAACGAATGGAACTGTGCGCCGCAAACCAAAGGCTCTATGTCCCACGCCGCGCTTACCTGCGGTATGCTGGCGGCGTTGCAAAACACCTCGCTTGCAAGTGCGATGTTCTACGATGCCGCCTGTATGCCGAACATTTACGCGGGGCTTTTCGATTGTATGACCTTCAAGCCCTTGCCCGCCTATCAGGCGTTTGCGGCGTTTGGCGAGCTGTATGCGCGCCGTCAGCAGGTGCTTGTCGGTGAATTGCCGAGCGGCGTTTATGCCTGCGCAGCCAAAGCAGACGATGGGGTCTTAGTGCTTGTCAACACCAACGATAGACCCGTGCCGCTGGATATAGCTGTAAGCGGTGCAAAAGAGCCGTCGGCGTGTGAGATCGTGAACGCCTCTGCCGCGTGGGAAAGCTTTACCCTTGACGGCACGCTGCCGCCCTTTGCCGTGGTGAAAATACACTACACACTCATGTAAATAAAAACAGGCTTAGGAATTCCTAAGCCTGTTTTTTATACCCGAAATCACTCCACCGAGGTTTCGACAAAGTTATACTGCTCGGTGTAGTTGGCCTTGTGGTAGCCGTTCCAGATGCAAGGCTCTTCGAAGAAAGAGCCGGGACCGACCCAATAGGACTCGCCCTCGCCGTTGTGGTGCGGGCCAAGCAGGTTGCGCAGGTTGTTCACCAGCGTCAATTCCACTTCGTTTTCCCCCTCTTGCAGGAATTTTCTCAAGTCTGCGGCATAGGGACGCCACAGCCGCTCAAAGACGGGCTTGCCGTTGACTACCAAGCGTACGGCGTTGATGCCTTTTTTATCCAACGCAATCCGATAGTCGGTATCGGCAAGGTCGAACTTTCGGCTGACGGTCAGTTCACCCGCAAAGAAGGGATATCCCTGTTGCTCGATGTTTTTGAGTGTGACCGTTTCGGGCGGTACGGTGATCACAAAATCGCCGTCAAAGAACGAAGCCCCGCGCTCGTGTGGGGTGAACGTACCGTCGCATCTGACGCCGAAATCGCCCACCAGATACATCGCCTCGATCTCCATATCGTAGGTGAGCTTGTTCATCTCCGACTCGAAAATCTTGGCCTTGCGCAGATTCTCATACACCCGCGGCGACTGGTCAAACCGCACGCACAGTGTGATCTCGTTTTCGCCCAAGGTCACGTAATCGGTGATATCCAGCTTGCGGAAAGCGGTATCGCGGAAAGCACCGTGATCGGTCTTGTCGATCTCTTTGCCGTTGACCGCGATGGTGAAAATATCAGGCGTTTCGCACGCCAAATACAGCGGGCGGGGGAGATATTCCAGTTTGAAATGGAAACGGCAGCAAATATCCACCGCACGCTCCAAAGCATAGGCGCGGTTGGCGACGTTGAGTACGTAGCCGTTTTCCTGTTGCAGTTCACCGTCAAACCAATAGGTGCATTTGTCCAGCGTCAGCGCGTTTTCGGTGGCATTTTTCACCGCCCAAGCGCCGTTCAAAGCCAAATTTTTGGCGGCGGCAGGCGCTACAGCGTCGGAACAAGGTGTGCCGTCGTCGATAACCACCAAACTGCCGTAGACGGGGAAGGTGTGGGTGCCGCCAAACGCCTGCTTTTCGCCCGTGGCAATATCCAGCGCATAGCCGCCGCAGCGAATAACCGCCGTCTGCTCCTCGTCGGTGGAGTTGACGAAATAGTGCATGGTGAACCCGTCAAAACGGCGGCAGGTGTAGGTGACGTGCGGGTTGTCAATGATGGGGTTGGCGTCCAACTCATCGGCGGTGACGATAATGCCGCCGTTTTGGGCAAATTTCGCGAGCAGACGCTCGGTGTTTTTAAGGAAGCATTTGTGCGGCGGCACAACCACGCGAGAATAGCTCATCTCGCCGATAATCAGGCGGTTGCCCTCCACCCGTCCGTGGCGTTCCATCAAGATCTCGTCGCCGAGATGGAAGGGGATGTGCTTGGTCTCCAGCGTGTGGATAGTGTCCAGAAGATGTTGGTTATAGCCGTCAATCTCGGTGTTGTTATTGCCGTCAAAAGCCGCCCAAGCGGAAGTCATGTTGTGCAAAAGCAACGTGTCAAAGTCAATTTTACCCTCTGCGAGCAACATACCGACGCGCGACATCGCATCGTTGAACACCTTATAATCCGCCCACCACGGCTGCTGTGCGTACATCGCGGGCGGATAGTCACGCTTGCGGATACCACGCAGGGAATACCCCTCCAAATGTTGGCACAAGAGGTTAATACCGCGCACCATCATCCACTCGTAGTTGCGTTTGAGTTCGTCGTGGCTCACGTTATGCCCGCAGAGCGCAAAGGTTTCGGACAGCACCTGCTTTTTACCTGTTTGCGCGGCGGCACTGCCCACCTGCAAGGGGGTCAGACAAGAAAAAATGGGACGCCCCAGCCAGTCCATACCGGGAATGTCAAAATATTCATAGTGCGGCATACAGGCGCCGTTGGTGATAAGCTGTGCAGAGAGGCTTTCTTCCAGCACCAAATGCCCCGTGAACTGCACATTATGCTCTTGGCAGAAATCGTGGATCTGCTTCAAAAAGTTTTTGGAGAACAGCTCGGTGTTCAGTTTCCAGAACTTCACGCGCACTGTTTCATAATCGCCAACGGGATAGAAAAGACAGGGAAGTGCCGCGGTGAGCGATTCGCCGTAGGCTTTTTCATATTGCATGGGTAGCGTCAGGCTCCACGGAATACCGTTGCGCGAAATTTGCGGTTCGTCGGTGAAAAATCCTGCAAAGGAATCCCCAAAACGGTCACAATAGGGCTGATAGATCTCGCGGATAAAGTCGGCGGTCACTTCGGCGGACAGCGTATCCACGTAGAAGGGGTTGACTTCATAAAAGAAGCAGTAGGTGTCGTCGGTAAAGATAATGCGGTTTTGGGGGATATTTGCGCGGTCGGCGTCGGCAGGCTGCACGCGCAGATATTTCTGCCAAAACGCTTCGCCCTTAGCCGTTACCTTGCCACCACCGAAGCCCGATGGCCAGCCGTTCTCGTCATACGCCCACGCATACATACCGCGCTTTTGACACTCGTCAATACAGGCGGCGACGTTCTCAAACCATTCCTCACCCATATATTCCGTCTGCAAGCCACCGCGGGCGTGCATAAAGTAGCCGCCGATGCCAACCTCGTCCATCAACGCCGTCTGGCGCAGGGACTCGTCGACCGACAGTTTTTCGTTCCATGACCAAAAGGGGACAGGACGGTATTTTTTCGGCACGTTTTTGAAATCCATAGTTTTCTCCTGCCCTTAACGCATTTTTTTGCTTTCCAAAACCTGCCATACCGCTTGATTGACGGCGGCAAGCAAAGCTTCGTCGGCAGCACCGCTTTCATCCCACGGCACAAAGGTGCAGTTGCGCACGTCCTTGTCGGTTAGCATACCGCACCAAGTGAGCGCGGCGGCATAACGCCCGTAGGTGAGCGACAGATGAAAACCGTCACGCGTAAGCGGCACGGCTGCAAAAGCGGAGGCGTTTTGCCGCATATATTGGATCACTTCGCCGACGGGGATGATGCCTGCGTCGATATCGTCTGCTGCTCGCTTGTAGGCGGCGATCAGTGCGGCGTACATTTCCGCTTGGTCGTTATGATAGCGCGGGAATGCCCAATGCGTAGAGTCGCTTGCATACGCCCACGTTTGTTGCAGATATATCTTGGCACGCGGACACGTCGCTTTTATCGCGGCAGAAAGGTTGCGCAAAAAGGGCTGATATGTATCATATAAGCCGCTGTCGTGGCTTGCTTGTTGCAGTGTGATGACGTCCCAATCGGCAAGGGATAACGCTTCTTGAATGGAAACAAGTCGTACCGCTTCGCCGTTTTCTTCCAAAAAATGTTCCGCGACCTCTCTCGAATAGCAGTCCCAATGCTGTTGCAGACTGCAACCGCCGATGTAAAGATTGACGCAGTGAAAATCAGCACCGAGATTGTCAGCCACCTGATGCAGCCAGCGGTGAGCATCCTGTGAGAAACTGTTTCCGATACTTAAAATATTCATACGGCATCTCCTTCGTTATAATAGCGGTGGATCCAATAGGCGGGTGTGCAGCTCCAAGCGTGGCAGGCACTGTTGATCTCGGGCGCGCCGTAGGGCGACTCGAAATCGTTTTGGGGGTTGAAGATTTCGGGGAAGCAGTCAAAGCCTTTTTCGACAATATCACCCCAAAATGCCACCACCTGTGCCATCGCCGCTTGCTTTTCGCCGACGGCGAAAAGCGCATCGATGTAGCAGTGCATCATATAGGGGGTGCGAATGGTGAAGGGTGTTGCATCGTCTTTGATACGCGCAAGCAGCGCCACGGCATCAGCCTGCGGCAACAGCCCCGACAGCACCGCCCAAATCTGGGAGTGCCACGAAATCTGTCCCTGCGGCGTGACGAACAACTTGCGGTCGGCATCATAGTGGGACATAAGGGCATCTTTCACACGTGCCTGCTCGGCGGCGACAAAAGCCATATCCTCTTCCTTTTGAAGCCGCTTTGCCAACGCGCCGATTCGCGTGAGCGCATAGGAATAGACACCCAATGCCGCCACGGAACGATCCAGATCGGGGCACCAGTCGATGAAAAACTCTGCGTCCAGCGTGTTGGTTTTCTCATTCCAGAAAGACGACGTGATTTTTAACTGTTCAAACGCAATTGGATAGAGGTCGTTGAGAAACTCCTCATCATTGAACGCTTGCGTATAGTCATAAAGGCTGCAACCGAAAAACAGCGCATAGTCTGTGAGCTTCCACGGGTCGTTGTGAGGCGGGGAATCGGGGAACAGGCAACAGGAGATGCGTCCGTCCGCGCAAGGGTAGGCAGCAAACAGATACATACACCGCTTGAAAAGGTCAACGTTTTTGAAAGTGACAAAGTCGGTGATAGCTTGCAGCTTGAGATCGCCCATCCACAGACGGCGGTCACGCTTGGGACCGTCTTCAAACACGTCCTGCTCGCAATCCTGCAAAGTCTTGACTGCCACGTCGTAAATGCGGCGCAAGGTGTTGTCGGGAATAGAAACGGACGGTAGCGTTTTGGGGGTCACCGCTGACACGCAGTCGCAGTACATATCCGAAAACGCGACGGCAAACGGCGTATTGTCCTCAAGCCGTTCAATTTTCAGATAGCGGAAAGCATAGCGGCGTTCCAACTGGGTGGTATACGGCAAAAAGGTATAGGTGCGCTCCTCGTTTTGCAACCAGCCGCTACCCAATCCACCTTGGTAGTCGGCGGGATTTTTCTCAATTTCGAGCGGGAATTCGCCGAAAGAAAAGCGAAATTTGAGCGGTGCGTCGGCAATGTGATCAAGGGTACGCATTGAAAAATGCAGATATCCCACGCAATGGTCACCAAAATCCAAAATCACCGATTCGTGCGGTTTAAGAATAATAGGCCAGCTGAAATTGTCCACAGCCTGCACGCGTAAGCCTTGAAAAGCTGTTTCATCCTTTTGGAAAGTTACCGTTCTAACTGGACGGCACACTTGGTGCAAAAGTTCACGCTTGTGATCGTTGGCCTTTTTCAAGAAAACTCTGTTCATTGCGTATCTCCTGTGTTGAAAAGTTTCAGGTATCCATCATCGCAAAAACCACGCGATAAGAGGGAAGTGTAAAGTCTTCGCCCATTTTCACAGACGAAATATCCCCACTTTCGGGAAAATAAAGCGTGGTGGCGTTGTATTGACCGTGCGCGAGGGAAATGGTCGCCGCCTCTTTGTCGAGGTTTTCGAGCATCCATATCTCCTTGCCGTCGCGCATAAATCGCGCTTTCATTATTGTTTTGGCGGTGGTGTTGACTGTCAAATCAAGCAGCGCGCACGCTTTGGCAATAGCGGCGTCCTCGTGGGAAGGAACAAAGCCCTCGCGCACAGCGGTTTCTCCAATAGTGGTACCAAACTGCGGCACCTTTTGCAAGAACAGCACCTCGACGCCCTTGTTTTTAAGCGTCTGCAACGCCGCAAACGCATCGTCGTGCATAATATCCAAAGCGGGCACGATAATCAGCTTCACCTCGTTGCCCGAGATGACGGGCGTGCCGTCACAGCTTGCGGCGGCAACCACGTCCTCGCGGTCGGCATAGTAGAAGTCCACGCCGCTGTTGAGCAGGCGGCGGGCAAAGGGCATCGTCGCGCGGTCGGCATCCTGCTCGCGACCGTTGAGCTGCGTTGTTTGCGGCTTCATCTTGCCCTGCGTGTCCTCCAAGCCGTAGTAGACGAACACGTTGGTGCGGTTTTGCAGACCACCCAGCATCAACCCCATACGCCCGACGTAGGTGTTAAGCAGCTGTGCTTCCTCGCGGTGCATCGCGCCCTTGCGGTCGGTCAGCACGTCAGGCGCATATTCCACGAAGTTGGAGCTGAAATAAGAGTTGACCCTACGCACGCCGTGCATCATCAAAATGCCCATCATTGCGAGGGTGTTCTCCATCGGTGCCTTGTTGAAGTTTTCTTTGCCTGCAAAGGGGCAAAACTCCACCATCATACCGTCAGCGCCCATCTTGCGGGCGGCAATCTGCGTGTATTTGACGTTGTTATAATCGAAATCTTCGGGGTAGCAGAACAGCACGTCCAGTCCCGGATAACCGCAGCGGCGTACCACCTCAACAAAAGAACCGTAGCTGAGCACGTGATGCGCTATGGTCTCCTCGCACAGATAGTGACCCGAAAATACGCCGCCGTGGTCGCGGCACCAGTCGGCAATCTGTCCGGAATAGGCTTCCGCGATCAATTTGCCCACCAACTGATAAAAGTTTATGCGAATGGGATAGGCGTCAGCCCGCCCCTCAAAAAGCAGCGGCAGATAGGGCAGAAGCGACGTGCCGTATTCCTGTTCGTACCGCTCGAAAAGACCGTCGACCCAAGGCGCGAGTGCATAGGGCCAGGATTCATAACTGCGCATATATCCCACCTGCAAGGACGGTTCGTCGGTAAAAACCGCTTGCGTGCGTGAAAACAGATCGGGGATTATCTCGGCGAGCGGCTCATAAATGAGGTCGATAAACCGCCGTACAGCCCGTTTGTCCATCACGTTGATATAGCGGGAGAAAGAGGAAACGTTGTGCGTACAGTGCGAGCCCTCATAGGCGGGCTTGGCACAGAAAACAAAGAACACCTCGCGCTCGTTGAGATCCGTCTCACAGAAGGTGTCGGTAAACGGCACGGGCTGCATCTGCTCATATAACACGTAAGAATCGTCAATGCGTGGACAGTTCAAGGGGTATTTTGCCGCCCAGACGATCTTGTCCGACTCGTCATCAAGATGAAACTTCGCGTGGCGCGGCGCATACGCCACCATACGGCGCATATAAAAGCCCTTGGCTTCCAGCTCTGGGTGCCCTTTCAGCACTTCGCCGCCCGCTTGACCGGAGGGGTAGCCCTTCTCGTCATAAAACCAGAAGGAGAGATCTCGTTTTTCCAACTCCTCAACGTGCTTTGCGAACTCTTTGACGTTGTCTCGATAGCCCTCATACCAGTTTTTGTGCGAAGGGTTGGTGACAACGCCGCCAAAGCCGAAATCGTTGACGGCGTCCATCAAAACCTCTGCATCATTCGGCCAGTTGTGAATGATCGGCTTGACACGATATTCTTTGGGCGGATTGTTCCAACTTTCAACGGAAAACGGCATAGAAACGCCTCCTTTTGCCCCTGCTTTTGGCATCTTTCAGCGCCATAATAGCATAAGATTTTTGGGATTGCAACACCCAAAAAGAATTATTTTAAGAAAGGCAAAAACCGCCCTGAAAGAGGGCGATTTTTGCCTTCGTTTATAACTTGTGAAAAATAGGTTTTCTGTTCTCAAAAGTGCAGACGTAGCCGAAAATATCGCGCAAAACCGCCAGTGCATCGTCAACGTGGTTGCCCACGCGGTCGGGCGCGTGCGCGTCCGATCCGACGGTGACGATCTCGCCGCCCAACTCTTTGAAACGCTTGATAAAGGCGACGTCGGGCAAAAGCACCCCCAAGCGATCCACACCGCTGGTGTTGACCTCCAAACCGATACCCTTTTGTACCAGTTCCTTAAAAATGGTATCAACAATATCCTGATAATCCGCCATCTGTACCACCCGTTTTTCGCGGTTGTGGGGCGATTTGCAGACGTAGGTCAAGTGTCCCAGCACGTCAAAGCCGTCGTGCAACCGCACGCAGCGCAGCGTTTCTGTGAGGTATTCCTCAAACGCCTGCTCGACGGTGATGCCGTCCCAATATTCGGGGAAATAGGGGTCCGTGCCGCGCGCGAAATGCACCGAGCCCAGCACAAAATCCAGCGGGCGGCGCGCAAGTACTTGCTCAAATTGCGGGCGGTTCCAAGCGGTCAGACCAAGCTCCACACCGCGCCGCACCAGCACTTTGTCAGAGGTGAGCGTGTCATAAGTAGCACCGTATTCCTCGTCTGTGAACACCCAGTGTTCACCGTCGGGATAAAAGTGGCAGTCGTAGTGATCGGTGAAGCAAATCTCGCGCAACCCGTTGCGCGCGGCGGCATTCACCATATCTTTTGCGG
Organism: Oscillospiraceae bacterium; assembly: GCA_015066215.1. Lineage (GTDB taxonomy): Bacteria > Bacillota > Clostridia > Oscillospirales > Acutalibacteraceae > HGM12789. The sequence goes on along the minus strand of SVOU01000023.1, from coordinate 6,818 downwards.
CAGCCTCGCTGTCAAAGGACAGCGAAGAATGCATATGAAAATCAAACATTGTGTTCTCCTTGCTTTGCGCTGTACAAAACGCGCTTATAATCTACAAAAAGCATACCACAAACCGCTTTGGCGGTCAATCATTTTACGGATAAAAGAAGGGGATTTTGCAAAGAGGAATATCTCCTTTTGGACAACGCATACTAACGGGGTATATTGTCGGGCGAAACAGGAAAGGAGATATGCAAAATGCCGGAGCGCAAGGGCGAATCCACCGTGGTGATGTCAAGCCGTCCCACCATTTTGGGATATGCGGCGGTGGTAGGAAAAAAAGAGGGCGAAGGTCCGTTGGGACGCGGGTTTGACTATGTGTTTGAAGATACCACGATGGGGGAGAAAAGCTGGGAAAAAGCCGAAAGTGCCTTGCAAAAAGAGGCGTTCACCCGCGCCCTCAATAAAGCAGGCTATTCGCCGTCGCAGGTGGATTATATCTTTGCGGGCGATCTGCTCAACCAATGTATCGCCTCAACCTTTGGTCTGCGCGAGTTTCAACGCCCCCTTTTGGGGCAATTCGGCGCCTGCTCGACTATTGCACAAGGGTTGGCGATGGCGGCGGTGTTTGTGGACAGCGGTGCGGCAGACGTGTGCAGCGTCGTCACGTCGTCACATTTTTGTACCGCCGAGCGACAGTACCGTTTCCCGCTGGAATATGGCAGCCAGCGCCCGCCCACAGCCCAGTGGACCGCCACCGCTTCCGGCTCGGCTTTGGTGGGACTTGGCGGTAGCGGTGTGCATATTGCGGCGATGTGTGCGGGACGCGTGGTGGATCTGGGTGTGACCGATGCCAACAATATGGGCGCGGCGATGGCACCTGCCGCCGCGGATACGATTTACCGCTTTTTGCAGGATACCGACACCGACCCTGAGGACTATGACGCGGTCATCACGGGCGACTTGGCGGCGGTGGGCAGCGTGCTGCTCAACGAACTGCTGACCGAAAAAGGCGTTGCACTGGGCAAACGCCACTTGGATTGCGGGCTGATGCTGTTCGACCGCGAAAAACAGGACGTACACGCGGGCGGGTCGGGTTGCGGCTGCGCCGCGTCGGTGCTCTGCTCGCATATTTTGGGAAAACTGGAGCGCAAGGAGTGGCGCAACGTCCTGTTCATCGCCACGGGTGCGCTGATGTCGCCAACCTCTGCGCAACAGGGGGAGAGTATTCCCGCTGTGGCACACTTGGTGCAACTGGTGAGCGAATAAAAAAGTGGTGGAAAATTGTTTCTATATGTGATATACTGATGCCAACGAAAAGGAGGCATGGGTATGCTAAGATTTGAATGTGACTACGCCGAGGGCGCGCATCCGCAAATTATGGAGCGGCTTATGGCAACTAACTTTGAACAGACCCCCGGTTATGGGGTGGATACGCACTGCGAGCACGCGCGTGCGCTGGTGCGTGACTTTTGCGCCGCGCCCGACGCGCAGGTGCATCTTATGGTGGGCGGCACGCCCTGCAACCTCACGCTGATTGCAGCGGCACTGCGCCCGCATCAGGGTGCGCTGGCGGCACAAACGGGACACATTGCCGTGCACGAAAGCGGCGCTATTGAGGCGACGGGGCATAAGGTGCTGACCGTCCCCTCTGATGACGGCAAAATTACCGCCGCGCAGGTGGATGCGTATTGCGCTGACCACTTTGCGCAAGGCAACCGTGAACACACGGTGCAGCCCAAACTGGTCTATATCTCCCAGCCGACCGAAAACGGCACCGTGTATAAAAAGGACGAGCTTGTCGCTCTGCGCGCGGCTTGCGATAAATGGGGACTGTTTTTATACGTTGACGGTGCGCGCTTGAGTTATGCGCTGGCGAGCGAGGGCAACGATGTGACCGCCGCAGACTTGGGTGCCTTGTGTGATGCGTTTTACATCGGCGGCACCAAGGTGGGTGCTTTGTTCGGTGAGGCTATGGTCATTAACCACCCCGCGTTGCAGGAGGACTTCCGCTATATCCTCAAACAGCACGGCGGTATGCTCGCCAAGGGGCGTTTGCTGGGCGTGCAGTTCGAAACGTTGCTGGAAAACGGCTTGTATACCGACATCGGTGTCCACGCGGTCGGATTGGCTCTGCGCATCCGCGACGCTTTTGCTGTAAAGGGATATACCTTCCGTTATGCGTCGCCGACCAATCAGCAATTCCCCATTTTGCCTTATGCGGCGATCGAGAAGCTCAAAGAGCAATTTTCCTTTGAATTCTGGGAAAAGTACGATGAAACAAGCGCTGTCGTGCGCTTTTGCACCTCTTGGGCGACCAAATCCGAAGATGTGGATAAATTGATCACGGCAATCGAAAACCTGTAAAGTAAAACCCCTTGCGGGCAACCGCAAGGGGCTTGTTTTATGACTCTTTATGTGTTTCTTTGTTGGTTGCCACCTGATACGTACCCATACGGAAATCAATGTTGCGGGGCGGCGTCAGATTTTCTTTTGCCCACGCTTCTAGCTCGGGTGAGAAGGCTTCGCCGCGCTCTTTAGCCAGCTGCATAGCCTGATAGCGGAACCACAGGTCAGTCAACTTGACCTCGCCCTCGCGCACGCTGGGGAAGGGCAGTTCGAAAAAGCCTTCGTCGCACATCGTGGTGTCACCGCTATACAGCTGTGCTTCCACAGCCATAGCGCGCAGGCGACAATTCTGTTTGAATGCTTCGGGAAGAGAGTCGAACACCATCAAAAGTTTTTCGCGTTTGCCAGACATAAGCAGTTTCTTGCCGTATTCCTGTGCAAAGCCAACGTCGGGGAAACCGAGCGCATAGACCTTGTCGTACAGCGCAAGAGATTTTTCTCCGTCAGGTTCCAACTCTGCCAACGCGCGCAGATTCCAAACCGTTTCTTCTATCTCTGCTGACCGCTTGAACAGAGTAATACCCTCATCGCGGCGCAGATTTTCTACGGCGATCACACCGAGATGATAATATTTCTGCCAACTGTCAGGTGCCTTTTTGAGCATTTCCTCCCAAACGGCATCGATGACGTAAGAGGACGGCGTTTCGTCAGGTAGCGCCCCATCTTGCATAAGCGCAAGCCACGGGGATTGCTCCTCGGTGATGGCGTCGGCGGGGAAAAGATAGCCCGCAGGGATCGCTTTTTCGCCCTGCTTTTCGCGGCGCAAGCATTCCAAAGCACCCCAGCCGCTGCCGTAATACATCAGCTCGCAGGGTGTTTTCTTGCCCACTGCGGCGCATTTTTCATAGGCGGCGTAAATGTCCGCCTCCGACACGCAGTTGTCAACGCAGTCGGCAATATGCGCCTGCGCCGATGCCCATTCGCCGTGAGCGGCGGTCGGATCGGCGTCGGTCATACCAAATACTGTTACAAAATCCCACTCGCTGTCAGCGGGCATCGTCAAGCCGTGCGATTGGGTGCGACCAATACCGGCTTGAATTTCCACATAGGAGCCTTCGCCCTCCTTGGACAAAAACTCCTTCCAGCGCCAACCGCCGGGCAGATCGCCCCAGCAGAACATTTTGCGATAGCGCAAAAGGGCGGAGGAACGCTCAAAGGTCACCGCGCCGTCACCGTAAACAACGGCTTCCCACGGAGCTTTCACCTCTGCGGGGGTCTGCATAAAGAAGTCGATGGCGCGGGGCAGGTTGAGGGAATAGGACAGGTCCTTGTCACTTACCTCGGGAAAATAGGGCATATCGCCCGCCCACAGCTTGCCGCTATGACCGAACAGACAACGCCCTGTTGCAGAAAATACGCGCGTTTGCGCATCCTCGCGCGCCGCCGTATTCGTCCACCAATACATCGGCGTGTCCTCAAACTGGTTGACGATGCGGACGTAGCAGTAAAGCTGCCGTGCACCTTTTGGCAGATGCATATCCACCTGCCAGAAAAGCCGCTTTTGCCGCTCATATTCATAAATACGCAGAAAATCCTCACCGTTTTCGTCGGTGACGCGAGCGCAATACATCGGCGAGCAGGTGGTGAAGGTGTGACCGAGCTGGCTCACGTTCCATTCCACACCGCCCGATAGCCAAGCGTCGCGAAGAGCAAGATTGGCGGGCTGAATGACGGGGTTGCAGAAAAAGGCTTCCCGCCCCGTTTCTTTGTCCACGAGGGAATAAAGCCGACCACCGTAGTTTGCCAGCACGACAGCTTTGAGAAACTCGTTTTCCAGTATCACCACAGGTTGATCACGCTTTTGTATGTCCCTATCGTAGCGGTCTTGCACCAAATAGGGCAAAATGCGCTCGCCGCAGTTTTGACCGTGTCCCTCGGTTTCTTCGGGGCGCACGTTATCATGCACGCGGGAGGGATTGTGCGGTTGCGGTGCGCGAAATTTGGGGAGCGGGTTTAAGCCGCCGAGATTGGCGGAATCCATAGATTGGTAGGTGAATCTGACCAACACATCACGTCCTTAAAAGTGCTGAAACAATATCGTTTCGCCCACATTATAGACGCGATGTGTCAGTTTTGCAATTGTCACTTACACCGAAAATGAACCGTCACATTTAGGCAGAATGGTCACACGGCGATATAGGCGGCGTTGGCATAGCCCGTGGTGCCGTCGTAGGTCACCACGTACCAGTTATCCCACTGCCCGTTGACCGTCACCGTTGCGCCGTTGGGAATAACGCGCAAAACGTTTGCCTGTGTGTTGGGGCGGTCGCGTAAGTTTAGTCCCCCGCTCGTCACACGCACGGTGCCCGGTACGGGAATGCGCGCCTCCACAAAGGGGATGGAGAAGTATTCCGTCAGCCCTTCGGTCAGGTTGCGGGCGATCCCCTCGATATTATTGCTGATCCACGTGGCTTCTTCGACGTTGTCGTGATAAGCCAGCTCTGCCAGCACCGCCGGCGCGTTGGTTTGGCGCAGCTCCGCCAGCGAAGTGGTCGCAAGTGGACGGGATTTTTCGGGATAGGGATAGATGCGCTTGTAGTTTTCCGCCAGAATGGTCGCCGCCTCACGGCTGGGTGCACTGGTGGCGTAGTAGTAAAAATCCGCTCCCTGCACGTTGCCCGCGTTGGCGGGTGGCGCGGCGTTGGAGTGCAACGCCAGATGCAGGTCATAGTTTCCTGCGTTGGACTCGCGAATAGCCTGCCCAAGTGAGGCGTTGCGGTCGTTACGGCTAAACGTGATACCGTTGGAAATGAGGTAGGGCTCCATCGCATCGGCGATGAGGTTCATATAATATTCCTCCGAATTGCCGATGACGACGGGGTTTCCCTCTTGCGTGGATGGACTCAAATATAGCGTGGGCATAACACCAACTCCTTCTCAATTCAGTTTATGGCAGTTTGACGACGTGGGTGAAAAATTCCCGTGCCGACATGCGGTTGCGGCGTCGAAACCGCCCCATATCCAACAAGCATTCCGCCTCGCGCGTCACGGTGTTATGCTGTTCGGTACAAGTGAGCGTGACCGCAAACCCCATATCCTGCAAGATTTCCCGCTCACCCTTGCCGATAGCTCCAAACGGATAGGCAAAGGCGCGCGGCGTAATATTTACTTCCCGTTGCAAAAGGGTTTGCGCCTGCCCGATATCCGCCTGCAAAACGGTCGCATAGGCTTCTAAACTCTCAAAAGGCAACCGTGACGAACCGTTTCTATCGGTGTAGGTGTGCAGCGCATAGGTGTGGTTTTGAATATCCCAACAGCCCGTGTCGCGCATAGTGCGCAGATCGTTCCACGTCACCTGCGCATAAGCAGGGCTGCGGTCGTTGAGCGTGGAATAGCGCACCGTTTCGGAGACGATGGGGGAGAGAACGGCCTGACAGCCGTAAGTTTGCAGCAGAGGTGTGCCGTAGAGATGATTGTTGAGGTAGCCGTCGTCAAAGGTGAGCAAAACGGGCTTTTCCGGCAGGGTGCCACCCTTGGTATAGGCAATCAGCTGTTCAATAGTGACGGTGGTGTAGCCGTTTTGCGTCAAAAACCGCAGATCATCCTCAAAAAGAGTGGGCGAGATGACGTAATCACCCTGCTTTTTGGTGTCGGGATGCAAGCCGTGATACATAACGATCGGGAGCAAAACGCCGTCTTCTGAGGCGACGGTTTCGTGCGTTGGGCGGCAGCAAAAAAGACATATCGCCAACAAAAAAGCCAACACCGTCGCCAAAGATAATCGTTTGCGTGACAGCAACATAACCACGCGCACCACTCCTCTCTGCGGGAGTATATGAAATTTTTGAAAGATGTATGTTTTTGTTGCAAAATAGAGTGGAATTTGTTATAATCAAAATAACTATGGACAAGGTAAAGGAGATGGGGTTTGTGAAAGTCACCTTACTGGCCTATACGCCCGAACCCGAGCGTACGGTGGCATCTGCGGCACGGTTGTGCTATTCTCCCGCTACCATTGACGACGTGCGTGAAAAATTGACGGAGGAAAAGACGGCGGCATTTGTGGATATGCTGTCGGAGATCGGTCACGAAAGCCCGATCGAACACGCCTCTTTCACCTTTGGCATCGAGGGCGTTTCGCGCGCACTGCTGGCACAGATCACGCGCCACCGTATGGCGTCGTTCAGCGTGCAGAGCCAGCGCTATGTGGCGGAAAAACAGTTTGAATACGTGTTGCCGCCCGAAATTGCGGCAGTTCCCGAAGCATACGATATCTTTGTGCAGGCGATGGAAGAGAATCAAAAACGGTACGATCAACTGGCCGATATTCTCAAAGCTAAACACAAAGCGGCGATGATGGCAGAGGGTATGGACGAAAAAGCCGCCGACCGCGCCGCCGAGAAAAAGGCGATCGAGGACGCGCGCTTTGTGCTGCCCAATGCTTGCACCACCAAGATGATTATGACGATGAACGCCCGCAGTCTGCACAA